>JAGVXP010000007.1 GCA_018303725.1 Candidatus Woesearchaeota archaeon | reverse complement strand
CACAACTGGCTTGCTTCCAGGATGACCTAAGCAAACTGGGCAGGTTCTTGAGTTCGGCTCTTCACTTCCTTGCGTTGGGCAGGAGCAGAATAGTTTTGTTACTGTATTTAACTGGATATGAATTTCAAGCCCAATCACAACATCAGTTGTAAATTTCATTCCAAAACACTCCCTATCTGTATAATCTTTTTCTCTTCCAAATGATCCCCCATAAGCATCAACCCAATCGGCATCTTGTCTTTTTTGACAGGAACTGTAATATGAGGCAGGCCAGCTAAATTAGGCCCAACTGTTAAAATATCCATCATATAATTCTGCAAAGGCGTTAATTTTTCTATCTCAGAAAATTTTGGGGCAACTATCGGCATTGTTGGTGAAACTAAAGCATCAAATTTCTTAAATGCTTTTTTGTATTCTTCAATTATTTTTGTCCTTACCTTCATTGCTTTTATATAGTAAGCATCCCTGTAGCCAGCCATCCTTGCGAAAGTTCCTAAAATAATTCTTCTTTTCGCCTCTTCACCAAAATTTTCTGACCTTACTTTAGAAAAGTACTCATTAAAGCTGCCCTCTAATTTTTCATGAGCGCCGTAACGCATGCCGCAGTACTTAGCCAAGTTTGTAGATGCTTCTGACATTGCAATTAAATAATAGCAGGCAATTCCGTATTTGTTTGTCAATTGCAATGAAATCTCTTCTGTTTTCGCTCCATTTTTTTCTAGGATTGAAATTCCGTCTTTTACTTTTTCCTTTACCCCTTTCTCTGTTCCTTCGCCAAAGGCTTCTTTTATAATCCCAATCTTCATTCCCTTTATCTCCTTGCCAACAAAATCAGTATATTTGTCAAAAACCAAAGGTTTTTGAGCATGCTCAGAAATCCTTTGGATTTCTGACATATCAACAGGAGCATTTATTGTTGTTGACTCGTTTTTGTCAAATCCAGCTATAACCTCAAGCATCAAAGCAACATCTTTAACAGATTTCCCCATTGGCCCAATTTTATCCAAACTGTTAGCATAATCTATTAACCCATACCTTGAAACCCTGCCGTAAGTCGGGCATAATCCTACAACACCGCAAAAGCTGGCAGGATTAACTATGCTGCCGCCAGTTGATTCAGCTAAACTAACATGAGGAAAAGAAGCCTTCTGGCTGATTCCAGCACTCCCGCCAGAAGAGCCGCCGCAGGCTCTTTCCTTATCAAAAGGGTTTAATGGAATCTTAAATCCCAACCCCATATTTACACTAAAGCCGCCAAATCCAAATTCATCCTGCGAAGTTTTTCCTATGATAATTGCGCCTTCTTTTTTGATTTTTTCAATTACAGTTGCGTCAAAAACAGGCTTATAGCCATTTAAAATTTTAGAGCCAGCTCTTGATTCAATTCCTTCTACACAAATACAATCCTTGACAGAAACCACCATTCCATTCAGCCTTCCTTTTGGCTCAATTCCCAATTCCTTTGCCTGTCCTAAAGCCAGCTCTTCAGAAATAACATTAAAATAATGATATTCTTTGTCTATTTTTTTCACTTCTTCAATTATTTTTTTAATGTCAGTCATTCTGCCTATTTTACTAAAGTGACCTTTACGTTATGGCATATCAACCAAGAGACAAAAAAGTATGAAAATAAAAAAGAGAGTATTGGTATAACATAAACAAGATGAAACTCATCTGGGGAAAGCATACCTACGTTACTAATCCCTTTGTTGATTCGCAGATGAAATATAAGAAAAAACAAAAAGGATAGCGGCAAAGATAGTATAAAAGACAGTATTATTTTTTTCTTTGTTGGCTTAAAATCTATCTTATTCTGCTTTTGGATGTTTGAAATATTTTTTTTTGCGCTCATTTTATTTTATAGCTATCTTTTTTATAATAACATCCTCAACTGGCTTGTCCATTGCACCAGTTGGTACTTTTCCAATTTCTTCAACAACATCCATTCCAGTGACGACTTTGCCAAAAACAGCATGCTTTCCATCCAGCCATGGTGTGGGAGCTAATGTTATAAAGAATTGTGAGCCGCCCGTGTTAGGTCCTGCATTTGCCATTGATAATATTCCAGCTGAGTCGTGCTTTAAGTCAGGATGGAATTCGTCTTCAATCTCATAACCGGGCCCTCCAGTCCCATCTCCATTTGGGTCTCCACCTTGAATCATAAAACCATCAATAACCCTGTGGAAGATTAAGCCATTATAGAACCCTTTATCGGCCAGTTCAATAAAATTATTTGTTGTTATTGGCGCTTTCTCCGTAAATAATTCAACTTCAAAGTTTCCTCTATTTGTTTCAAAAACCGCAATTTTTCCCATCTTATCAGCCCCTTTAGTTGGCTGGTTTAAACATCCAGCTAATATGACTAACAATCCTAAAACCAGTATGTACATTTTCATCCTAAACTGCCCTCGGCCCTTTGAAGTAGCCATCCTTTTTATTGGGGGAATTTTCTAAAGCCCTGTCCTGGGTTAAGCATTCTTCTTCTTTATCTTCTCTTGTAAAATTTTTTAATTCAACTGGCTGAAAGCTGGGCTTGGTGTTTTTTGTATCTATTTTATCAAGCTTTGAAAAATATTCCAAAATTTCCTTTAACTGAGGCAGGAATTTAGCTATTTCCTTATCCGTAAGCTTAAGCCTCGCCAAGGAAGCTACTTTCCCAATTAGCTCTTTGTCTACTTCCATAGCATTATTAGAAATACCAAATGTTTATATAATTTACTATGTTTGGACTGGTTAAAGAAAAATTAACATAAAGTTTATAAATTCTCTAAGAAAATCTTTAGAGCACGGGCCTGTAGCATAGCCTGGCTAGTGCGTTCGACTGATAAAGGTTTTTTAGCTATCGAAAGGTCCTGAGTTCGAATCTCAGCAGGCCCATTTTTATTATTTTTTATCTGAACTGAATGACGAATTTTTTCTTGTCAAAAACACCCCGCCCTAAAGGGCGGAGCGTGTTTTTGAGCATGCTCAGAAACTTTCCATATCCAAAAAATGAATTGGCTTTTAGCCACCAGTCTAAGACTGGTGGAAAGTTTCTGACATTTCATTATATTTTTGACTACCATAAAGTTTAAATATTAGTTAGTATTTTAGAATAATAACACATAAGGAGGTGTGGGAATCATGAAAAATATACCAATATCCTTGATAATAGTTATAATAACCGCTATGTTTTTATTGAGTTCTTGCGGGTATAAAATGCCAGAGGAGAAGGAGGATACAACATTTGTTCCGGTTGGGGAAATAAAGATATTAGAAGAGGAAGCGCCTTCTGAAGTTGAGGAAGAGGCTGAAATTCCAGTAACCGAAGAAGAGGCAATTGAGATTCCTGAAGAAGTTGAGGAAGAGGTTGAAATCCCACTAGCGGAGGAAAAAGAAGAAGCAATTGTTATTATTGTAGAAGAGACTAATTTAATAAGTTTAGTCCCAAAAGCATCTGATCCTGATGCAGATAAATTAACATACACCTTCAGTTCCCCTTTAAATGACAATGGCGAATGGCAGACAAAATATGGGGATGCCGGTGAGTATACGGTAACTGTAACTGCCTCTGATGGGGAGCTTTCTAGCTCGCAAGATGTTTTACTGATTGTTAATAAAAAGGAAGAGGCACCAGTTATTGATTTAGCCATGCCTAAAGAAAAGACATTGGAAGTGGATGAAAACTCTAAAATTGAGTTCAGCGCAACAGCTTCCGATTTGAATGGCGACAAATTGATGTATTCATGGAAACTAGATGGTGCAGAAATCTCAACTGATAATTTGTATACATACACAATAACATATGATGATGCAGGCTCGCATACAATAAAGATAGATGTCAGTGACGGAATATTAACAACAACAAACATATGGTCTATCACAGTAAAGAATGTAAATAGGGCGCCTGTATTAGACCCAATAAAGGACATAACAGCCAAGGAAACAGAGACTATACTGATAGTACCAACTGCAAATGACCCGGATAAGGATGAGCTAACATTCAAGATATCAGAGCCTGTTGGTGATGATGGCGAATGGGTAACAACCTATGATAATGCTGGAACATATAAGGTAACTGTAACAGTATCAGATGGGACAGATGAAGACAGCCAAGAGGTTAACATTGAAGTCAAGAATGTTAATAGGCCTCCAGTAATCACGGGGATTGTTAACAGATAATTTTTATTTTCTTTTTTTAGATTAGAGTTGGGGGAAGATGAAAAGAAGAATATTGATTTTAGTACTAACTTTGATAATAACAGCACAAATTGCTAATTCTCTTACTGAAATTATGGTTAATGAGACAGATTTTGTTAATCTTAAACCAGAAGCAGTTGATGAAGATGCAGACAGATTGATATACTCGTTTACAGAGCCATTAGATGAAAATGGACAATGGCAGACGACATACGGGGATGCCGGTGAATATATGATAACTGTGGTGGTATCAGACGGGGAGCTTTCTAGCTCGCAAGATGTTTTATTGATTGTTAATAAAAAGGAAGAAGCGCCAATGATCAGTGATTATACACCTTCGGATAACCCTTCCTTAGATGAGGGCTCTAGCCTAGAGTTTGCGGTTTCTGCTACTGATTTAAACAAAGACCTTTTATCGTATTCCTGGGCTTTAGACATAAATAAAGTTTCCAATGAAAAATCGTTTGTTTATACTCCTAGTTATGAAGATGAAGGAACTCATAACATAAAGGTGGAAGTAAGCGATGGAAAATCAACTGTAAGCCAGGAATGGAGCGTGACTGTCAACAATATAGACAGATCTTTGATTCTGGAAGGGATAGAAGGGGTTACAGCAAATGAAAGTGATGTTGTGAGCATAGAGCTGCCTGATTTTTCAAAATATAATTTAGCTTATTCAATCTCAGAACCATTGGGAAACAATAATTACTGGAAAACAACTTATGAAGATGCAGGAGAGCATGTAGTGACTGTAACTGTGTATGATGGCGAATTTAAAGCTTCAAAAGGCATAAGGATAATAGTAAACAATGTTGACAGACCGCCTGTTTTCAAAAAAATAGGAACTGTAAACTTGAAAGAGAACCAAAAGGTTACAATAAATCTTGAGGCTGCAGACCCCGACGGGGATGAGATTAAATATTCTGTTGGAGGTGAAATTCCATCTGGAGCTAATTTTGATGAGAAAAAATTTGTATGGCAGCCAGGTTATGATGTAGTACAAAAATCAAATATATGGCATAGGCTAGTTGATAAATTTCATTTATTAGCCAAAACGTATAAAGTCAAATTTATAGCGAAGAGCAATGAGCTAACTGATGAGCAAATGGTAAAAGTAAGAGTCACAGATGTTAATAGGGAATTTGGATTAGAGGATCTTCCTTCTATAACAGTTGATGAAGGCCAAGAAATAGAGATTAAACCAAAAGCTTCAGACCCTGATGATGACCATATAAACTTTAAATATTCCGGTTGGCTAAATAAAGCAAAGTATACAACAGATTATGATGATTCTGGGGAGCACATAGTAACTGTAACAGCATCAGATGGCGAATTTAAAGCTTCGAAAGATGTAAAGATAGTTGTGAATGATGTGAATAGGGGGCCTGTTTGGGCAGAAATTCCTAAAAAGAGCATCAAAGAAGAAGAGGGATTGGAGATAAGGCTTAATGCTATTGATCCTGAAGGGGATAGCGTAACTTATTCATCAAAAAATCTTCCAACAGACTCTTCCATAGAGGATGGCTTGTTTGAATGGAAGCCAGGCTATGGAACAATGAAGGAAGAAGACAAAAAAGAGTTTGTCGTCACATTTTCAGCATCTGACGGTAAACTGAGCTCTGACAAGGATGCAAATATAACTGTTTATAACAACAACAGGGCTCCAAAGATAGTGAATGCAACGCCTTCTAACCTTGTTATTTACAAGGATGTACCTATATTATTAGAAGCAGAGGCTGAAGAGCTGGATAATGAAGAATTGAGCTATAAATGGGTGTTTGGCTTATTAGACAATTATAATGGAACTTCTTCCCATATAAGGACATTCACAACACCGGGGGATAAAAAAGTAAAGGTGGTTGTTTCTGATGGCAGAGACAGTGACTCTTACGAATGGAGCATCAAGGTAGTATGATAAATTATTTAAACTAACATTATTTCTCGGGTTATATGAAGATAGCTGAAGAAACGTCGGATCCTACTATCAACCTTGTTTTGGACACATTAAATATCAATAAGCAGGCCTTGGTTTTTGCAAATACAAAAAAATCAGCTGAAAAAACAGCAGAAGATATTGCAAAGAAAATAAGAACAGAGAATACAAAATTAAAAGAGCTTTCTGAGCAGATATTGCATGCCTTAACAAGGCCGACTAAACAATGCGAAAGGCTTGCAATGTGCGTCAAGAGAGGAATTGCGTTTCATCATGCTGGGTTGGTTGCTAAACAAAGAGAGCTGATTGAAGATGGCTTTAGATATGGCCTAATAAAAATAATTTGTTCAACTTCGACACTTGCTTATGGCCTAGATTTGCCAGCATTCAGAGCAATACTAAAAGATTTAAGAAGATATAGCATGAGGGGCCTTACATATATACCAGTACTTGAGTATTTACAGATGGCTGGCAGGGCTGGAAGGCCAAAATTTGACAGTTATGGCGAAGCAATAGCCATAGCAGCGACAAAACCAGACAAAAAAAAGATAGATGAGATGTATATTAATGGCGAGCCAGAAGATATTTTTAGTAAGCTAGCAGTTGAACCAGTTTTGAGAACTTATCTGTTAAGCCTGATAGCTACCAATTTCACAAATGCAAAAAAAGACATTTTTGACTTCTTTTCAAAAACATTCTGGGCTTACCAGTTTACAGACATGGAGCAGATAAAAGCAATAATTGAAAGAATGCTTTTGCTTTTGGAGGAGTGGGAGTTTATAAGGCCAGACAAAGAAAAATCTGATTTCCAGTCAGCAGATAAAATACGCGATGAAAAATATAAAGCAACTATAGCTGGCAAGAGGGTGGCAGAACTTTACATAGACCCGTATACGGCGCATTTTATGATAGAATGCTTAAGAAAGGCAGCAAATAAGCAACTAAAAACCTTCTCTTTTTTGCAGATGATTTCACACACCTTGGAGATAAAGCCATTGCTGAGGGCTAGGGTTAAAGAGCAGGACAAAATGCAGGAGGAGCTTTTGAAATACTCTGATTGCCTATTGGAAGAGGAGCCAAGCTTGTATGAGCCGGAGTATGAGGATTTTATCAATTCTATAAAAACAGCATTGTTTTTTAATGACTGGGTAAATGAGAAGGATGAAGAATATCTATTAGAGGAATACAATATACGGCCTGGCGAGATAAGGGCTAAGCTGGATATTGCTGACTGGCTGTTGTACTCAACCGAGGAATTAGCAAGGATTCTTAATTTTCAAGAGTTAAGGAAAGAGATTGTGAAGCTAAGGCTGAGGATGAAATATGGAGCAAAAGAGGAATTACTGCCTCTACTGCAATTGCACAATATAGGAAGAATCAGGGCAAGAAGGCTTTATTTTAATGAGATAAAGGATATTGCTGATGTTAAAAATGCTGATTTGATGAAGCTTATACAGATATTAGGAAAGAACGTTGCTTTAGATGTTAAAAAACAGGTTGGCCAGGATTTTGGAAAAATAGAAGTAAAGGAAGGGAAGAGGAAGGGGCAGATAAGCTTAAAGGATTATTAATCAGTAAAAAATAAAATAATCATTAAAATAAAAAAATAAATAGAACAACTCGTCTATCAGCAACTTTCTTTTTTAAAGAAAGTTGCCCAAAGAAAAAAAAGCGCACAAAAGAAAATGGCAAAACTGATAATAGCAGTAATGTACAGAAAAAAAGAAATTTATAGTGGGTGCAAAGAGGATTTAATTAATAAATTTGGCCCTATAGCTAAGGAATCAAAGCCATACAATTTTGATAAATTTACTTCTTATTATGCAAAAGAGATGGGCAAAGGGCTGGTTAAAAGGTTTGTTGTTTTTAAAAAATTGATAAAGAAGGAAGATTTAGCCAATATCAAATTGTTCACAGCAGAAATAGAAGAAAGATATTCCAAAAACAATAAAAGGCAGATTAATCTTGATCCTGGCTGCCTGTCAAAAACAGCTTTAGTGCTGGCTTCTTTCAAAAGCGGAACAAATTACAAGGAAAAAATAAGTGATAAGGTTTATGCCCACAAGGTTTTGGAATTTAAAAAAGGAAAAGTCATAACTTTCTGGCATACGTTTCCGGATTATAGGGAGAAGAAAAGAATATTCTTAGGTTTATGTTATTGTTAACGGAAAAAGATGTTATTGCTAACGGAAAAGAATGTCAATACATCACTTCTTTTTGCGCTTTATACGCAGCCTCGATCAGCCTTTTGGTAATCCCTACTAGATATTTTTTTGGGCAGTACAAGTCTATTATAAATTCATCGCCAGCATCGCCATGTTTCCTGTTCACCAGAGGGAAACGCTGGGCTACAAAGTCCATACGCCCATTTTTGCGGGTTCTGCAGCCATCTACCAATGACTTTCCTGTAGCATTAATACGATTAGTAACTGATTTATAAGAAGCTCCTTTCTCATTCCAGTAGTGCGTGTCATTCATATCCAGCAGGATGAAATGCCTTTCCCTGCTTTTTTGTTTTCTCTTTTCCCTAAATCCGTTCTCCCTTTTGTACTCCTCAATCTTATAGCCTAAAGGTGTTAATGCTGTAGTCCCTAAATCAATTTTTACCAGCTTTTCTAGTTTGCTAGCATATCTGGATTTGTTGTCAATAAGAAACTCAAATACTTTCAGGTAGTCTTTGATACGTGCGTCTATTTTGAATTTGTCGGGTTTTTTGTTTCCTTCATAAACATCTATATAATAGGGAGGATTATCTTTTACACTAAACGGGTCTATACCTCTCTTTTTTTTCCTTTGTTTAGCTTTAAAAAGAGCCTCTTCGGCTTCTGCTATAGAGCTACCTATCCCTGCTGAGATGCCCATCACATATGGTATTTTTTGGTCTATTGACATGATGATCAGCTTTTTATAAACTTAAACATTACTCTGGTTTAACTCTCCTTTAATATACCCTAATTGCTCCTTTAGTGATTTGATTGTATCTTTTAACTCACCCTTCTCTGCACTATGCAAACCAACTAATGTGTTTTCAAAAGGATATTTGCCAATAAGGGCGTACTTATACTCCCTTTTTATGGGGGGTGTTCCTTTCTTGCTGTAATCCATCTGTACATTTGCTGCAAGCTCTATGGCCTCAAAAGCGCCTAGCTGGTTTCTTAAAGACTCAGGTGTTGCATTACTAATAACGTTCTTGTCTTTTTCAACTATCCCGTTTAGAATATTCCCTATAGCAGTATAGATATCCGCTGTTTTTAATTCTTTTACCCTCCATATTGCAGTAGAATAATTTCCCATCTCCCTAATGCCTTTTGCTTCGTGGGCCAAGGCGATTAATCCTTGTGTATGGATATCAACAAATTTTTTACCGCATAAATCATCAGAGCCATAGTCCTTGTAAAGGGAGTCTAATATCCTTACTTTTTCAGCATCTTTTTCTGTATAACCTTTTAATAATTTAGCCATAGATTGGGCTCCTGTCCTAAAATTCTCTTCTTCTTTACCTCCCTTCTCCAGCAGGTATTTTTGTGCATACACAGGATCAACAATGTTCCTAATCTCTGGCTCTATATCAATTACCTCTGGCTCCTTTGATGAGGCAAGAACGGTTTTCCAAACATCCCCTTCCTTATATTGGAGATGAACCTTGCTGTCATCTAATTGTTTTAAGAGCAGGCTGTCCAGGTTATCAACATCTTTTACAGCCTCACAGCTAGTAACGCCCATTGTTATACCAACAGGAGGCTTGCCATCATAAGCTCTTGCTATTTCATCTTTGTATTTTAAAGCCCATCTCCTGAGAGCAGCTAAAGCACCCCTATAGCCAACAGGCACAATAACATAAAATACGCCTTTATCCTTAAAAGCTGGTAAAAGAACATCTTTTTTAGGTGCACTATAATTAAGGCTATGAACCTCCCCCTTGGAAGAACTGAGTTCTGGCTGTTTTCTTGTTGCCCTCAGGTTTTTATACAAAGAGCTTATAATATAGCTGACATAAGATAAAACATCCTTGTTTTCAGCGTCAATCTTCTCAGGATTGTTAATCCTAACTGCGTATACTGAAACATCACCGCCTCCTTCTTTCATGGCCTCTATCGTCCTGCCTAATTCGTGCGGTGCAAGAATAACCCTTATAAGGCTTTCGTTTTGGGTCTTTGATTCATTAACTAAATTTTCCAGCCTTGCAACCTCGTTTTTTAAGTTTATAACAGTAGTAGCACATTCTAAAGAGCTTACCTTTTCTTTTAATTCTTTAATCTGTTTTAGCAAAGCTATTTTTTCTGAATCATATACCATTTAGGTTCCACCTTATTATAGGCAATAACAAAGGGCAGGTATATAAATCTTTCGTTTTTTTAATCACTGGTAGGTAGATACATTTTAAAAATGATGGTATATGATGTTATTACTGTAGGATAATCAAAATATAGGAAGATTTAAATACAGAACTTCAACTATCATAATGATTACGCAAAATGGGGGACAAAGCTATAAACAAAGAGGAGTTAGTAGGATTAACTTTAGAGGAAGTAATCGAAAAGTACGAGAACCGATTTAAAGAACTAGTCCAAAAGGGTAAGGAACAAGAAGTAACTATTGAAAAACTATTATATGAGAATAAAGAACTGCTCCGCTCTTCAGCAGCAGTAAACTATCTAATTGAGCTATTAACTAAGAAATACAATACCATTGGCGATATATTCGGGGATATTACTGACAGGATAGTAAAAGATATGGATGCTGAAGGCGCAGCTATTTATCTGATTGAGAATGGTGAGTTAGTTGTTAAAGTTTCTAATGGAATTCCTCAAAGTGATATAAAGACCAAATTAAGTAGGGATAATGAAGAGCATAAGAAATTTTGGGATGTTATAGACAAGGGAGAGCGTTATATTGAAAAAGTAAGTGATAAAGAAAGTAATGTTCTGCATCCTATAGAAATATATGGTAAGATTATTGGGTTTTTCCGTGTTGATAGGGCAAAAAATGGCATTGGCTATACCTCTGGGAACTCTATTGGCTTGGATAATATAACATCACTTCTTGCAGTTGCGATTGATTATCATAGCCAAATCTTAGATTTTGTTACAAGTTTAGCCACAACACTAGAAGCAAAAGACAAGTACACAAAAGGGCATTCAGACAGGGTAACAAAATATGCAAAACAAATAACAAGGGAATTGTGCGGAACCGGCTCAAAAGGCTCGGAAATAGAGGCTGCATTAGACATAGCCGGTGTGCTGCATGATATAGGGAAGGAAGGCATACCTGATATTATATTAAACAAACCAGACAAATTAACTGATGAGGAATTTGAAGAAGTAAAAAAACACCCGGAAAAGGGAGTAGAGATTGTTACACCTGCGCTTAGAAGAACGCAATACGCAGAGTTTGGAATACAGCTTATCTTATACCACCAGGAAAGATATGATGGCAAAGGGTATCCCAAGGGATTGAAAGGGGAAGGCATACCTCTTATTGCCAGGATTTTAGCGGTAGCGGACGCTTTTGATGCAATGACAAGCGAGAGGCCATACAGAAAAGGAATGCCGATTGAGAAAGCCATTGGTATTATTAATGGAGAAAAAAGCAACCAATTTGACCCAGAAGTTGTTGATGCTTTCTTGAAAATTTACAAAGAAAGACAGCAGGATATAACTAATATTATGAAACCTTCTTATTGATAAGTTATTTGCCGCTTGACCTTAGATACTCTTTTAAAGAGATTATTAATTCTTTTTTCTTTGCTATGTTATCTATTGAGCCAGAGATTTGGTATGAGAAACCATCTTTGGAAAGATCGATTTCACACGCTGGGGCTTTTTGTCCTGAACCATAAACTTTTATTGGCATAAAAACAACTGGGTCCATTTTTTCTCCATTTGCCTCTTTATTGGACACGCCTGTTACTATACCTCCCCCAAAATTTCCAATTCTAATGACTTCACCTATAGAATAAAAGCCAAGAGCGCCCATAACAGCTTTTGTTATATCCCTTCCTGACTCTGAATAGCCTTCTTTTATATATTCTACTTTTTTCTTAAAAGAAGGCTTTTCCCTATCATCTCTTGGAGATACTGAAGCATCAAACCTGTCGCATGCTCCGATTATTAGCGCAGCTTCAGGTACTTGTTTGTTTACTTTAGAATGGGTTTGGCAGATAATATTTGCTATAGAACCATCAAAACCAATATTCTTTGCTATACCACTGCTGTATAACGCGTGCCTATTTATCTCTCCCCTTTCATCATCAGATATTTCACCATCTACATATACTTTATCCCTTACATCACCTTCTAACTTTAACAATCCTGTATCGTGAAGAAAAGCAGCTATTCCCAATTTCTTAAGTGAGTCCTCATCATACTTTAAAAACCTGCCGACCTTGATGGAATATAAAAGCACATTCAAATTTTTTGCAGAAACATAATCTTCAATATTAGTAGCTGGTTTAGGGGTTGAGGTAGCCTCTAAAATCATATAGTCTAGAAAAACAGGATCTTTTTCTAATACCCTTAATACAAAGGAGGTTATATGTCCTGCCTCAGTATTTTTTATATTATAAACTAATCCAGAAGCATGTTTTATTAAATCTTGTACATCTCTTTCTAAAGCTTCAAACCCACTCCCATTATTGTTTTTATACCCTTTGGCAAACTCTTTAAGCCTTCCCATAACCCAAAGCAATTACCAGTTAATATTTAAATCTTTCTATGATTTAATCACTTTTGAGTAATAATAAATAATCATAACAATCTTTATAAAAAACAAAGAATTACTTATAAAACAAGCCCCTATGGTCTAACGGATATGACGCGACCTTGCGGAGGTTGAAGCCCGGGTTCAATTCCTGGTAGGGGCGTTATTATAATTAAAGATTCTCATAGATATTTTTCCTATGCCCTACCTTAAGGACAAGTATTATCAACCTATCTTTTATTAAATCAATTATAATCCTATAATCCCCTACCCTCAGGCTGTAGGCAGGATCTCCTACAAGTTTTTTAAGATATGCCTCGGGCCTTATCCTTATCCTTTCAAGAGTGGAAATAATTCTCTTTTGCAGTTGTTTATCTAATTTTTCAAATTGCTTTTTAGCAGTAGCAGAAAATAATATATTCCACATTATAGTTTTAGCTCCTTTTTAACTTGCTCCAAGGTGTAAACTCTGCCTTTCTTGATGTCTTCCCTAGATTTTGCTATATCCTTTTTGGTTTCCTCAGACAATTCCATGCTATCCTCTATTAAGTCCCAAATTATTTCCTCATAGCTTTCCTTGTCAAAAAGCTTCTTTTCCTTCAATTTATTCTGAAGTTTTTCGCTTATCTGTATTGTAGTTGCCATAGTTAACTATAGGTAGCTATAGGTATATAAATCTTTCGTTTTGGTAGTCATCCTTGAGAAAATAAAAATCACTTTTTCTTCTGGCTGTAATAAAAATCCTCAACCATATTCAGGGTAGAGCATTCGTCAGGCCCCCTGTCCAGCCTTAGCTTTACAACCCTTGGAAACCTTAAAGCATATCCTGAAGAGTAAGTTGGGCTTTTTTGTATTTCGCCGTAAGTTACCTCTACAACAACCTTTGGTTTTGTTTTTACTTCCCTTCCTTTTTGGTTTGTTATCAGAGGCTTTAATTCCTCTGTGAGCTGTTTAAAGCTAACACCTTCCTCTTCCTTTTCTTTAATTCCAGTCCCAACTTTACCAATTTCCAGAAAGTTCCCATCATCATCTACACATGCTAATGTAAAGGAGCTCAACCAAGTTGCCCTTTTACCAGTTCCCCATTCAGCACCAACTATAACTAGATCAAGGTTTTCCAAGGTGGGCTTTAATTTTACCATATGCCCAACTCTTGCACCTGGCTTGTAAGGGCTGTCAAGTTTTTTAATCATCAATCCTTCATTGCCAGAGTTAATAGCCTCTTTATAGAATTTCTCAACTTCCTTTTCATCATCTGTAACAAATTTCTTAGCCAAAATAATCTTTCTTTTTTCCTGCTTAACAATCTTCTCTAATAATTCTCTTCTCTTAACAAAACCCTCATTAAGCAAATTTTTGCCGTTATAATAAAGAATGTCAAATATATTTAATTCAACAGGGAATTTCTCAGCCATATCCTCTATGTCATATTTTCTTTTGATTCTCTGGCTTATGCTCTGAAAAGGAAGATATTTCCCTGTTTTTTGGCTGTAGCCAACTGCTTCTGAGTCAATAATAAATTCATCCCCTTTAACATTTTTTTTAATGAATTCGACCACTTCCGGAAATTGCTTTGTCACGTTTTCAAGCCTTCTTGTAAAAAGAATTATCTCCTTGCCATTCTTATGCGCTTGTATTCTAAACCCATCCAATTTATATTCAAATTCGGCTGGCTTACCGCACCTTTCAAACCCTTCTCTAACATCTTTAACCTTTAAGGCAAGCATCACCTTAACAGGCCTTCCAACAGCCAAACTGGTTTCCTCTAATTCAGTCAAGCCTTTTTTTGAAGATTTGGCAACAACAGAAAAATCATTTGTGGCATCGTAGGCCTTTTGCACTGCATCAACATATTTGTTATATTCTGTCCTGTCCCTAACATCTATACTTTTTTCTTTTTCATCATATCTAACACCAATTTTATCCCCAAAAAATGCCCATACAATTGCATCCCTTAAACTGCCTTCCCCAACGCCTATCCTCAGTTCGCCTAAAATTGTCCTAATGATGTATTTTGCTTCAACGGGCTTTGCAGAAGTTAAAAGTTCTGCTATTAGGTTGATTTTCTTGTCAACTGTCCCCATGCCTTCCAATTCGGCTAGCTTTCTTAAGTTCTCAAAAACCTTGTTTACAGTCAAATCTTTGCTGAATAATGTTTTTTGTTTTTTCTTTACTACCAATTCTTCTGCTACAATACCAAGATCCCCCTTTTTACGCCATTCATTTTCAATTTGCTCAGCTTTAATGCCAGTAGCTAGGTTTATTGCCTTGATAACAATCCTGGAAGCAACCCCTATTTCCCGGGTGTCCCAATTGGGAAATAACCTTCCTTGCAATAATAATACAATTGTTTGTATGTCTTCATTTTTTGTTTCTTTTAAGAAGTTGCTTATAACAAAAGTTTTCTCCAGCCTTTTGGTTGTTTTTTCTAATTCCTCATAAAGTTTGGCTAAATTATTGTATTCCATCGATAATTATAAATATGAGTACTAGTATAAATAATTTGTTCATAGCAATAAAAAAGAGGCTTATAGTTTATGGATACCCTAGAATGCATTAAAACAAGACGTTCTGTCAGGAAATATAAGGACAAACCCGTAGAATGGGAAAAGATTGTTAATATATTACACGCAGGGAAATCTGCTCCCTGTGCAGGCAATATACAAAATTGGAAATTCATTGTTATTAGGGATGAAGCTAACAGAAAAAAGGTTGCTAAAGCGGCATTAGAACAGGGATGGATGGAAGATGCGCCTGTACATATTATAGTGATAGCTGAGCCTGAAAAGGCAGCTCGTTTCTATGGAACAAGGGGGGAAAGGCTTTACACAATACAGAATTGTGCAGCTGCTGTTGAGAACATGCTATTAGCTGCCCATGCCCAAGGCTTAGGTGCTTGTTGGGTTGGTGCTTTTAATGAGGATGAAATAATGTATACAACTAATTTACCAGAGGAGGCGATAGCTCATGCTATAATCACAATAGGTTATGCTGATGAAAAACCACCAATGCCTCCAAAAAATAGGATAGAGCATGTTACATATTTAGAGAAGTGGTGGAATAGAAGGAAAGTTCCTCCCTACGGTTGGTATTCAGTAAATGTAGAAAAAGGTGTGAAGGGAGCAAAAAAATTCTTTGAAAAGATAAGCAAAAAGGTAAAGAACAAATAAAATATTTTTTCTGAAATATAGTTTGTAGGATAGAAATATTTATATACTAAATGAGTAATAGAAATATAAAAAGAGTTAATTTAAGTTTTTTTGGCGAAAAACTTAAACATATGCTTTTTTGGCGAAAAGCAATTTTCTACCGATATATGAAAGTCTATTGTTCAATTACTTATTGGCGTAAGCAATTAAACTGATTTCTAAAGGGTACATGATAACAACTTCCATATAAATATTTCTGTACTCTAATATTTATATTTGGAAGTATATAATAAAAGAATATAAAAAACCACAAAAGGGAGGGGTGCTTGAAAAATGGACTTTATCGTAGACAATGCATTAAAGCATGCGGAAAAAAACAAAATGGATGAGATAGAGGTAGGACAAGCAAATATAAAAGTAGTGGGTGTTGGCGGCGCAGGCAACAATATGGTTGGCTGGCTCTACCAAAAGGGCATAAAAGGCGCAGAGATAATAGGAGCAAACACGGACCAACAACATCTAAATATAATTGATGCAGACAGAAAATTCCTGCTTGGAAGGGGCATTACAAGAGGTTTAGGCTGCGGAGGATTTCCTGAAAAAGGAGCTGAAGCTGCTCAAGAATCAATACAAGAAATAAAGGAATCATTAAAAGGCGCTGATATGGCATTTGTATGTGCTGGTATGGGCGGCGGTACTGGAACAGGAGGAGCCCCTATTGTGGCCCAGGTAGCAAAGGATTGCGGAGCAATTGTTATAGGAACTGTAACTATGCCATTTAAAATTGAAAGGGCAAGAGTCGATAAAGCAGAATTTGGTTTACAGCAACTAAGGCAGGTTTCTGATACTGTAATTGTAATTGACAATAACAGGCTGGTTAGTATAGCTGGAAATTTGCCAATAAAACAAGCATTTGCAGTTGCAAATGAACTTGTTGCAACTATGATAAAGGGAATTGTAGAAACAATAGCCATACCTTCCCTAGTAAACCTAGATTACGCGGATGTAAAGGCTATAATGACAAACGGAGGAGTAGCAGCTATTGGAGTTGGCGCTTCAGACACCAATAATAGGGTAGAAGAGGCTGTTAAAGGTGCTTTATCAAACCCGCTTTTAGATATAAGCTATAAGGGCGCAACTGGCGCATTAATACATGTTTCAGGTGGACCAGACATGACACTAGATGAAATTAACAGGGTAGGTGAATTGGTAACAGAATCCCTTGATCCAGATGCAAATGTAATTTGGGGAGCAAGGGTAGACGAACAGATGAAAGGAAAGCTTACAGTAATGACAATTGTAACAGGAGTTAAATCACCTTGGATATTGGGCAAGATAGATTATTCAAGACCGAGTCCACAAGCGCAACAGATAAGCGATGAATTAGGAATTGAGCTGGTTTAAGGCAAATCATACTCACCCCTTCAGTCTTTGTGGTGACACCTAGGCTTAGCTTAGGTGAAAATTCTTTGCCTTCATTAATAAACCACCCCCAACGTTTAAATTGAAGGCAATTTTTCTCCTTCCGCGAGGAAGGGGATTTATTTTTTTAATAAGATTTTTAAATTAGCCACTATTCTAAAGAATTATGACACTTTACATTATCGGCCTCGGCCTTAATGATGAGAAGGATATAACATTAAAGGGCCTTGCTACAATAAAAAAATGCAGGAAGGTTTATTTAGAAAACTACACATCCAAACTAAATTGCTCTGTTAAGAAACTAGAGGCATTATATAAAAAAAAGATTATTTTAGCAGACAGGGATTTGGTGGAAAGCCAGGCAGAGAAAACAATTCTAAAAGAAGCAAAAAAAAATGATGTTGCATTTCTTGTTGTGGGTGACCCTTTTGGAGCAACTACACACATAGACCTAGTTCTAAGAGCAAAAGAAACAAAAATAAAAATAAAGATTATCCACAATGCTTCTATATTGACTGCTATAGGAATAATTGGATTAGAATTATATAAGTATGGAAAAGTAACTTCTATTCCGTTTCATAATGAGAATGTGAAAACACCAGTTAAGGTGTTAAAAAATAATCTTGCTAATGGATTGCATACCTTGTTTTTGCTTGATCTTGATCCAAAACAAAAAAAGTTTTTATCAATAAATGAGGCAATTGAATACTTATTAAAAAATAATGTTCACGAGGACATTGTTGCTATAGGCTGCGCTAAGTTAGGCTCTGATAACCCAACTATAAAAATAGGCAGATTAAAAGAGTTAAAAAATCTCAAATTTGATAAGTTCCCCCAATGCCTCATTATACCTGCCAAACTGCATTTTATGGAAGAAGAAGCACTTAGTTTGTATAAAAAATGATTAAATATCTCTACAAGCCCCACCCAAACATTTACCTACTTTGCACCTAACATTCTCATTCTTATAACTATCACCATCACAGTAATATTCAACTAATAGACCGGCAACACATTTATCATAGATGGTGTATTCTTCTCCATTAATTGCTCCGCTGACTTTACCTCCTTTTTCCACATTGATGCCACCATCAGAATCCTCACAGCTTTTTTCAATAGGTTGTATTGCTTTACCAGTTGGACCGGTTGAAGCTGTTTTTACTTCTGTTGCAGTTTCTTTTTTACCGCAGCCAACTAAAACTACCAGTAAAAAAATAAGGACAAAAACCCCAAACACCATTATCTTTTTCATTTTCCCAATATATATAGTTTTACTAATATAAATATTTTTCTAATTTAAAAGTAATAAAATCCCTTAAATGCGGCTTCATCCAAAAATAAAATAAACTCCAACTTCTAAGAATAAAATATGGGTAAGCCGAATATTCGGCTCAACCCACAAATAGACTCTATTCGCAATAGAGTTCTATTGGAAAAGGGCGCAAAGGTTCTTCTCTCTGCTGCTCTTCTCCTTCCACAGCCAGAGCGTAAAGGCAGAGGAAGAAAGCCTTTTGATTATAGGCTTGTCCTCGTCCTTAATATCCTTCGGATTTTACTCCGAAAGAAGTACTCTGACTATGAGACAGAGATGAGGTTTGATAAGAGGTTGTGCGATATGCTTAAACTGAACAAACTGCCGTGCAAAAGTTGTTTGAATGACTATGCGCTTCAGTATAAGCTAAGCTTCTTATCAAACTTCAACAGGAAGCTTATAGACGCTTGGATTAAAAAACCTGTCGATTTGCTTCTTGACGCTTCTGGAATAAGGCTGGTTGGAAGGAGTATTTGGTTCTGCATCAGGACAAAAACAAAGATTAGAAGAAAAGATTGCGATAAAATCCATATCGCAATCTGCCTTCAAAATTTGCTCATAGCAAATTTTAGGATCTCTAATTCTAAGGCAAATGACTCGCCATTTCTTAGGAAACTGTTAAAACCATTTGCTAAATTGGGGTTGGTTATCGTTGACAAAGGCTACAGCAATAAAACCAATGCGGAATATGTTGCAAAAAAAGAGGGTGCATTTTTCTCTCCGTTTAAGAAGAATGCGCAGCCTACAGGACTTAATGTGTGGGCTTATCTATACAAACTTTGGAAAATATTTCCAAGTTTATGCAAAACAATCTATAACCAGCGAAGCAAAGTTGAAGCTGTTTTTTCAGCATTGAAGAACAGATATGGTGATCAACTCTATTCTAAGAGATGGTACACAAGAAGAAGGGAGATGGCTATGAGGTTTATTGCCTATAATGTCAGGATTATTGTAGGCATACAAATAGCAAGAGAGAAGAACATACCTTTGTGGGTTAGAGCTTAAACAATTTCTGTAAAAAATGTTGGGGGCGGGTTAGCTTGAGCTATAAGCAAAAAATAACAACATGGGCGAAAACTTGCCTGAAGAGGAAAAACCAGCTACGAAGTTCGGATTTTTCCTTTTGGCATAGGGCATTTTGTGTAGCAAAATGACCGTGTTTGAGCCCTATGTTGTTGTTATTTTTTGCTACTGTGGTAAAAACGTTAGAAAATAAACAACCCCGACTAAAGTCGGGGTATTCCGAGTTGTGAAAAACAACTCAAGCGACAAAAGAAGAGAGCTTTTGTTGCTGGTAGTAAGATGG
>JAGVXP010000059.1 GCA_018303725.1 Candidatus Woesearchaeota archaeon | reverse complement strand
ATAATAAATACTACAACAGGGACAATGGCGCATGGTACAAGAAGGATACGAATGGCGATCTTGTTCCGTGTGGTGATGATTGTAAAAATTTAGATGATTTAGGAAACAAAATAGGGGAAGCAGATGATAAAAAAGAGTCATTGGAAGGAAGGAAAACAAGGTTTGAGAGGAATATTGATAATATATGGAGCGCTTTGGAAGATGCAGCATCTGGCGGGGCCGGAAGGTTCTTCAGCCTGTTTATGGATGATGAGGATCTGGCAAAATGGAGAGAAGATGTTGATGAGTTTTTGTGCGATACAATACTTGCCGGCGGCAAGGACTGCTGGACTTCAGAGGTATGCAAGATATATGTTGATATAGAAGCCGATAGCGCTGCTTATGTTGAAACAAACGGCTTGCTGGCTATGGTTGCCCATATAGAAGGTGAAAGAAGCGATGCAATAAGCTATGTAAACGTTACAAATGCTACAACCGGAAGCACAGAGTCTGTTACACAGTATTTCTATAAAATAACTGCCAATGTTGAGAATCCAGCAGACAGCGACACTAGTTTGAAGTTCAACCTATATGTCAAAAAGTCTGACGGCAGTTTAAAAGCCATTTTCAATAGCGATGTAGAATTAAAGGAAGGGGAATCTTTTGCCAAATATGGCAGCTCATCTATTGTTAAATACAGCGAAACTCTTTATGATGGCGTTTGCATCATATTCAGCAGCGGATTTGATGATATAATCACAGGATCGGGCAGCGAGAATGAGCTATGCAATTTGATTACACTAACTGACATGGGGGTTAGCTCTTATGGGGAGGAAGGCGCATCTACCGGAGGCACAGGCGGCTCCGGCACAGACGAAGGCTGGTCTGACTGGTAAAATGTTTTATTTAAAATAGAAAATATTAGCTTCCATAATACGAGTTCTTCTTATACCCCAGTTTTAATCTAGCGTTATCGTAAGCTTTATGGTCATCCATTGTTATTTCAATAAAATCCTTATTTTGCTCTTTAATCAATATAACCCTGGTGTCAGAAGCTATTTTTCTAAAGAATATGTACAGGTGCTTAAATTCCTTTTTCTGGGGGACAGAGCCCAGTTCTTTATTTTCTTTGCATCTTTTGCACCATTCAATAAGATCATTTAACATACTTTCCTTTAGCTTTATAACAGAACTGTCAAAATTTTTATTAAACTTGATTTGGCTGCCAAAAATCTCAAGCAGCTTCTGTCTTACTTCTTTGCCTTCCATAAATCATTTCCTCATATGTATTCCTGAATCTTACCAAATGGCTGTTGGGCTTTATACTATTGATAGATTCTTTGAGTGTTTTGATATAAGTATGCACTTCAATATATAAATATGCTTCTGAAAAGAGTTTTTTGCATAACCCCTTTATTAACATATCCAAATCATTCAGCTTAATTTTTTCTGATATATTCTTCAGCTCCTTGCCATTAAGCAGCATATTCTTGCAAAAAAGATAATAATCAAAGGCCAATCTCCTTATAGATTCCGGTTTCTTTTCTTTGTTTATATGTTCAATCACAGCTTCATGGTATGTTGTCATTAATTCCGACAAAGATGGTTTTTTCTTCTTTACTTTTTTGGGCATTATAAAATTGGATAGTGAGATTAATGAAGCAGATTGAAATACAGGATCTTTTAATCTTTTTTCTGACAAAATAATTAGGTGTTTATTCTCATTCCATTTTTCTTTATAGCCCCTTTTTCCGATAATAAAAATATCAATATCATTAAATTCCTTGGAAAACAAAAATGAGCCAGCTATGAACACCTTATCGTATTTTTTTGAATAGCTATCTATAAGCTTCTTAGCTTCTGCCAGTCTGGCTGGCATTATTTCAGCTGGGCTGTTGGTGTAATATTCCTTATCTTTTTGTTCTCTTAAAAGTAAGTTTAATGCTTCCATCTTCTTCTTTATAGATGTGTAAATCGCTTTTTTCTCAGCATTTGAAAGTTTGGCCTTGGCAGAGCGCTTTCTAAGGACACCAACTTGCTTCTCTGTAAATATTAGCGGAACAAATAATTCTTTTTTTCTTAATATTATTTTTAATATATCTTCATTCATATTACCTTAGAAAGTAATATCCATATTTAAATATTTCGATTTTTTGTAGAATATATTAAAAAACACCCGGCAAAAAGGAGGCGCTTCTAAAATATGCCACCCTCCGTAGAGGGCATTTTTAACGGATAAAACACAAAAATTTCTCATTCTTCAATTAAAACAAAGAAATAAAAAGAACAAGCTCTAGGGTTTAAATGGTTAAACATACATTATGGGGATTTATGAAGGGATATCCAATTCTAGTTTATTAAAGTCCTCAGCTTTTAAAGTGATATCCTTGCCTTTAGTGATCTTATAAAACTCAGCAGCTTCTTTAGGAAATCTCATAATTAAAGATTGCCCTAATTCTCCAACCCTAATTTGTAATCCTCTCTTTAGTTTATTAAAAATAAACATTTTTTGCGCATCTTCTGGATGAAGAACAGTCTCTTTGCATTTAGGGCATTCCCATCCTCTAACTTTTATTCCTTCAACTACCAGCTCTTTTTTATTCATCACACTATTGCAATCAGTGCATTTATGCTCAGCGTACCATAAATCCCGTTTCATTTTTCTCGCCTCCTCTCCTTTTTATAGCCGATTTTGCCAAAATGTATCAATCGCCAAACAGCTTCTTTAAAACCATCTGGATAAGCAACTTCTGTTTTAGCAACAACAGCTTTATACTCCTTATTGCCTTTCCTAATGCTTTTCTCTATAATGTTTGGTTTTCTTTTTGAAGCAGAGCTGTTATAACCTTCTTCTAAAATCTCTAGCACGTCATAAAGGCTTTTTCCCTCTTTTATCAATTCCCTGCTTGCGCTTAATGTGGGTTCAATTCTCAGGCCTTGAAATTTGATGTCAAACATTAAAATCACTAATATCTTGTATGATATCTTTATAGATATCTTGTAGTATATAAACTTTTTGTTTTTATTTTCTCATTCTCCAATTAAAACAAAGAAATAAAAAGAGCAAATTATAGGGTTTAATAGTGTGGGGTTTAGAATTAGTGATAGTTATTAGTGCTTTTCCCGCCCACCCGCCCCCTCCAACCACCGGGGTTTTTATCAAAACGTAAAGTTTATATATCAGTATATATAAAACATATATTAATCATATATAATAAAAGTTATTATATCTATAAAAAGATATAAAACATATATATTTTAACGATGAAATACACCAAAAAGCTGATGAAGAGCAGCGGCGGGTTAGTAGTTAGAGTGCCTTCTGATATTGTTAAAGTGCTAAATTTAACCGAGGAGGATTATGTTGAGATAGATTTGAGCAAGATTGATTTAAAGGTTTTAAAGAAAAAATAAAAATTGGTGATAGGTTTGAATAAAAGAGGCCAGGTAACTTTGTTTATAATAATTGGCATAGTTATGCTGATGTCAATAGCTCTTTTCCTATACTTTAAGGGCATAATCGCAGTAGGAGAAGAGCCGGAGGCAATATCGCCTGAGCTTATGCCAATAAAAAATTATATAGACATGTGCCTTGAAGATGTTTCAAGGGATGGAATAACAGCTATTGGCTTGAATGGGGGCTATATAAAGTTCCCACCAGAAATTGAGAATAATCCTGCAAGCTATTTGTCAATATTGCCGATTAATGCCTTAAAGCTTCCTTACTGGTGGTATGACGGGATCAGCTCAATACCAAGGGAGGATTTTATTATATCACAGATAAGGGAGCATGTTAAAGATGGTGTTAAGGACTGTGTTGATTTTAGCGTCTTCAAGGATTTTGATATAGAAGAGAAAAACGAGCTAGAGGTTGACGTGGAATTTGCAAGAAATGGCGTTATAGTCAGAGCGGATTACCCTTTGCTGATCAGAAATAAACTAAACAACACCCAATCAGAGCTGTCTGAGTTTTCAGCAACAGTTCCTGTTAGGTTAAAGCAGGTTTATGATTTAGCGAGAGAGATAATGGAAAAAGAAAATGCTGAAAATTTTCTGGAAGAAAAAACAATTGATTTGATCACATTAGACAGGGAGATACCAACAACTGATTTAGAGGCAACATGCGAAAAGAGGGAGTGGCGTCTGCCTCAGATAAGAACAAAGCTGCAAAAACTTTTAAGGGTAAACCTGCCATACATAAAAATAGAAGGCACAGCATATGATGAGGATGCTTATGTCCCGAATCCTTTTGGCGATTCAACATTTAATGATTCCTATTACGGCTATCATTATGTCTGGCATGTGACAGATTTGTTATACCCGGATACGCATGTGAGCTTTAGTTATGATGATAAATGGCCCTTGGTGCTTAATGCAAGGCCCAGCAACAATGGCATTTTAAAGTCAAATATGCAGCGGGGAGGCGATTATTTGAGTTTCTTCTGCCTGCAGTTATGGCATTTTACATATGATGCTGTTTATCCTGTTAAGGTTACCATAGTTGACGATAAAACAAAAGAGCATGACAGTTATGTGTTCAATTACGCATTTAAGGTCAGTGTTGACCATAACCAGCCATTCAGGGAAAACTTTGCTACAAGGGTTTTAGAAGGAACTGACAGGCCAACCTCAGAAGAATTTTGTGATGGTTATGGCAAGAATATATTAATATATACTGATGATAACACAACAGCTGAGCCAATAACTGATGTGAACATCACATTTAGCTGCGGAAGGTATGTCTGTGATATGGGGCAGAGCTATTGGATGGGATTGGGCGCAGCAGCTGGCATAGAGAAAAAATTCCCTTATTGCGTTAATGGCGTCTTAAGGGGGAAGAGGGAGGGCTATGAGGATGCGCAGATGTTCATAGCATCCAATAAGGATGGAAAAATATATACAATTTATATGAACCCAATAAAAGAGATTAGCAGCTATACTGTTGTAAAACATCCGTCTTCAAACCCGAACATAGAGGGAGAATTTAATTGGAGGCTATAGCGGCAGCTGGGATGTCAGCTGGGATGAGTTAAGAACTGCCAGAACAATCAAATTCCACACAATAGTGCAAGACCCCCCAGGAAGCAATGAGGCTGAAAGATATGCCTTTATGGCCGGGCTTGCTGCAGAATCTGGCAAAGTAGCTGAACCAGAGCTAAGGTAAAAATGAAAAAAGCATTATGGCAGATAATAGCTTTATTTTGCATAGAGCTTGTAGTATTATTGCCAGTTTATATGGTAAATGCGCTAACAATCTCCAATATCAAGGTGGGTGTTAGCGGCGATGGGGCCCAGATTAACTGGACCACTAATGATTACTCAACAAGCTTTGTTAATTATGGAAACGATACAAATTTAGGCTTAACTGTTTTTATGAATGCTTTTGTCAAAGAGCACTCATTGAATATAAATTCTTTGGAAAGCATGAAGCAATATTTTTTTGAGGTAATGTCCCAAAACCTAAGCGGATATAGTGCTACAGATAATAATGGCGGCAATTATTATACCTTTACAACATTAGACATAATACCCCCAGACAAGGTTGATGGTGTAGAGGCATCTGGCATTACCATGAACTCCCTCACATTAAAGTGGAACCAGTCTGGCGAGAGCGATTTTGGCAAATACATAATCTACAGGAATCTTGCAAATATTGCCAATACAACAACTACCAGCTATTTTGACGGCAACCTTAGCGCCGATACACAATACACTTACAGGGTTTCTGCTGTAGATAATATGGGCAATGAAGGAAGCGAATCATCACCTCTCACAATAAGGACTGTGGCTCCTGATTTAACAAAGCCATCCTTAACCAGCGTAGCTGTTGTAGAATTGGCTGATACATCTGCAAAGATAAGCTGGGTTACAAATGAAAATGCAACATCCTCTGTTTATTTTGGGAACAGCTCAGATTTAGGCAATGAGCAGGTCAGTTCTAGTCTAATCACTAACCACACCATAAGCATTAGCAATCTTATCAAGAATGTTGAATATTATTATCTTGTTGGCTCTTGCGATGCAAGCAATAACTGCGACAATTCATCCCAGCAAAGCTTTATAGCAGGCACTGATACAACGCTACCTACAATAGATGTGTCTATACCCAGCCATTTCAACAGCAGGAGAATGGATATTGGAGGAAAAACAGAGCCACGCTCTACTGTAAGGGTTTATATTGACAATAATTTAGAAAGGCAGCTAAGCTCTAATTATATAGGGGATAGCGGCGAGTTCTTTTTTTATGATGTCTATGTTGGGGAGGATGAAACAACACACACTATAAAAATATGGGCAAGGGATTTTATTGGCAATATTTATGAAAGAGAATTTGAGGTTCTAATTGATTTAAACTATCCAGTTTTGACAATTAACCCTATACCAGAAACGATATCCGAAGAAAGCATTACAATAAGCGGAACTGTCAATGAGCAATCAACAATAAAATTTTATACTGCTTATGGGGCTAATGATTTAAACCCGCCCTTGAAAATAGCCGGTTTGGCAAATGAGTCTGTCAGCACAAATTCGGTTAAAATAAAGTGGAATGAAAGCACGGATTCTGACTTCTACCAGTACATAATTTATAGGGAGGATGTTGGCGCCATTGCCACAACCTCTTCTGCTGGTTATACCACCTATACAGATGTGCTGGTTAATACAAATACAAGCTACACATACAGCGTTTCTGCTTTGGATGCATCAGGCAATGAAGGGTTTAAGTCTGAGGCCTTAACAGTCAAAACGTTGGAAGGCGGAAGGACAAATATTACACCGCCGGATGTTGTTAATATTACAAACGTGTTCAGCCCTGTTGTAATTAATTCAAGCGGCGAATTCAGCGAATCAATCGAGCTTGATCAGGGCGATGGTGTTTACCAAATAGTGATTGAGGCAGTTGATGTTGCAGGCAATGATGTTAAGATATACAACCAGACATTAGTTGATACAAGGCCGCCAGAGATAGCTAATATAACTCCAAAAACAGGATCATACATTTACGAGATATATGCTGATGAGGTTGATATTGAAGGGGATGTTGAGCCTGATGTTACTGTAAAACTTTATCTAAACAAAAGCAATGTTGATTTGGAGGATTACAGCACTATCACTGACATGTTTGGGCATTTTAAATTTGATGATATTGATTTGACAAAAGCAATTGGGGTGGATTTTGAGCCAAGGGAAGTAAGCCCAAGTGATTTTGATAACCAGTATTTTAGAGCAAGAAGCGACGAGCCTTACTGGCCGGTAAGGCTGGATTTTGTTGCCACAGACAAATTAGGCAAACAGGGGAATGCAACTGTCAGGTACCAAATCAGGACTTGCTGGAGCGGCAACTTCACTTATGACACAGTGCCGTTAACCGAGTATCAAAGCCCCACTTTTTTAAGCACAGAAAGATTAGCTGAGGGGTCAGAAGCAATTTATTTCTTTTTGAACTTTAGCTATCATGGCATCGGGACTAATGATGCTATAGAGAGCATTTCAATATCAAAGGCCTGCGATTATTATATAGCCAACGACCCCCAATATAATTATAGCTGCAGAATAATGCCAAGCTCCTGCACTTATAAGTCTACTGAGGATAATAAGGCATTGTATGTAACATGCCCATTAGGGTCAATTGATGAGATGAACAAATGGCTGGAGGATGACTGGAAAGGCTTCTTTGATGCAATAAATAATGAGATGATATTTCCTTTTAGCATAAAAATAAGGTATAAGCATGATGTTGAGGGAAAAACAGTCAGGGGAGACCAAAGAATGTGCGAGGAGATTGTATATGATGTTGATGCTTCCAAAATAAATTTCAAGGATGTTTTGCCGGACTGGCTGCTGTACAATCTTGTTGACTGGCTTGACAGCTCAATAGAGTCATTAGAGAAGGTTATGGAGAGCGTTAAAGATGTTTTGAAGATAGTCGGCATTGGCTGTGTTGGCTCTATAGTAATCAAATTCATACTTACTTTCTCCAGAAGATTTACCTGTTATTATGACGGGTTCCAGGACAGATTTTCTGAGGATGCTGATAAAAGATGCCCAATAAGGGAAGAGGAGAGGAATAAATTAAGCAATAGCGAGCTTAAGGAAAAGTGCGAATCCTGCTACAATGCCTGGGAGACAGAAGAAAAATTCTATATGATATACAGGGGCCTTTGCGACAGGGTATTCTGCCATACAGCTCCTGCTGCATGGACTGCAGATGTCAGTTCTCCAGAGCTTAGAGAGAAAAAGATTTTGGAGTCAAGGCAGTGCGGCGCTGATGATCAAGCACAGCAAGGGCAGCCTTTGATTGAGGTAAAATGCTCTGGTTTTGACAAAGGGGACATAAACATGGATGCTGTTAACGCTGATAATAAATGCTATAGGGCAACTGTTGCAAAAGGCACCAATAATAAGGATACAAAAAGCCTTGTTTTTGTCAAGAGCAAAGACCAGAAAACAGCTGATACAGCAAATAATGTTTATAAATTTACAACTGTTTCAGCTACAAGCACAACAGTGGGGTTTGTAGATAATATATTTACTAGGAAGTATAGCGATAAATACTATACAGCTAGGTCTGAAAATTGCAAAGAATATTGCGCAAGATACGATGGATGGGGTTGCGGCCCTGCGCAATCATGCATTGATATTAATTTTGATGAGAAAAAAGCAGCAGGAACCACTATTCCTATCAATAGACAAGATGCATGGACCAATTTAGATCCAAAACCACTTAAATCAAATAAATTATTATCATATGATGGGGTGGATGTCAATGGTAAGGATGTAACATATTCTGCAACAAGGGCCGGTTTAACAGCAGATTGTATTTTTGGCAATGAAGGCGATAATGCTATGACCAAAACTCCCCTAATTACAACTGATGATATGAAAATAGCAGAGGAATGCTGCTGCATAAGCGAAAGCGGGGAGGTAGATAGCGGCAAATATTATTCAGCAGCTGACACAAGCAAACAAGGCAAGCCGGCATTTGAAGCTGATGAGATTACTGAAGCTGACTATCCCAAATTCAGCTATAGATATTATAAAATAAAGTTTGAAACAAGCACAGGCAGCAATCAATATGACCCGGATAGGTATGTTGAGGGAAGGGACAAGCCAGGATGTTTTGGGCAGCAGAAAGTATGGTTTATGCCGGATAAACTCCAGCATGATCCTTTTACCAACCATATCTCCACATTCCAATGCGGCTGCATAAGCGGAATATATCATAGATTGGAGGTAATAAGAAACCTTATGACTTATATGAGCAACTGTTTAATAACAGTCAGGGAAACAGGAACGGCTGACAGCGGCGCCTGCAAGGAATTATTTTCACAGTATGTCTGCTCGCTGTTCTGGCGCCTGATTGTTTTCTTTAGAGAGGGCTGTCTGCCATGGGGCCAGGGAATTGATTTAAAGATGTCAGAGAACAGAGCAGCAGCCTTGTTTGGCGGAGGGGTTGATGCTTTGTGGGGCGGCGTTGCTGAAACGCAGGCTGAGTTAACTGAGGAATATGGAAATGCGCAACTTACTAATTTTTTAGGCATTGGGGAAGAGGCTCTTGCAAAGAAGGTATGCATGGCTGCGTTTGGCTATGATTGGGGATTTGATTTGGATAATATAATAGATGCTGCTTATGCAACGCCTTATGCAACATTAGTGCTGCCAGTAAACCCAACCAGGGAATATTTGACATTTGATCCTACCAACGGCTATGCGACTTACGAGTACAGGGCCGCATGGCTTATTAATCCTGGCTGCGATATGGATGATTATGATGTGCAGCTTGCATGCGTCACAAGAAATGAGATGGATAAATACCCTGGAATAGACTGCACTGTGCAAAACGACCCAATGGGATCAAATTGCGATTGCATCAATTTAGACCATGAGAAACCATATTATTTTTATGATGGCGCGAGGTTAAAGCAGAGCGAGTTGGAGGATAAGGACAAGCATGATGTTATCTCTTCCCCTTACAGGTATGACCATTATAAGTTTACATTAAGGACTGATAGGGATGTTGTGGGAGAATTAAAATCAAGGTGC
>JAGVXP010000039.1 GCA_018303725.1 Candidatus Woesearchaeota archaeon | reverse complement strand
ATTGGGAACTACATAAAAAAATCCTGCGTAATGAAAGAACACCCTTAGAAGATATATTGATGGGCAAACAATAAAAGAAAGAAGTAATACACTAAAATGTCAAACCAGCCATTAGAACCAAGAATTGAGTCATCTTTATTGTATACAAAACCAGATGGAATGCAAGCATTTGTTCATGATAGCTATAGGGATCATTTTCTTGCTAAATATTTTGCTGATAGGGTAAATGATGGAAGATTAAGCACAATGGATTTTTATATTAATTGTCTTTATTGTCTAGACAAAAGTTTTAAGTATCCCGACCATCATGTAGCTAAGAGTATAGTTAGGTTCTTAGATAATCAAAAAATCAAAGAATTAGTAGACGCCATAAATCAAATTGATGCACCACTACCTAATAGGATTTTACTTTTAGAAGTACTATCTAGTGAAAAAGTTATACCTATCCCACTTTTTTCTAAAGCATTTTTAGAAATATTAGACCAACTTTATATAAACTACGTTTGTTTAAAAAGCAATTTAGGTGATACATTATACAACTTTGTCACTCGGAGTAGTTCTCAAACATATGCTGATCGCCCGACAAGCGAGTCTTTAGAGTTAGGAAGAATTATAGCAAAAGAGTTGGAACAGGGGCATATTCTTGAAGAACAAAAAGAATTTTGTGTACGGGCAATTGGTATACTCTATACGAAGAAAAAACCCTAAAATAAGAAGCATTATTGATAAATGGGGGTTATAAAATTAAGAAAATAAAAAAACTAAAATAAATACTTAAGAAATAGTTAAAATTAAAATGTTCCTAACATTAGAACCAAGAATTGAATCATCACTTCTTTACACCAAAAGAGATGGAACTCAAGATTTTGTTCATGATAAATATAGAGAGTTCTTTGCTGCTAAGTGGCTTACAATTTTGTACAATCAAAGAGTAATTGGTCAGAAGGAAGTGGATATAATGTTTTTTTATGACGCCAGCCCTAATAAATTAGGTATTGAAGGTCAGTATATAAACAAAAAAATAGAAGGTATTATCTTATTTTTTGTTCCTCAAGCATTAGATTATTATAATCACTTTATTAAAAAAGTTTTGAGTAACTGGGAGAATGCAGAAGCGTTAGTAAAACGCTTAAATTATAACCCCTTCTTTAATGATTTTGAATTTATTTGGGAGTTAATCCAAAAAATTAAACCATCTGATCAAAAACTGATAGCTGAGGTAAAAGATAAATATATCTTAGACTTCCAACTTTCAGTACTCTAGGTATCCAACAATAAAAGCTTATGGGGGTATAAAGATGAGCTAACTTAAGTGTTTATATAATACACCAAAATGCCAGAAAACCTTGAATCAAGAGCTAGGGAAGAATGTTATAAATATTCATCTCTTCTTTATTCAAAAGATAAGAATAAAGAATTTATTCATGATACCCACAAAGATTTTTTTCTAGCATTAGCTATTGCTAAGTCAATAAATGATAAAGGAATTAACGTCCATGACGCATTATTTGCATACTGTCCTGTAATTCCAATGGAAGCTGATCTTCTAGACGATTATGATACAGATAGGGTTAATTTATTGCCCAATTGGGTCTCTTTCTGGTTTTTTGTCTATCCCCATCTTAGTCCTCTTAAGGCAAGGGAAGTAATAGACGAAATATGGGACCAATTCACAAGAGGGATATCAATCAGTATATGCACTGATAAACAATATGAGTCATATTTTGAATATCCTCAATTTTGTGCTGAACTAATAAAAGAATGCCATTCCTTTCCAAATGGTATAGATTCTAAAGGTTCTTATTACCTAGTTAAATGTATTGAGGAAGTACATTATAAACCAGATCCTTCTCCATTTTGGGATTCATGGTCAGTTCCGCAACTTGCTATAAAAGCTGCGTCAATCAATAATGTTATGGAAAAAGTACAAAGCATTGTCAACCGATGGATGGATATCCAAGTTAGAAGTCCCTCCAATGCTAGGTATGACTTGTCTTATATCACCCACATATTTAAAGTGGAAGATCATCTAGGCAAGATTTTGCATAAAAAAGATATCCATGATATTTGTTCACTATACCCATAATAAAATGACATCTCCAACTTTAGAACCCAGGATTGAATCATCTTTGCTTTATACAAAATCAAATGGAAGCCAAGAATTTGTGCATGATGATTATAGGTGTTTTTTCTTTACCAAATGGTTTGCTGATAGGATAAATGATGGAAGATTGTCTATAAAAAAGGCTTATGATTGTCGTTGGGAAGCTATTGAAGAGTTTGATTTGGAATATGATACAAATCAACTTGAACTTTATCTATTAGATTTAGTAGGAGCTCTAAAAAAAGATAAAGCAAAACAATTAATTAATGATTTTGGTAAGAATTTATATCACTATTTAAGGTATGTAAGGGGGTATGATCATACTAACAACAGTGAAGAGTTAATCAATATTTTTGGTGAAAATTTAGATTCTTATCTTGTATATGCAAAAATGTATGGACCAGAAATAGATAAATCAGAGGCAGAACACCAAGAGAGGATAATGAGATGGAAATAAAATGCCACAAACACTAGAACCAAGGATTGAATCATCTCTGCTCTACAGAGAAAACGGGATTGATAAACTTATCCATGATTCTTATTTTGAGTTTTTCTTGGCGAAATATTTTGCCGATAAGATTAATTCTGGAGGATTAAGCATTAAGGATGCTTATGTTAATTTTTGGAGTTATGAGGAAGATGCTGAGTTGTGGGGTTTGCATAGAGATAAGGAATGGAGGGCTGTTTTGCCTAATTGGAAACAGGTTTTATTGTTTATGATTTCAATGTTGAAAACAGAAAAAGCTAAAGAAATGGTTGGTATTATAAGTGAAGATTATTTTAAAGCTAAAAAAATAATTAGTAAAGAGAGGTATAACCCATTTTTAGATGATTTTTGTTGTGGGGTTCAATTTAAAAATGTTGCCAATCTTGTAAAAATTTTACCTGAATTATTAAATGATGTGTTTGATTATTTCAAAAATGAGTACACGCAATTCAGACCAGTTAAGATAATTGAAGTATTAAGTTGGTTAGATTCAGAGATAATTTTTCCATTTTTTGAGTCAGAATTGAGAAACCAAGAATATCTTGATGATAAAGAATTATTATTACTTGGAAAAAGACTATCCCCAGACAGGAGGATCATGGATACATTGGCAGATGAAATCGTTAATTCCCAGAGTAAGAGAAAGTGGGTAATAGCAAAATTGATTATCTATTATAATATTAAGGATCCAGCACTAGCTGATGCTTATAGTAATAATGTTGATAGGTCTCTTTTATATAAAACCAACACAAATATTTTAAGATGCCTAGAGCTTAGTGAAGGGCTAAGGAAATTAGCAAAGTCTGGAAACATGGACTATTTAAAACAAGTCCTAGGTATAGAGGTTAGACCTGTAGAAAAAGACGAAAGTAGATGTAACACTGAAAAACTACTCAAAAATTTTGGTAAGACTCTTGATTCTTATATTGTGACAGGCTATCTAGCAAAATCTAGCGATCCGAGAGTTTATAAGGAATTAGTTAGGGGTGCAAAAGGTTATTATGGGATAGAGGATTGGGTACAATCTTTTATAAGAAAAAATGTGGCAATTAGTGGATTGACACGATACGGAAATCCAGAATCTTTGCCTATTGTTGAGAAAATATTAAGGATGTATCAAAAGGCAATAAATTCTTATACTGAAACATATGACATGGCAAAAAGATATAACTTAAGTGTTTTATTTGAAACCAGGTTGATGGTTTTAAAACAAGGGAGAGATAATTGTATCGAGCATTTAAAAAAGTTGGGTAATAGAAGTTCAGTACCTCTTCTACTCGAGATAATAAACCCAATAAAGAATATTTTTGTATGGCAGAGTATTTATGAAGATGAAGGAGATTTAATCAAAAACAAAAGAGAATTTTATCAAACTTGCTATGATGCAGTTTACGCAATACACCAACGCCTAAAACCACAAGGCTACAACCCAACTGTAAAAAGATTATCTTCTTAAATTAATACTCCAACCCCATCCTCGTCCCTGAGATTTCCCTAATAATCTCTAAGATATGTTCCATATCTGTCACTAAAACCAATTCTGTTTCCGGTATTTTCTTGGGCAAAACATCAATCTTCTTCAAAACACTGTCTCTGATTTCATTTAATTTAGAAAACTTCTTTAAATCAAACTTATAAAAAAGTTCATAAAAAGTTGTAAAAGAAGTTTTAATTGAATCCAATATATCTAAAGTTTCTTTCTTTAACTTTTTGTTATAAGCTAATAAATCCCTTGCTGCATATTTTACAATGTCAGTTATCATGTCAAGAGACTCTATAATTGTGTACAGGAATATTGTCTTTCTTGAATCAACATAACCTTTTTTATTCAAAAGCCTTAAACAATAGCTTATGAATTTTGTAATTGTATCATGTTTTTCCTCTATTTCTTCTATTAAAACAGTTTCTGATTCTTTTGCGCCAATCGTTATATCACTCAAAGCGTCTGATATCAATAAGAAGACCTTTCTTAAGATGGTATCAAAATCTTTAAAAGAATCTCCTGACACATCTTTAATAACACAAAAATCATTCTTTTGCTCTATCAATTCAACACCAACTAACCTATTCACCTCTTGGTGGATTATGGACACAACTTTTTTCTTTTGCTCAACTCTATGATGATAGGCATAGGGTTCATTAAATCTTATCACAATTTCGTCAAAGCCCCTCCTATAAACAGAACGTATGTAAAACATAATTGAACTTCTATCCAAGCCGGTTACATCTATCTCAACCTTGTCTAAACAAATCCCTTTCTCAGAACCCAGGATAAGTGAACTTCCTCTTTCTTCAATCTCAATCTCATCTCCCCCCTTAACATTAAACTTATCAGCCCACTTCCTCGGCAAAGTAACAGTCAAAGTATTATGCCCCTGCTTGATGACTTTTCTTTTCATATTATGTAAGAGATACGTTCAGATATATAAATATTACGAAAGATAGTGATTTCTAAAAAAATATATTCACTAGTGACAAATATATTCCTTATTGTAAAAGAATATATATTAATTATGGCATACTAAGTAATGTTCACGAAAGTTAATAAAATAATTTCAAGGGAGGGATAAAAAATGGTATTAATCAAGGAT
>JAGVXP010000006.1 GCA_018303725.1 Candidatus Woesearchaeota archaeon | reverse complement strand
CAACAGCTTCTTATTCTGACTTTAACAATGTAAGCTGCGAGGCAAGGATAGATGCTGGCTCTTGGCAGAATATGCTGGGAGATGGCAAAAATAGCGGAACAGCCAACTACACATTTACCAGCCAGGCTGATGGCAGCCATACAATAAATGTTAATTGCACAGACACAGCCAATATCACTCATTACACAAACCAAACTGTAACATTTACAGTAAGTGCAGTAGCAGACAACACCAAGCCCGTTGTTAATATAACAGCTCCTTTGTCTAATGCTTATTTAGCTTCTTCTAATGTTATAACAAATGTTAATTTCTCAGATGCCTCTAATACTAACTGCGAGGCAAGGATTGATGCTGGAAGCTGGCAGAATATGGCAGGAGATGGAGCTACAGCTGGAACTGCAACACATACATTTAACAGCATAGAAGATGGAAACCATACAATAAATGTTAATTGCACTGATACAAGCTCTAATAATGCAACAGCAAATGTCAGCTTTAATGTGGATACTGTTAATCCTGTTATCAATCTAGAATCTCCGTTAAACAATACAGTATGGAGCTCCAGCTCAACAGTGACATTTAACTATAATGTTAGTGATGAGGCAATAGCTAATTGCTCTTTGATTGTTAATTCTGTTGTTTCATCTACAGATTTTACAGTTACTATTAATACTAGCCAGAGCATTTCCAGCTCTTGGTCTAATGCTGTTTATAACTGGTCTGTTAACTGCACAGATATGGCTGGAAATGAATATAACAGCACAATATGGAACCTTACTGTAAGCTATTCATCTGGCAATGGCGGCAGTGGCGGAGGCGGTGGTGGTGGAGGCGGTGGAGGAGGCGGAGCAGCTGTTGGAGGAGCTGAAGATGAAGCTTCGCAGTTTTTTGCTGCTTTAAGCCCTAGTTTTCATGCAAATATGTTCATACAAAAGCCAGCCATTGCTTTCAGCAAAATATCTTTTAATACAAATAAAAACCTAAGAATGGTAAAGGTTAATTGGAATGAGCTAAGCACTGAAAAAACAAAGGGTGATGAAAGCTATATCTATTATAATGCTGCAACTCCCGGGTTTAGCGATTTTGCTGTTAGTTTGAAGGGAGCTAAGGAAGACGTACAAGAAGAGGAAGAGGTAATTGTGGAAGAAGAGACTGTTGAGGGAGAGGAAAAGCCAGTAGTAAAAGAAGAAGGGATAAACAAAAGATGGTTTTGGCTGTTTGGTGTTGGTATAGTTGTTATAATAGCTGGAAGTATTTATATTGTATATTTAGGGAAGAAAAGAAGGAAAAAGATAATTTGATGCTCCTTGGTTCTATCCAAAAACAAAAGATTTATAAATAATACATAGTTCTATGTATAAATTTTATATACAATACATAAAATTATGTATGGGGTGATTAAAATAAGAACGACAATACAAATATCAGATGAGCTAAGAAAAAGACTAAAGCTGTTGGCTTCATCAAGAGACATACCTTACGAAGATGCCTTAGAAGACATGGCAGAAGTTTTTAAAGCAAGCATACCTTTCAATTCGGAGGAAGAATTCTCCCTTTGGTTTGAAAAAAATCTTGAAAAATTTGGGTTTAAAAAAATTGTTGAAAAGAGAAAACGGGAATCCCCTGATTATAAGGTTGAAGACGGTGAAGGCAACATTAAAGAGGTAGAGTTAGAGTTGATTGGAACTGATTTTGAAAGGCATAAACATGACCCTTCCAAAACAGATATTATTGTTTGTGTATTCTCTCCAACAAAAAAAATATCAGGTATTCCTGTACTATCCATAATAGATACCCCTGAAGATCCTAAGGAAATATTAGACAAATACAGCGGCAATTATACAACATTAAGCATACCGGGGGTATTGGCTGAAAAACTTAAGAAAAGGATAGAGGGAACAGGGTTCCATTCCTTAAGCAGTTATGTAGTCTATATACTGAGGCAGGTTATCTCTAATGTAGAGGGCAATGAAAAGAAAGAGCAAAAAGAAGCTTTTAGTGAAGAGGACGAAAAAAGGGTTAAAGAAAGGTTAAGGAGCCTTGGATATCTTGATTGATATAATAATATGACCAGAGTATTTGTTTTTGGGATTGACGGAGCACCTCCTGAATTAGTATTTGACAAATGGTTGGATGAATTGCCAACTATAAAAAAACTTATGCACAAAGGAGTTTATGCAAAACTAAATAGCGCTATCCCTCCTTCTACAATTGTTGCCTGGAACTCGATGATTTCAGGTAAGGATACAAGTGAGATAGGTGTTTTTAGTTATAGTTGCAAAGATGAAGGTGGTAATCAAAGGTTGGTTAATTCAAAAGACATTAAATGCAAACTGATTTGGGATATTTTGACTGAACATAATAAAAAAAGTGTTGTATTGTTTGTGCCTCTATCATACCCCGTAAAAAAAATAAATGGTTGCATGGTAAGCGATTTTTTAACTCCAAGTATAGGTGAGAATTGCGCGTATCCAGCAGAGCTTAAGGATAAAATAAAAAAACTTGGGAATACAGATATATTCTTTGATGTTGCTGTTGGACTTGCAGGACATAAAGGCCTTGAGATTGATATATTATTGGAAAAAACATATGAAATGACTGGCATGCAGATAAATTTAATTAAAGAGCTTATTGTGGAAAAAGACTGGGATTTCTTTATGTGCGTCATGATAGGAACAGATAGGTTGCAACACATGCTATGGCAACATTTTGATGAAACCCATAGAAGGTTTATCAAAAATTCAAAATATAAAAATGCATTAAAAGATTATTATAACTATCTTGACAAAAAATTGGGAGAAATTCTTGAACTGGTTGATGAAGAAACAGTTGTTATAATTGCGTCTGATCATGGAATGATTAAACAGGAAGGAAAAATCAATATAAATAATTGGTTGATAAAAGAGGGCTATCTTGTTCTCAAAGAAGGGGTTGATACCAAAGAAAGAAAGAAGTTTAGTATAAATTTTGTTGATATGGAAAAAACAACAGCATATGGTGGCGGAGCATATAATGCAAGAGTTTACATAAACAAAGAAAAAGCAGGGAATAATTACAAAAAAATTAGAGAAGAAATCACAAAAAAGCTAAAAGAGATTCCGGATGATAAGGGAAGAAAATTAGACACAAAAGTATATTTTGCTGAGGATATCTATAAAGATGTATCAGACCCTGAATGCCCTGATTTAACTGTTTATTTTGATGATTTGAGGTGGGCTTCTAATCCTGATTTGGGCCAAGAAGGCCTGTATTCTTGGAAAACCGCTTTAGGAGCTGATAGCGCAGGACACTCAAGACAAGGATGCTTTGTTATAAGCGGCAAGGGCATCAACAATAAGGGAAAGATTAAAGACATAGAAATCCAACAGATTGCTCCTACTATCCTTAAACTGCTTGGTTTGGAGATACCAAAAGATATCACTGTAAAACATATTGAGGTTGTGTAAATGGTCCATTTTTATGAATCAACATTGATTGATACAGTTGATGGATTTCAATGCAAATCTTATGCAAATGAGCATCCTGAAGGCTATATAATTGTGAAACCTAAATATATCCCTAAAGAAGCAATAAAGGGCGAGGGTCTAAACTATCGCTTCCTTTTTGAAAAATGCCTTGTGAGGTTTAACTTATTTGCTAAAAAAGAAAAACTCATCAATTATTTAGAGCAATTCAAGAAGAAATTTCCTGATTATATTTATGAAAGCCCAATACACAAAAATTGGTTTTTTGTTGTGCCAAGAGATAAAATAAAGGAAATCCATGATGGAAGAAAGGGTCTTCAGGAACTGTTAAAGGTCCCTAAGAAGGATTTAGATGAATATCTGATCCTTGTGATAGAGTTAGTTGAACTTTTAATGGAAAGCGGGGTTGATTCAAAAAATTTAGGGATAACACACTCAACATTATTAGGGAACTATACTCCCAGGAAATCTGATATAGATATCATAATTTATGGAAAAGAGAATGGATGGAAAATTCTAGATTTCCTCAAGAATGCAGAACATGAAAAATTGAGATGGAAGACTGATGAAGAATGGGCAGAATACTACAAAGAGCATAAAACCTCAGAATCATCCCACTTTACTGAAAAAGAATATGTTAAGCATATGTCACGAAAAAGATATGAAGGGACGTTTGGTGGCAGTGTGTTCACATTATTTACTGTAGAAGAGCCAGAGGAAAGATGGTTTAAATGGGGAGAGGAAAAGTACGAACCAGTTGGACTTGCAACAATAAAAGGAGAAGTGACCAATCATTATAATAGCCATGTAAGGCCTGGATTTTATGAAATCACTAATGCTAAATTGATTGATGGTGATCATAAAAAACCAAAAATTAATGAGAAACTTCCAATTAAGGGGGTTGTAACTTACTCTATACCTTTTATTCAGCAAGCATTGAAAGGTGAAACAATAAAGGCGTGTGGTTTAGTTGAATTGGTTACACCAAAAAAAGGAGATAGATATTATAGGGTTGTTGTTGGTTATTTTGATGCATATATTTCAGACAGAAGGGAAAAAGAATTCATAAAAGCGGAGGTTAAATAGTATGCACTTTTACGAATCATCAATAATTACAACAAAGGATGGATTGCATTGCCAAGTATACGGCAATGAGCATCCTGTTGAGGGTATATTAATCAAACCTAAATATATACCTACAGATAAGATAGTTAATGATGATTTGCCTTGCAGATTTATTTCCGGGAAAAAAATGAATAGGTTAAACTTATGGGTTGGTAAAGAATCATTAAAACACTACATAACTGAATTCAAAAGGCAATACCCGCAATATATCTACAAAAGCCCGCTTCATAGCGGAGAAAGGCTGTTTTTTATTGCCCCTATCGATAAGATTGAAAGGGTATATTTTCCAAGAAGGGGCCTTTCTGAATTGATGAAAATGCCTGAAAAAAGCTTAGATCCCCACTTAAAGGCGTGTTACGAATTCGTTAATTTCCTGCTTGAAAGCGGTTTAAAGCTGAATGATTTAGGGATAACCTATTCAACCTTGATGGGGCATTATTTCTCAAATAAGTCTGATATTAACATAGTAGTATATGGAAAAAAGAATTTTTGGAAGCTTATGGATTACCTCAAGACAGTAAAACACCCGCTGCTTAGATGGAAAACAAAAGAAGAATGGCTTGAGTTCCACAAAAGGAGGAACCGTTTTAAAATATTTGAGAAAGAACAATTTCTCATGGATATGATGAAGAGAAAATCAGAAGGATTTTTCAATGGTACTTTATTTGTAATTTTTGCTGCAGAAAAAGAAGATGAGGTATGGTCCAAATGGGGAGAGGAAAAATACGCTGCTTTGGGTTTGGTAACCGCAGAAGGAATTATCATCGATAATTTCAGCTCTGTTGTAAGGCCCGGCTGTTATGAAATAAAGGATTCTAAAATTATAAAGGGCCGCGACAATATTAAGGTAAACAAGATTGTTTTTTATTCTAGGGATTATTGCATGCTGGCAGATCCAGGTGAAAAAATACAAGCATGCGGGGTATTAGAGAAGGTGGAACCAAAGAATAAGGATTCATATTATAGGGTTGTTGTTGGTTATTTTGATGCATATATTTCAGACAGAAGGGAAAATGAATATATCAGGGTGGTTAAAAAATGAATAAAAAAAATGATGTTCTTGTTGATGGATTAATCAAGGAGAATGTATCTTTAAAAAAGGAATGCAACCTTTGCAAAGAATCCATTTTGAAAGTTGGCCAGAAAACGGGCTATGGAACAGTTACGATATTTAAGCTAGGGGACAATAAGAATGGGTGGTTTGCTACTTTATCCCCAAGAACGGGGGGGGATCCTGAAAAAGATTTCACAATTCAATTAATGCCTTTTGCACATTTGACTCATTTTTCTCAAATGGGCTATCATCCAGAATTGGCTGAAAATTATGGCATTGCTTTCTCTAAAATAAGTTGGGCTATGACCAAAATAATGGCAGAAGAAGAAGATTTCAAAGTAACATCTGATTCAAGAGACAAAGCGACATCAATAGCCACTTACGGTAAATGCACAAACTGGAGAGAAAAGAAAGAGCATTTACACATTAAGATATTCCCATTTAGAGGTGATATTGGCCAGCCATACACTGTAGACAGCTCTTTTGGAAAAAAAGAGGTATACAAGGATAAAAAAACAGGAGAAGAATTTGTAAAAATGAAACCGGTTAGGAAAGTTAAGATAAGTGAAAAAAGATTTGATTACTTGTCCGGTCTCTTAATATCCTTATTAGATTAAAATGCCAAACATAGATTTACATATACATACAAATGCATCGGATGGAGAATTATCCCCAGAAGAGGTAGTAGATGAAGCAATAAAACAAAATCTTAAAGCTGTTGCTATAACAGATCATGATACAACCAGCGGTATAGAGAGCGCAATTAACTATTTCAAAAATAAAAAAATAAAAATTGTACCTGGTATTGAAATCAGCTGTTATGAAAAAAACAGGGGTTTTGAAGAAGTGCATGTTCTTGGATTGTTTATTGAACATAAAAATAAAGAACTGGTAAGATTCACCGAAAAGATAAAAAAAGACAGGATTGAACAAAAGAAAAAAATAATAAAAAAACTCAATAAATCGGGGTTGGATATAAAATTTGAGGAGATAAAAGGCTTCAGCAGTTTCTCTGTAGGAAGGCCGCATATTGCAAGGGCACTTATAAAAAAATATCCGAATAAATTTAGCTCGGTAAAGGACGTTTTTGATAAGTATATTGGGGTGGGGAAGCTTGCTTATGTTGACAGGGAATACCAAACAAAGGCTGTTGATGCAATCAAAATAATAAAAAAAGCGCAGGGAGTAGCTATCCTTGCGCATCCTGGTGTTTACAACAAAAAAGATTCTTTGGAGCTGATTAAGCTATTTTTAGAGCTTGGCGGAGAAGGAATTGAAACGTTTTATCCTTACCACAAAATCTGCCCGGAATTAAAGCTGGATAAAAAGGGGAATGACAAATTAGTGGGTTTTTATAGGGGTATTGCAAAAAGATTAGGGATTATTGAAAGCGGCGGAAGTGACTTTCATGGCAACCAAAGACCCTCAAGAATTAATGAAATGCATGTTCCTTTGGAAATATTAAAAAGATTAATAAATGCCGCTAAAACCCGGTGATTCTTATGGATAATTTAAACATTAAAAGACCAAGAAATATAGTTTATATAGTTGTAGATTGCCTTAGACCAGATTTTATTCATTCATTAGGGCACAAAAAAGATATTACCCCTTTTATAGATGAATTAATGAAGGAGGGCATATATTTTGATTATTGCTTCTCAGCTGGGAATAATACAGTAACTGCTTATCCCTCAATATTAAGCTCTTCGCATCCGTTTATGTTTGGAGGGTACAGCAGATTTAATCCCGAAAGAAAGCCAATTGCAGAAATTTTAAAAAAAGATGGATTTATAACGGCAGGATTCCATTCAAATCCCTTTCTCGTTAATGGTACAGGCTATGAAAGAGGATTTGATTTCTTTTGTGATAATATCACAACGCAAAAAAGGAATAAAATAAAAAGGGTTATGGATGAAGAATCCAAAATATATAAAATAGTTTATAGGATATATGATTTTATTTTTGGCCATAAGAAGAAACCTTATACAGAAGCAGAAGAACTGACAGAACAGGTAAAAAACTGGATAAATGAGAATTTTAATTCATCGTTCTTTTTATGGGTGCATTATATGGATCCGCATCCTCCTTTTGTACCGCCAAAAAGAATCATGAACGGATTAATAGAGGAGGATATCAAAAAAAGTGAATTGCTTAATTTGTGGAAAAAAATGGAAAAGACACCAGATGAAATATCCCCCTTAGAGATAGAATTAATCAAAAAATTATATGAATGCGAGATAAGGCATGTTGATAAAGAAATTAGAGAGATATACAAATTGTTAAAAGAAAAGGATATAGCTAAAGACACCACGTTCATAATAACAGCAGACCATGGAATCAATTTTAAAGAGCATAATGATTTGACCATCTCCCCCAAGGTATATGACGAGGCTATTAAAGTGCCTCTTTTATTAAAATTGCCTAATATTAATAAAAGCTTCATTGATAAAAGGCTGGTCTCATTGCAAGATGTCTGCCCTACAATATTAGATTTAGTGGGGATAGAGACGCCAAAAGAATACAATGGAATTGGCCTTGTAGGGGACAGATTTAATGAGTTTGTGATAAGCGGCACATGCAATAAAAAAGCAACTGGAGCAGATTTTAATAAAGAGAATATGGTTGTTTCTATAAGGAATAAAAATTTTAAGTATATCATCAATAACCAACTGCAAAAAGAAGAGTTCTATGATTTAGCAATTGATAGGGAGGAGAAGGACAATATTATCAATAAGAATTTAAAAGAATGCGTCGAACTTAAAAATAAATTAAATTCTTGGCTGGGCACAATAAAAAGCCAAAAAACCGAAGAAGAAAAGATTAAAGAGTCACTAGGCAATATAAAGATTTAATTGATTAGTTTATTTGCCAGTAAATACTTTTATACCTTCCTTTAAACTTTTACCTATCCCCCTTTCCCTTATCATATCCAGCGTATTAAAAGAAAAAACCTGTTTTATCCTGTTTAAAGAGTTTTTTCTATCTATCTTTTTCTCAATTTTGGAAACTAATGCCCTGAATCTATTTGGTGGTATGTTCACACAAAAACAGTTGGCTGGGCTTCTATGATTGTACAATGAGACATCATAATTGTCATCGACCAATCCTTTTTCCCTGCAAAATTCAAATATCTCTGTACCAGGATAAGGTGTGAATATGCTGTAGGTCACTACATCGCACTTTGCCTTTTTCATGGCCTTGACCGTATCATTTAATGTTTCTTCAGTTTCTTGAGGGAAGCCAACAATAAAAAAAGCCAATAGCTTAATGCCATATTTCTTGATGATTTTACATGCTGAGAGTGCCTCTTCTATGGTGATATTTTTTCTCATTTCTTTCAATATTTGATTATTACCTGACTCTATACCTATCTGGATTGAATAACAGCCTGCTTTCTTAATAAGGGATATGGTTTCTTCATCTATCAATTTTATAGGAAGTTCGCAACTCCATTTTAGCCCAGGGCAGTCCCTTATAAGGGTGTTGCATAGATCGCTTATATATTTTTTATTCACGCCAAAAGTATCATCATCAAAATGCACAAATTTTAATCCCTTCTTTTGAAGGCCTTTTATTTCCCTTACAATATTTTCAGGGGAACGAAATCTTGCTCTGCGGCTCCATATTTCGCGAGAGCCGCAAAAGAAACAGTTATAAGGACATCCCCTTATGGCAAAAATAAATTTGAATGCTGTCAGTGGGTATTTTTCATAGTCTTTTAGCAATTGCGGAGCATATTCATGAGGGAAACATAAAGAATCTAAATCTTCTATAAACTCTCTTAGGGGATTTTCAACATTTTGGCCGTTTTTTCTATAAACAATGCCTTTAATGCCATCAAAGCCCTTATTCATCTTTATTGTATTTAACAATTCTATAATTGTTTTTTCCCCTTCGCCCCTAACACCTATATCAATATGTTGGCATTTAAGCACGTCCTTTCCTACCATAGAAGAGTGAGGGCCGCCTACCATCACTACAATATTGCTGTCAATTTCTTTTGCTAATTTAGCAACCATACACGCTGATTTAAAATTTTGAGAGGCAGCAGTAATCCCAATAACCATAGGCTTATACTCTTGGATAGTCGATTTAATCTCTTTCCAAACTTGTCCTGAGAAATCCTTTAGATTATTTAGATAATTATGAAAGCCTTCACCTGTCAAATAACTAACTTTAATCAATTCGCTATTATGACAAAAATCAGCATTATAGGCCATTACACCCCAGTCTGTTTCTTTTTTTATTGTTCCGGCTAGATAACCCAATGAAAGGGGATACCTATCAAGAGAATATGTATCTTTAAATAACCTGCAAAAAGGGGGCTCTATAAGCAAAATTTTATGCTGTTTTTTTTCTGTGGGCAGTTCCATTTTTATGTTAGAGGGGTAAAGAATAGTATATAAAATTAATTATTTGGCTGTATAACTTTCATAATAATCACACCATTGGTTTGGTATGCAACTTGAAATAAGCCGCTAGTTAACATCTCGTTAAGCTTGTTATTTGTCTCATTTGCGCCAAACTCAACAGCTTCCCTTCCTCCCAAAAGGACATACTCATAATTATTTTTCCTAAACCATGAATTAAGCTCAAAAGAAGATTTATTTATTGCATCTTTTCTGAATTCCCTGACTTCCTTGCACCATGAACAAGAGTACATATCCAAACCTGTAATCAAAGAATCATCTGTAAATGAAAAAACCGGCGTATTAACTGGCAATGTTTTCAGCCACATATACCCCTGAATTTCCTCCATAGAAGTCCAGCCGCCGCCAGGACCCCACATAGCTGTATTTACTGCATATTTTGGATAAAATGAAGTTGATAATACTGCTATAACAACAAACACCAATAAAACAAATTTGGCTATCTTTATTTTTCCTAAAGACATTAAAAACCACATTCCTTCGCTAACCAAGATGCTTGTTGGGATAGCAAATAACATCCAAAACCTGAAGGCAACTAAACTAATAGGCAATCTTGCTCCATGAATGCCCAAGAAAGTAAAGACTAACATAGCTAAAGTTACTGGAATCCAAACCTTTTTATTGGGTTCTAATCCTTTAATTATTAGTATAATATGATTTATAGTCAAAAATAGGATAGAACTAGCAGTTAAAATGATGCTATAGAGTGAATCTATTTTGAATTCAATAAATAAGTTTGTTATTATGAGGATTAAAGAGAGCAATAATGCCAGAAAGGATAGACCTAACAAAATAAATAGTGTTATTGATAATAATCTGCTCTCTTTTAGGTTTTTTAATATAATTTTGAACTGATAATAGAGAATAAAAATAATTGTAAATATAAGTAATATAATTATTACTGCTCCAACACCGATTGGATTATTGATCATATTTGTAGTTCTTGCTATAAAAAAATCACTGAATGTGTAAAGCCTGTCAGCAGATCCTGGAACATGCAGCCCTTTTGAGATAGAGCCTAAGGATGCTAATGTGTTCCTAACACCGCCATACCTCATAAACATAGGAACCCACCAAAATATAAAAGAGACAATTAAGCCGCCTATGCCTGCTGAAAATATGTTTAATAATAGTTTCTTCTCAACTATAGCTTTGATGCCCCAGTATATAGCAAATAAAATGCCAAATTTGATGGCATGTGTTGGCTGTACAACCATGATGCTGGCTATAACCAAAGCAGCTACATATTTCCATTTGTTGTCGTGTTTTATTCTTTCCAGTGAATAAAAAGCAGGAAAAAATAACACAACACTCAAGGAAATCGCCCAAATAAAATGGCTTAGATAAGAGGGTATTGCAAATAAAACAAATGTTGAAAATAATGCTTTATTCCTATTTCCACTAAACTCATTAACAAAAAAATAAAAGAATATGATACTTAAGGATATGATCAAAGCATTAAAAAACTTTAAAGTCCATACCATATGGGGGGAAGTTTGATGCAGAATTCCCATCAGTATATCATAACCGGGCGGATAAGAGTCCATATATAAAAAAACATTTTGGTCTTTAAGCTCCGATGGTTCAAAAGCCGTTTTTTCTATTGCTACATATTTAACGCTTTTTGTGTGCACCCAAGGGTCATCATCCTCCAGATAGGGATAGCTAAAAGCGCCTTTGTGGTACATGTAGAAAGTGGCTAGGAATAACAACAAAACAACAAAAATTGCTAAATTAGACTTTTTTATGCTAAATTTGAATTCTGGAAACTTTTTTTCTTTTATTTGTTTGAAACCAAAGTATAAAGGTAAAATTAAACTTGCAATTAAAAAGATGCGCCAATCCAAAGGTATGCGCAATAGATTAAAGATTACAGACAAAATAGGAAAGATACCCAATCCGATGCCTATCCTCATGAGATTTCTTTCCAGAAAATTAGGGGAATTTTTAATAAAAAATGCCGCTGTAAAGCCCAACCCCCATGTGTATATAAAAAATAATGCTACTGTTAACAAGCTCATTTTAACTCTGTGAATTCCGAAACATATATAAATATTTTGCCATTAGTCCCCATTCTACAAAAATGGTCAAAATTGGGGTTGTTGGAGCCGGAAAATGGGGAATAAACCACCTAAGGATTTTCTCAGAATTAGACTGCGAGCTGGTTGGTTTGGCAGATAGCGATAACGAGAAGAGGGAAATAGCCAATAAATATAAAATAAAGTTTTTTACCAATTATAAAGAGCTATTGCCTTTAGTTGATGCCGTGTCAGTGGTAGTCCCTACTAACCTGCATTTTGGTGTTGTAAAGGAATGCTTATTGGCAGGAAAACATGTGTTAGTTGAGAAACCAATAACATTAAACTCGAATGAAGCTAAAAAGCTTATTGAGCTAGCAAAAAAGAAAAATTTGATCCTAGCAGTTGGTTATTTGTTCAGGTTTAATGCCGCTGTTTTAGCTTTAAAGGGAGAATTAAAAAAAATAGGCGATATCCAATATATAACAGCACGCTATATACATTCAAACAAACCGCCAAGGAAAGACTGCGGTGTTGTGTTCAATTTTGCAATTCATTTGATAGACATACTGAATTTTATATTGGATGAAAAGCCAAAAAGGGTTTTTTGCAAGAAACTAAATTATTTGTCAGAAGAGAGGGAGGATTGCGCTTTTATAATACTGGATTATGGAAAGTTTATTGCTAATATGGAAGTTTCCTGGTTCCACCCCTTAAAAAAGAGGGATATGTGGATTATTGGAAGTAAGGAGAAAGTATACATTGATTTGTTTGAGCAGATAATAAAAAAATATCCAATAGAGGTAAGCTATGACAAGGTAAGCTTGTTAAAGGAATATGAAGTTAAAGTAAACAAAAATGAGCCATTAGAGGAAGAATTAAAAAAATTTTGCGATTGCATAAAAAACAACATGATTACCAATGTTGGGGAGGAAGAGCTTATCACAACAAAGATTTGCGAACTATGCTTAAAATCAGCCAAGGAAAACAAGGAGTTGGAATTATGAACAATATTTATAAGAATGTGAAAATAGGCAAAAATGCTAAAATAGAGGATTTTGTCATTATTGGAAGGCCCCCAAAAGGGAAAAGAGACGGCGAATTAAAAACAGTTATAGGCAATAATGCTGTGATCAGGTCACATTCTGTTATTTATGCTGGCAATAAAATAGGAAATAATTTTCAAACAGGGCATGGTGTTAATATAAGGGAAAATAATGTTATAGGTGATGATGTCAGCATAGGGACAAAATCAGTTATAGAACATCATATCAAGATTGAAGATAATGTCAGGGTTCATAGCCAAGCATTTATCCCGGAGTACTGCATCCTTAAAAAAGGATGCTGGATTGGGCCGCAGGTTGTTCTGACAAATACACTGCATCCCCTTTGCAAAAAAGCAAAAGAATGCCTCAAAAAAACACCCGTTATAATTGAGGAGGATGCTAAAATAGGGGCTAATGCTACGCTTCTTCCAGGGATAACTATTGGAAAAAATTCATTGGTTGGCGCTGGTTCTGTTGTAACAAAAAGCATAGAAAAAAATAAGGTTGCTGTTGGGAATCCAGCTAAAGCCATAAAAGATATTGATGAATTGGATTGCCCTACCAAATTAACAAAAAAACCATACTAATTTCGATTAACATGAACAAAAAAATTTTAGGTTTATTAAAGATAATATTAAGTTTGGCTATTCTGTTTTTTTTGCTCAGATGGATAGGCTTCAAAAAAATACATGCAACCCTGTCTGTAATGGATACAAGTTATGTTCCTTTAATTTTGATATTATTATTTATCAGTTTGGTGGTTGGCACTTTAAATATACAGATTTTATTAAAACCCCTAAAAAAGGAGATAACATTTTCAAAATTATTCAAATATTATATAATAAGCTGGTCTTTGGGCTCTTTTGTCCCAGGAAAAATAGGTGAATTCTCAATAGCCTATTTCTTAAAAAAAGATAAGATAGCTACAATTGGCGAGGGCACTTCTATTTCATTATTGGATAAGTTTATAACGCTGCTAACCTTGCTATCAATAGCTGCGGGTGGTTTTTTTGTGTTCTTTAGCTACGGCCAAGCATTAAGATTGATAATGATTATGATAATTGGTTTAGTGATAATGGTTTATTCAATTTTATCAGAAAGGGGCAGATCTTTTATAAGAAAGCACATATTAAGGGGGTTTTCAAAATACTTTGAAGGATTTTCAAAAACATTATTTTTTTATTTGAAAAAACAAAAAAAGGTTTTGCTGTTAAATTTTTTATTGACGCTGTTAAAGTGGGTAATCTTGGCATTGGTTATATCCTTTTTGTTTGTTTCTTTTAATAGCCCAATGCCCTTTATTTATGTATTGCTGATATCTGTGATTACCACAATAATATCATTAGTGCCAATAAGCATCTCGGGTCTTGGAGTCAGAGAAGCATCTGCTGTATACCTGTTTAGCAAGGTTGGGGCAACAATAGTCATAACAGCCAGTGTTCAATTGATAAATCTAGTTATAGTTTATTCAATTAGCATAACCACATTAATACTGTTTTTAAAAGAATTGAATTTTATCAAGGTTATAAAAAATCGAAGATTTTAAATAAATATGGTTCTTTGCTTTCATTAAAATGAATATTGCGCTTATTTATCCGGCATATACAGAGATTTATGGTGATTATAAACCAGCTGCCAGGATTGGCGTTCTTTACCCGCCCTTAGGCTTGTCTTATTTAGCTGCAACCCTTGAAAGGGAAGGGCATAAAGTGACTATCATAGATATGGAGGCTGAATTGTTAACAAAAGAACAGCTGGAAAAAAGAATTGGAGAGATAAAACCAGCAGTTGTTGGCATTACATCAACAACACCAATACACCATAAAGCAGATGAATTGTTTGGCTTTATAAAAAGGATTGATAAAAACATAGTGACAATAGCTGGTGGACCACACCCAACATCCATCCCAAACAAAACATTAGAAGAAAACAAAGATATAGACATAGTGATAGTTGGTGAAGGTGAGAAAACTGTTATAGAGTTAGCGGATAAAATAGAAAAAAATGAAGACGTATCGGCTGTTGATGGAATTTTTTATAGGAAAGGGGAAGAAATCAAAAAAACAAAACCAAGAGAGCTAATACAAGATCTAGATTGGCTGCCTTTCCCAGCCAGGCATTTGCTAAAACAGGAAATTTATGTATGGGGTGTCCCAAAAAAGGGGATTATACAAGTAACGCCAATTGAGACAACAAGGGGCTGCCCGTTTAAATGCTCATTTTGCAGCCAAATAGTTGTTTTTGGCAATAAGATAAGGGAAAGGTCTGTGGATAATGTTATTGAGGAAATAAAAGAGATTAGGGATAAATACAAAATCACCCATCTGGTTTTTTATGATGACACATTAGGATTAAACAGGAAAAGGACGATGGAGCTATGCGACAGGATAATAAATGAAAAAATAGACATCACATTTGAAGGAATGACAAGGGTTAACTGCATAGATGAAGAATTGATAATAAAGATGAAACAGGCAGGCCTTAACAGGCTGTCCTTTGGCGTGGAGTCTGGGAATCAGGATATATTGAATGCAATCAAGAAGGGGATAAACCTGCAACAGATTAGAGATGCCTACAGATTGGTTGACAAACATGGCATAGAAACCAGAATGTCAATTATATTTGGCTTGCCGTTTGAAACAAAAGAGACAATCAAGAAAACAATCAAGTTTATGAAATCATTAAAATGCTATCAGGCATATGTTAATATAGGAACGCCGTTTCCAGGAACAGAATATTATGAAATGGCAAAGCACGGCTATGGCGGGTTAAAATTATTAACCCATGACTGGAGGGAGTTTAGAAGATGGGGCAATGCCGTCATTAATGTAAACGATCTGACAAAAGAGGAATTAATTAAATGGCAAAAGAGGGCATTGCTTGAATTTTATTTAAGGCCAAGGATAATCTGGTATAATCTAAGAAGGGCAGGTATAAAGGCAGCTGTCAAGAATGTGCATGGATTTGTAAAAAGCTTTGTAAAAAAGAAAGCGGCTTGATTATTTATTCTGTTCCGTCTAAATTGGAAACATTTTTTATCAGTACTCTTTCTTCTATTGGATGATATGAATAGACTTCTAATAATGGTCCTGTTGCGGAATCAAACTCCTTACCTTCATAACTACACCTATTCAATTGCTGCGGATCATAAACATTCTGAAAAAACGAAAGGTTTATATAATACTAACTCTTAACGTTAGTAAAATGTCATACCCAAATAAAGAAAATAATGTAGTAGGGCTTTTCTTTAATGAGCCTACAAAGCACTGGCACTTTAAGGATATAGTGAAAAATGCCAAGATGAGTGAGCAGAGGGCAAACTACTGGCTTAAGCAGATGGTCAAAGAAGGGCTTATTAAACATATCAAACCAAAAGGAAAGATGCCTTATTTTATTGCACAGTACGAAAACCCCTATTACAGAAACAAAAAAAAGCTTTATGCATTGAACCTAATGTTTGAAACAGGCTTATTGAACAGGTTGCAGTCATTGGAAAATGCCAAGGCAGTGGTTATCTTCGGCAGCTTCTCCAGATCAGACTGGAACAGCAACAGTGATGTTGATGTCTTTGTCTATGGGGATCCAGAAGGTCTAAAATTCGGCACTTTATGGCAGGGAAGGGATGTTGAGGTACATACATGCAGAACAAAAGAAGAGATAAAAGAAATCAAATCCGGTTTAATCAATAATGTTGTTAAAGGCTATTTTATTAAAGGTAACGTGCATGACTTAGTGGATGTGTCAGTATGATTGAAGTAAAGGACTTAAACACAATATACAACCAATGCGAAACAGATGGAATTATAAAATTCAAGGAAGATGTAGATACCGAATTGATTAAATCGTTGAAGAATATGGCTGAGAAAGGCTTGTCTTTTATTAAAGAAAGATCAAAGGATATAAAAAAAGAAAGTATTGACTGGACATTTGTTTTCAGGGATTACTATGAAGCATTAAGGGGCTTGATTGAAGCATTCCTTCTTTTCGATAAGGTTGATTCTGATAACCATCAGTGCAACAACGCTTATCTATGCTTTAAGCATCTAGAGCTTGAGCTTGATTGGAACTTTCTAGAAACCGCTAGACTAAAAAGGAATGGCGTTAACTATAAGGGGGAATTATTAAAATATGAAGACTGGAATAACTTCAAGCTTAATTTTGATCTACATATCAATAAACTGAAAAAAGAGATAGAAGACAAATTAAAAGATATAAAAAAAGATTCCAGTAAATGACTTTGCTAAACCTGTATAGAGGCATTTTTTCTGATTTTTATAGTAAAGCAGGGTCTTTATAATGTATCTAAAATAAGATGTAGGATAACTAGAATCCCCAACAGAATTACTCGCAAGTTCTCTTATTTTTCTGGCACGTTCAATATTAAAGTTGCCTGAACCTTTTCCCATGTTTTTTATCATTGCCTCCGGTATTGCTTAATCATTAGCATTGATAATATCTTTAGGGGTGGGAAATTCAAGTAGCATATTCACCATTCCCATATTGCTATTATTGGACATCAAATTTTTCAATTCCGGAAAGATAATGTTGATTTGGTCTTTAAACATAGATTTGTGCCTCATTAACTGTTTAGTTGTTTTCTGGTAGAGATTGCATAAATCCTTTAACTCGTTCATCCTAACTAGATTTACATTTATCAGATCTGGGAATGTAAGAGCTTTTGCTAATAGCCTTGCATCAACCTTATCATTCTTAATAGTAGGGAAATGATATTTTGCAAAGTTGGTCATCTGCATACCATGCCATATCTACAGATTCTATTCTTGAGAATCCTAAATCCCTTAATGCATTATATGTGCTAACGGGATGGAAATATGTTACTTCTCTCCCATCAGGGTCAATAAATTTATACGGATTATTCCTTTCAAAACTATAACGATTCAACTGCTGCGGATCATAAACATTCTGTATCAACGTATCAGGTTGTGTAAACTTTCCCCATTCTGCCCCCCACCTAGAACTACTAGATGAAAAACTATATAAACTTTTCCAAAATGCAAACCTATAGAGCATACACTTTAGAAAATTTAATTAACAAAAAAGAAAACAGCTTGATTATTTATTCTGCTCCATATCAAACAACATTCCAAAAAGCAACAGCTGTATTCCGATTATGATGAATAACGCGCATAATATGGCAGTAGTGCCTGATATAGACCCTACCCTTAACCTGGTCCAGACCAGCCAAAGACCCATTATAAACCCTACCGGCAATAAGACCATGCCAGCCAGATAGAAAAAGATTAGAGGATGAAAATCCTGGAAGAAGTATTTCATTTTCATTCTATAAAAAAACCTGTTGGCCATTCTGGGGCCGACTTTGATTATATATTTCCATATCTTAATCTGGCTTTGCCTTTCGCCTTCCAAATATATAGCTCTCCTTGGGACATCCTTTACCTTTAAATTGTAAACATTGAATAAAACCAGCCAATCGCCCACATAACCATAGCCCTTCCATGCTTTTTTCCAATCAACCCTATCAATTGCCTCTTTTGTTATTGCTGTGTATCCGTCTTGCGTGTCAAATATCTTCCAATAACCAGATGCCATTTTTGTAATAAAACTCAGCATAGAATTGCCAAAAAATCTTTTGCCAGGCATTTCTGTATAGGCGTTCCCCCCCAATAAGAACCTGTTCCCTTTTGTATAATCAGCTTCGCCTTTGATTATTGGCTCTAAGAAATTAGGCAGATCTTTTAAATCCATTTGATTGTCTCCGCCAATAACAACTGTTATGTCATAGCCGTCTTTAGATGATTTTTTATAACCTGTTATAATAGCCTGCCCAACGCCTTTGTTCTTTTCGTGCTGTATAAGCTCTATCCTTTTATCTTTTCCCACGATTTCTTTAACTACAGAAACAGTGCTATCTGTACTTCCATCGTCAATAACATATATTTTGTCAATTGAATCTGGGACATTCTCCAGGGTTGGCTTTATCAGCTTCTGCTCGTTGTGAGCCGGGATTACCAGCGACACTTTTTTACCTTTGTACATATCAAGCACCCTTAATTTTATCAACAATAAACCTTATTTCCTCTTCTTTTAATTCAGGAAACATTGGCAAAGAGAGTATTTCATCTGAGCATTTTTCAGTAATAGGAAAATCGCCTTTTTTGTGGCTTAGCTTTTTGTATGCTTCCTGCAGATGCAAAGGTATGGGGTAGTGAATAACTGTATTTATTCCTTGTGATTTTAGATGTTCTTTTAATTTATCTCTGTTTTTTGCCCTTATCACATAAAGATGGTATATGTGTTTTGCATATTCTGCTTCATTTGGCGTTATTATATTGCTTCCTTCAAATAGCTCGTTGTATAAAGCTGCATTCTCCCTTCTCTTCTTATTCCAACTATCTAAATGCTTTAACTTAACCCGTAATATTGCGGCTTGTAAAGCATCTAATCTTTCGTTAAAACCTATAATTTTATGCTCGTATTTTTTCCCTTTTTCTCTTCCATGGTCCATTAACATGGCTAGTTTGGCGGCTATTTCCTCATTATCTGTCACGACCATTCCTGCGTCTCCAAAAGCACCCAAATTCTTGGCAGGATAAAAACTAAAGCAGCCAATGTCACCCAGAGGGCCTACTTTTTTGCCCTTATATTCAGCGCCATGGGCCTGGCAAGCGTCCTCTACCACTATTAAATTCCTCTTCTTAGCTATCTCTAAAATAGGGCCCATATCTGCTGGTTGCCCATATAGGTGGACAGGCAGTATAGCCCTTGTTTTATTGGTAATGGCTTTTTTTAGCTTATTAACATCAAGATTGTATGTTTTATTGTCAATATCAACAAACTTGGGCTTAGCGCCAACATTGCTTATGGACTCTGTTGTTGCGATAAAGGTGTTTGGGACAGTTATAACCTCATCACCGGGCTTTATACCAGCAGCTATCAAGGATAACATCAAAGCTGAAGAGCCGCTATTAACACCTATGCCAAATTTAGCATTAACATATCTAGAAAACTCAGATTCAAAAGAAGATACACTCTCTCCACCAATAAAAGATGCGTTATCAACAATGCCTTTTATGGCTTTGTCTACCTCATCTTTAATAGCCAGATATTGTTTTTTTAAATCAACAAATTTTATCTCTTCCATTTGGTTATAACGATGAGTAAAAAAGCACGATTTATAAAGCTTTTCTTATTTAAACAGCTATTGTCCAAACGAAAGAATTAAATACAAAATTAGAGAACTCCTGAATAAAATGAAGGTGTGTTTTTTTGGCGCATATGAGAAGAAAATTCGGGGTGCTCATGCTGGTCTGTTAGTTAAATACCTAACAAGAAAAAAAGGGGTTGAGGTTATAGAATGCCATGACCCAATATGGGACAAATTAAGAGGTTATGAAGGCAGAAAATTCTTTACTTTTTGGAAATATGCCCAGATGATCTTTTATTTTTCAATGCATTACACCAGGATTATAATCAAATATTCAAGGATAAAGGATTACGATGTCATGATAATCGGTTTTCCGGGTTTTGTTGATATTTATTTGGCCAGATTTTTTTCAAAAATCAAAAGAAAACCATTAGTTTATGACTTGTTCTCATCAATATACGATGATTTTGTCATAGAAAGGAGATTAGCAAAAAAGGACTCATTTATAGCAAAATTGATGTATAAGGCAGACAGCTATTGCTGCAAGGTTTCTGATATCATCTTAGTTGATACAAAGGAGCATAGGGATTATTTTTCAAAACTATTTAAAGCTGATAAGGCCAAGTTTAGGATAATTGATGTTGTAATAGATGATGAGTTCTTTAAACCAAAAAAGTTGGCTAGGAAAGATAAAGCTTTTCTTGTTTTATTTTATGGAAGCTTTATTCCTTTGCATGGGGTTGAATACATAATCAAGGCTGCCAAATTATTGGAAAGATATAAGGATATAAAGTTTGAGGTTATAGGGACTGGCCAGGAGTATGGAAAAATAAGGGAGCTGGCAGATGGATTAAATATAAAAAACATCTCTTTTATCAAATGGGTCGATTATAAAAAATTAGCTGATCATTTGGCTAATGCTGATATTGTGCTGGGTATTTTTGGCCATACAGACAAATCAGGAAGGGTGGTGCCAACAAAGGTGTATGAAGCAATGTCTATGCAAAAACCAATTATTACAGGAAGATCGAAGGCAGCGCTTAGTATACTAAAAGACAGGGAAAATGTTTTATTGTGCGGGATGGCTAATCATAAATCACTAGCCAATTCAATATTATTATTAAAAAATAATAAAAGGCTGAGAGAAGGAATAGCTAAAAATGGAAATGATTTATTCAAGGAAAGGTATGCTGCTGAAAAAATAATCAGCAGAGTAAAGGAAATATTAGAGAACGCTTTAAAATAAATTATTCAAAAAATAAAAAAAATCAAGGATAAGTGCTGTTAATGAAAGCGCTTACATCATTAATTATTGACTCGTTTGTCCGGTTCTGCAG
>JAGVXP010000038.1 GCA_018303725.1 Candidatus Woesearchaeota archaeon | reverse complement strand
TTACGGCCATTTCGGAAGGGATGACCCCGACTTCACCTGGGAGAAGACAGACAAGGCCGAGGCATTAAGAAAAGACGCAGGCCCGTTGGGAAAGCCTGAGATGACTGGCAAAGAGGTTTACCTCGACAGAGATGAATTAGAAGAGCCTGACCCAAAATGATGTTAGAGATATTTTTTTAACTTTTTTTCAACTTTATTTATTTTTTCATCCAGTGTTTTTTCTATATTTTTGGGGGATAAGTTTATTTTATTTTTTCCCTGGACAAACTCCATATAGAAAGCAAGGATAAACATTGAAAATATAAATATGAGTGACAATCCATATGAGCCCTCTAGTTTCCCCTTGAAAACAGCAGCTCCGGTTATATCCCCATCAGAAGGAGCAATCAGAAAAACAACTAACATTAATGAAGCCAAAGCAAATATTGTTCCCCACATTGAAAAAGCGCTATGATATTTCATTTTAAAGAGATTTCTCTATTTTTAATGTTCTTTCCCTAACACATTCACTTTTTGGTTTTTTCATGCTAAAGGAATAGTAGTCCCCTCCCCTGAATCTGCAGCTAAAGCTTTCATTTGTGCAAATTGAAATGATCCCTTTAATTCCAGTCATATATTTACAATTCAAATCAAAAGGCAATAGTTTGATATAATTATCAAATTCCCCTTGCGTTTTTTCGGTTCTTTCAAAAAAATATTTGTTTTTCTCTTTTAAAACCCTTAATGATTCCTGCCTCTTTTTTAATTCCTCTATTTTGCGGTTCATTCTCCCTCAAACTCAACCATTGTGAATATCTTATAGCCTTTTAATTTTTCCCTTCCTTTCAATTCTGGCAACTCAATTATAAAAGCCAACTCATGTATTATACCGCCTAATGTCTCTACTAATTTTGTGGCTGCTGCTACTGTCCCCCCTGTAGCAATCAAATCGTCGATAACTAAAACCCTATCCCCCTTTTTGATTGAATCTTCATGCATTTCTATTGTGTCTGGACCGTATTCTTTCTGGTATGTGTGGGAAACTGTTTTGTGCGGCAATTTGCCCCTTTTCCTTATCGGGACAAAAGAGCATCCAAGCCTGTAAGCCAGCACAGCGCCAAAGATAAAGCCTCTGCTTTCAATGCCAACAACCACATCTATTTTCTCATTTTTATACCTATTATATAACTCGTCACAGGCCTGCTTAAATGCTTCAGGGTCTTGCAGGAGGGTGGTAATATCCCTAAACATAACACCTTTTATAGGCCAGTGAGGAACAGTCCTTATTTTGCTCTTTAAATCAACTATCTTACCCCCCATATAAGGTAGTAAAAAATAAGTAGTATAAAAAGGTTTTTATAGTTATTACAAATTCTTAAACCTAAAAATGAAGGTAAACGGTAAACACTACAGGACAGTGTGGCTAGAAGGCAAGATAGTAAAGATGGTAAACCAGCCTTTGCTGCCTCATTCTTTTAAGATATATTCTACCAATAATTATAGAGAAACGGCTAATGCTATAAGAACAATGGTTGTAAGGGGTGCGGGTGCAATCGGAGCTAGTGCTGGTTTTGCAATGGCACAGGCTGTATTAGAGGCAAAAGAAACAAATTACAAGAAGTATATTGAAGACGCATTGAAAACAATTAAGGCAACAAGGCCAACTGCTCAAAATCTGTTTTATGCTGTAGACAGAGTTTATTCTCTGATAAAAGATGAGAAAAATTTAGCTGTAGCTAAAAAGGTGGCTGTTGATACAGCAAACACCATAGCAAATGAGGACAGTGATGCATGCAGAAGGATAGGGGAGCTTGGTGAAAAATTGATTAAAGATAATGATTCGATTTTAACGCACTGTAACGCCGGATGGCTGGCTTTTGTTGATTACGGCAGCGCTTTAAGCCCAATTTATTTAGCAGTTAGAAACAAAAAAAGGGTTTTTGTTTATGTGGATGAAACAAGGCCAAGATGCCAGGGAGCCAAGCTTACATCATGGGAGTTAAATAACGAAAAGGTAGCTAATACAGTTATAGCCGATAACGCAGCTGGTTTTTTTATGCAGCAGGGCAAGATAAACTTAGTTATAACAGGAGCAGACAGGATAGTTGCAAATGGTGACACAGCCAATAAGATTGGAACTTATGAGAAAGCTGTTTTAGCAAAAGAGAATGGTATTCCATTTTATATTGCTGCCCCCACATCTACAATTGATATTAAAACAAAAAGCGGCAAGGATATCCCAATAGAGGAAAGGGATGAAGGGGAAGTCCTCTATATGTTTGGTGTTGATGATAAGGATAGAAAGTGCAGGGTGAGAATAGCCCCAAAGCAGAGTAAAGCAAAAAACCCTGCATTTGATGTAACACCTGCAAAGTATATTAAAGGGATAATAACAGAAAAGGGGATTATAAAAGCTGATGATGAGTCTATTAAAAATTTATTCTAACAATATAAAAGCAGTTTGATTATGGAAAGATGAAGAAGAAAGTAGAGGAGATAATAGAATTTACAAAACATTTTCCATGGGAAAGCGGAAATAAGGAGCATTCTTTTAGAGCAGATTTAAATAAATTTGTTGAACTAACTTTAAATACAAAAAAATATAAAATATTGAAGGAAGTTAAATACTATGATAGGAAGTGGAGGTCATACCCGACAGCTTTTTCTGTTGGTGGAAAGTGGATTGATGAAAGAGATAATGCTGAAAGATGGTGGCCTTATAATAGGTCATTCAGTTTGTATAAACTAGAAAACATTGAAAATATTGTATGTAAAGATTACATATCTGATGAAACCGGCTCATTCATAGGATTTCTTGTGACAGATGGAAAAACCGTAGAAGTTTTGCTGTCACCTAACGGCATACCAGATGACAAACTGATAAAAAGAGCAGCTAGGGAGGGAAGGGGTGAGATTTATACTGGTTCATACAATTTATGAGGCTGTTTTTTTATTGATTTATAACAACCTTCAAAGATTCTTTGGCTTCTGTAACTATCCTAAACCCCTCTTGAATCCCCTCTAATGGCAACTTATGGGTTATCATACCCTTGACATTTATTTTTTTGTTTTTAATTAATTCCAAAGCTTCCTCCAAATCATCAGGAGCTGCTCCATAAGATGAGGTTATTGTTATTTCATTTCTCCAGAAATCAAGAGTTGGAATCTCAATATTCCTATCTGGAATTGCAAAAAACAATATGGTTCCCTTTCTGTCTATGCTCTTGAATGCCTGTTCAGCTGCTTTTAGGGCCCCTGTGCAGATTATCACTTTATCAGCTTTGATATTAATATTTTTATTTGCATCTATTGCCTCATCAGCACCAAATTTCTTAGCCATGTCTAACCTATATTTACTGATATCAGTTGCAATTAGTTTGGCCCCCTTTAATTTGGCTAATTGAATATTCAACAAACCAGAAACACCGCTTCCTATAACTAAAACTGTTTGTCCTTTTTTTATATTTATTAGTCCTAATCCCCTTACAACACAGCCCAATGGCTCAATCATTGTTCCCTCTTCATAGCTTACATTTTCTAATAAATAAGTTCCATTCTCAACATTTATTTTAGGCACTCTTATAAACTCAGAAAAACCGCCGGGGTCGTAGTTGCCTTTATGCAGTGTTTCGCATGCTGTATGGTTCCCAGCTAAGCAATATTCGCACTCATTGCAAGGAACATGATGGGAAACAAAAACCCTGTCGCCAACTTTAAATTTTCCTGACTTTGATTCAACAACATCTCCAGCCATCTCATGGCCCAAAACCCTTGGAGCTTTCTTAATCCTGTACCACTCCATAACATCAGTCCCGCAGATGCCTGATGCTTTCATTTTTACGAGAATTTCACCTTCAGAAATAGCTGGTTTTGGAATTTCCTGTATCCTGATGTCGCTGTTGTTGTAATAGATTGCGGCTTTCATGAGAATAAATTATTTCTTCTCCTTTTCATAAACCCCATAAGCCTCTTCAACAGATTTGCCTTCATGAACAATTGCATTTACAGCTTTTATCATTCCTACCGGTGAATCAGACTGAAAGATATTCCTTCCCATATCAACTCCAACTGCTCCCTGCTCAATTGCATTCTTTGCCATCTCTAAAGCTGATTTCTCTTCTATTTTCTTGCCGCCGGCAATAACAACAGGGACGCCATTGCATGCTTCAACTACTTTGTCAAAATCCTGCTCGCAGAAATATGTCTTGACTATATTAGCACCTTGCTCTACAGCCATCCTGCAGGCTAAGCCTAGATAACGGGCATCTCTTGCCATCTCTTTGCCAACAGCAGTTATTGCCAAAACAGGCATATTATATTCCTGGGCTTCATTCACTAATTTCCCTAAATTGGAAACAGTCCTTGATTCATGCTTCCCGCCAACAAAAATAGACATTCCAACTCCAACCGCATTTAATCTTAAAGCCTCTTTCATTGACACAGTGATGTGCTCATCAGACAAGTCTTCCTGCAAAACACTTGGGCCTCCGGAGACTCTTAAAAATATAGGAATTTTTGTTTTAGCATCGACAACATTCCTCACCATGCCTCTTGTGATGAACAAACAGTCTGCATGAGGAATTAAAGGGTCTATTGCTTTCTTCAAATCACTTAAGCCGGTTGTCGGGCCCTGGAAATAGCCGTGGTCAACAGCCAGCATTACAGTCTTTCCTGTTTTAGGATTTATTGTTTTATACAGCCTGTTTTTCATTCCCCAATCCATTTGAACCACCTTGAATTTTCTTTTGGGCAGCTTTTTCTTTGGGCGACTTTCTTTTTTCTAAAAAGAAAGTTGCTTATAGACAAGTTGCTTTGTTTATTTTATTAGTTATGATTTAATTGAAAAGGAAAAGAACAGCCTATATAAATCTTATGGGCATTTCTTAGCTTATAACAGCGCTTTTAATATCATTCCTGCATTTGCAGTTAAGATTATCCTTTATCTTTGGTATTGTCTTAATAAAGAGTTTAACAACATTCTCTGCATTTTTCTTGAAAGTCTTTAAAACCATCTGGATATCAACAGCTTCTTCGCTTTCTTTCCAGCAGTCATAATCAGTGCTCATAACAACAGAAGCATAGCATAAACCGGCTTCTCTGGCAAGAACGCACTCTGGCACAGTTGACATGTTGATAACATCTGCTTTCCAGCTCCTGAATAAATGGGATTCTGCCTTTGTGCTGAACCTTGGGCCTTCAATTGTGATAACAGTCCCTTTTTCATGGGCCCTGAATTTTAATTCCTTTGCAGACTCGAACAATAATTTTCTTAAATAGCTGCAGAAAGGCTCTGCCATTGGTATATGGCATACATGGTCTTTTTCATAAAAAGTTGATTTCCTCTTTGTTGTCCTGTCAATAAACTGGTCAACAATAACAAAATCACCCGGCTTTATATCTTCCCTTAAAGAGCCGGCAGCGCTTGAAACAAGAATATG
>JAGVXP010000020.1 GCA_018303725.1 Candidatus Woesearchaeota archaeon | reverse complement strand
ATTTGGCTCTTGCATTTCTTTAGAAGACTGGGAAACCCCTTTTGGCTTGGTAAGAACTGATAAAGAATTTGGCAAAAAACTAATGGAAAATTCCAGGCTAAAGCAGGATGAGGATGCGCATTTGGAGGAGCACAGCATAGAGGTGCAGCTGCCATTTCTGCAGTTTGTTGGGAAGGATAGATTAGACAAAATAAGGATATTGCCAATAATAGTTTCCCATGACATGCCTTATGAGGAGACAGCAAAATCAATTGCAGAAACTGCAAAAAAAACATGCAAAAATGTTTGCATAATCGCTTCTTCGGATTTTACGCATTTTGGCCTTAATTATGGCTATTTTCCATTCTCGAAGAATGTTAAAGAAAATTTGTATAAGCTTGACAATGGCGCAATAGAAGAGATAAAAAAACTTAATGCCTACAGGTTTATGAAATACACAGAGGAAACAGGAGCAACTGTCTGCGGCAGACTGCCTGTAGCAGCTGCTATTGAAGCGTGCAGGCTTTTAGGCGCAAAGAAAGCTAGGTTATTGCATTATTACACATCAGGGGATATAGCTGAGGATTACAGCTCTGCTGTCGGGTATGCTGCAATTGCTATAGAATAAATCATTTTCGTTTAATAGTTATAAAATAAACCAACAAGCCAACCAAAACAACAATTATTATAGAAGATATTCCGACGACAAAATTGGTATTTTCATCTTTTTTTGCATTAATTTGTGCGGCTTTTCCTGAAAAAATCTTTTTAGGATTATCTTCATATATTTTTTTTAAATTTTCTTCAGATAGGTCAAGCCCTTCTAGTTCCTCTTCAACTAAAAAACAGCCATATTTTTCTTTCTCCAGCATACCTATATAGCAATCACTGACATTTACCAACCATTCCTTTGTCTTTTTTTGGTTGTCGGTAACTACGCTGTCTGTTCCAAATAATATCCTATCACTATAATCCTCAAAGAATTTTTTAAATTCTTCTTTGTTGTTGGATAATCTTTTAACTCCTGCAATTAGAAAAGGATCCCTTCCAAAAGAGACATCAATATAGAGATTGGGGTAGTTATGCAATAATTCCCTTAATTCATCAATCCTTGAGGATAAAAGGCAGAAATGGGGGCAGATTACCACTAAATCTGGAAAATCATTTAAAACAGCCTTGAACTCATCTTTGTATTTATGCCCATTAACATGGAACATTATTGGTATATTGTTTTCTTCCAAATAGCTGTAAACTGGATGCATTTTTGAATCGTTTAAGGCTAATTCATAGAAATCGGTATGGCCGGAGTAAAGCTTTAATCCTTTGGCTCCTTTTTTGGTGTAGTCTTTTAATTTGTCTAGTTTTTGGTTGTCTTTTGGGTCAATAGTAGGAAAGGCAATAAACCTGTCTGGATATTTTTCAGTTATTTTAATAAGCTCATCATTATTCTTGTCATATCCCTTAAAACCAGGCTCTGCATTTGAATAAAGCGTTATAGCGGGGCTGCCAAGGAGAACAGCTTTAGTTATATTGTTCTCATCCATGGCCGCAATCAGCTTGCCTGCTTCGCTTATTGACATTATATGTTCATGCATATTCACTATGGAATAAGCAGAGCTATAGCTAGCTAATAATATCACAGCTAAAAACAAACTGAATATCTTTTCCATAGAATATATTTTTTTGGGTATATTATTTAATGGTTTTGTTTCTAAAAAAGGAATACCTGAAAAATAAGATAATTTTATATATTTAATTTGCATTATCACAAAAAATGAGTAAGAAACCTAAAAAATTGATTCCTAAGGATAAACTAAGAGCAATTCTTCCTTATATAAGAGTTAGTTCGGTATATCTGGATAATGCTATACTTGGTTATAAAACCGATAATGAACGAGAAGATAAGTGTGTCAAATTGCTTCTAAAATACATAAAAAAACGCGACATTCAAACATTTATTTCCTTTGTAACTGTATCCGAAATAAGGCCCCTCTTTATAGGCGAGATTAGTAAAATAAAACCAAAACTTAAAAAGAAGTTCGTAGAAGCAGCGGAAGAATTTAAACCCGTAGTTATAGAATTAAAAGAAACTATAAAAATACTTAAAAATAACAAATCTTTTTTTGAATTTTTGAAGAAAATAGGGATTAAAGAATACGATGCTGCTCATTTTACTTTAACTGTTTTTAGTAATATAGATCTATTCATTAGCTTTAACAAAAGAATTTTTAAAGAAAAACAAGGCAAGATTAAAAAAGAATTAATGAGATACAATAGAAAAATTCCTTATGTATGGAGCATAGATGATATAGAAGACATTATGAAAAAATTAGAAGAAATTAATTTTATTTAAACCATTCCTTATAAAAGCCTTTTTGCTCAAATTTTCTTTTTAATTCCTTAAAATAACCAGAACTTCCTTCTTCCTCAAATGTTTTTATCATTTCTGGACTATTAGCTACTTCAACCCATTCTTTACTTCTTCCATTTGGGCCAACTTTTTTTCCACTGAATAATTCCAAAAAATTGGTCTGTTTTGCTTTTAATTTTTTGATTGTATTCATTTTATTTAACTGTTAGTATCATTTAGTGGTATATAAATCTTTCTATTATCTAATATTACTTCTTTTTCTTGGTGATTGTAAGGTATATCAGTAATCCAATTATTACAATCAAACCGGCTATCAACCAGCCAATCCATGCTGGCGCTTTAACCTTAACTACCGGAGGCTTTACAGCTGGCTTTTCTTCTGGTTTTTCCTCTGGTTTCTCTTCTGCTGGCGGCGCAGCCAACCCTTTCATTGTAAATGTTGCTTTTCCGCCAGTTATATCATTTAAGGCAATTTCTATATCATTTACTCCATCGCCATTAACATCAAACTGCTGTTTTCCTAAAATATAAAGCGTTGATGTAATCCCGCCTATTGTTATAACAACCCTGTCATCATATAAGTTAGATATAGTGATTGTATAAGTTGCGCCATCAACTATAAAAGTTAGTTTTGTGCCTTGTGTTGTAGCTACTACAGCGCCAACACTAGTCCTAAATCCAGCAGAGGCCTCTAAATTGATTACAGAAGGTATTCCTGCTCCTCCTCCGCCACCTCCGCCGCCACCACCAGCACCTGCTCCGCCGCCACCTCCACCAGCGCCTCCGCCGCCTCCTGAAGGACAAGCTTCAGAAGTGCTTAAATCAAGATCGGTATGGCCTCCATCTACAAATGTAGCTGTTTCAGCAGCAGTTCTAGTGCAGATTGTAAATGTTATAGTATCACCTGTATCGCCAGTTATGCTCATATAGCCCTGGTCGCCATATCTACCAGCATTGACAACAGTATAAGAGCCGCTATAGCCGTTATATGAAGAAGGGCCTGTATTCTGCCAAGCTACAACAACACCAACAGAAGCATCTGCTGTAGAACTGGTCTTTACTGTGCCATTAAAAAAATTTACATTATTAATTGCACTTACTGAAGATATACACAAAAGAAAAGAGAAAACTAATAAGATAGGAAATAATCTCTTTAAATTCAATTTTTTAAGCATTAATTACCACCCAACTAAAATAAAAAAATAATAATAAAAAAGTAAGAACTTTTTCTTACTTTTATCTGACGTTAAAGCCCTGGTAATTTATACCTGTCATGTCAGCTGGCACCCATAATAGGTAGCCTGAGGTGTTCTTCAGATAATATGTGCTCAATGCTGCCTCTGTTGCGCTAACTTGGTTAGTGTCATACTCCTGTATTCTCCACCTTCTTCTTGCAAGGTTAGTGTCATTCAATAAGCTACCAAATATGGTATCTACACCTACATCAGGTATTTTGTTTGGCCCTATCAAGTTCCAGTAACCAGCTGCTAAAGCCAATGAATTCTCATACCCTTGTGTATTTGAAGGCGCTTGATCTGGCCATCCATGGCTAGCGCCTAATCCGCCATATTTTGGCTGGAATGTTACAGTACGCCTACTGCCGGTTGTTTGTATCCAATATGCTTTTAATGGCTCAATATTGCTGCTAGCGCCTAATGAGTTAGCCCACTGGCTTCCATTCCACCATAAAATGTCATAACTGGTTCCTGTGTAATTAACATCAACATCCTCAAACAATAAGCTTACATTCCTTTTATATGTTTCTAAGCTGTATGGTGTTGATATTAAATCCCATCCTTGCAATAATGCTGCTTGTGTATTGACAACTGCAACATCTGTTATATTCCATCTCATATCACCATTGGTATCATTTTGGTCTGGGTATACAACAACCAATGTATCTCCTTCCTGCACTCCTAACTGATTGACACTTCCACTTTCATTTGTGATTCCATCATCGCTTAAGGAGATATCACTACCAGTGCCATTTGTTATATTGAATATTCCTGAATCTACATCAGTCTCATTTAGCACTATCCATATTCCTTTTGTATCATTTGTGCTGACTAATCTAATTTGAATTGTATCTGATACGCCCCAGTCAATATTCTCATCACGGTCTGTAACTGTTATGTTTATGCCATCTGTTGCGTTATAAGCCACTTTTGAATTGGTAAATGCAAGAGTGGTGGCATTTCCAAATATGTTTGCGTAATCCTGTACATATGCGTAGAGAGTGCCGTTAACATTCTTGTTATCAGTATAATTAACATACAACCTTCCTCCAGCGCCGCATTGCACTGTATCAGTAGAATCGCTAGAAGCTGTTGTGTTTGTTACACTAACAGAATGCTCTATATAGAATGTTCCAGTATCCAGATCGCTTTCATTCAGGGTTACATTTACTGATTGGTTAATACTTCCACTGCCACCAGAACAGATTAAAACAACATTTACAGTATCTAGTGCAGATTCATTTGTGTTTCCTCCCATATCAGTTACTGTTATGTTTATATCATCTGCAGTAATATTATAGCCTGCAAATTCAATGACTGCAGTAGCTGTTTGCTCTATCCTGCCTGATGTGTTAAGCGTTCTTACCGCTGCTGGCACTGTGTCTGAGTAATTTACATATAATTTGTCTCCTTCATTTATTAATAAGGATCTATTGTCGCTAACGGTCCAACTAAAGTTGATGTAACGAATACTACTATTTAGGGGTACGTTGAATAATCCTGTATTTATACCACTTTCATTAAGGGATAAATTAACACCACCACCACCACTATCTGAATCGCTATAAAATGTTACCTTAATAATTTCATAGTTACTAGGATCTGTATTATTATCCTGATCTAATACATTAACTTTTACATGCTCTGATGCAGCAAACACTGTTGTATTTAGATATACATAACCAGTAGTGGATATATTTCCTCCCGTTGTCTTGTTGACTATTTGGCCAGAGAGGTTTGTATCAAGGTAATATACTGTAATATTTCCATGCTCTGCTACAAGTATATCATAGAAATCAGTACTTGCGCCGCTTGTTACTACTGAAAGTGTATTGGCATTATATGGTGCTGATCTATTAACAGTTATACTAAATACTCCCGAATCTGCAGAACTTTCATTTAATATAAGGATAAATCCTGCACTATTAGGGCTGCCTACTGAGACGTTTATCTGCTCTACTAATGTTCTATTAATATTAGAGCCATTATCAACAACAGTTATATTTATATCGTCATTTGGTGCAAATACAATTGGCTTTACAGTAGTCAAGTTTATTGTGATATTACTGCTTTGTTCTAATTTTGCGAATTCACTTACTGTAATATTGGCTAGAAGCGTTGAATTATCTGTGTAATTGGCTTTTAATAGATCTCCTCCATCGCCTGTGATATTTACCGTTAAATTTGAGTTATCATCTGTGGTTATATTAACTTTGAATGTTATTGACCTTGAGTTAAGAGTAGTGTTTAGCGTTCCATTGAATATTCCTGTATCTGCTCCAGACTCATTCAGAACAACAAAATATTCCACACCACTATCCAATCCAAGATTATATAAAGTCACATTAGCTGTATCATATTCAGCAGGGTCATAATTAAGGTCTGTGTCTCTTACAGTCAATGTAACCGTTGAATTTGATTGGTAAGCCCTTATTGGATTGATATTGTTAAATTCAATAGTTCCATTGTCATATAAACTCATACTGCTAAGGTTTGTAGTTGCGGAATAATCAGTGCCATTAAAGTTACCTGTATCTGTATAAGTTGCGTTTACTTGTCCTCCTTCTGCTACTTTTAAATATAGTGACCTATTGTTTGAAGCAATATTATCTAAAGTAACAGTTATTAGAGAAAAGATAGTACCAGAAGCACCGCCTTCTGTAATATTCATAGTTAAGTTAAATTTAATATTGCCGCCATCACAAGGAACACCGCAAGTAACCCCCCCTCTTTTAACAGAGTTGCCGCCCATGGTAATATTAACAATAGCATTCATATCTAGATATGCCACATCATATGATGAATCAGTTTCAGTTTGTCCTGTCACATTAGTATCTGAATAACTTTCTCCAAAAGCAGCATGTGTAAAATTAATTTTAGCAACAACCCTGCTTCCAGCCTGAACTTGCAGCATATTTTCCAGATCATCAGTAGCGGTATCGCTAAAGTTAAGGTTCAAAGCATTTACACCTGTCTCATCATCCTTTGATGATGATGTATATACTTTATAAACACATGTATCAATCCCAGTTTCATTCAATGCTACTAAAATTCCACCTGTTGCTAGGTCACCCGATACATTCAGTTGAACATTATCCACCTTTGTTGCGTTTTTATTAAAACCACAATCAGTTATACTTATATTAACACCATCTTTCAAGCTGTAACTTCCATTATCAAATGCTATCGTTGCTTTTTGATCAATATAAGCTACATCACTATAATTATTTCCATCATTAGAAGTATACCATGCCATTATTCTATCTCCTGCTGTAACATTTAAAGTTAAGTTACTAGACAAAGCGCTCTTAATCCCTAAGGTAATAGAGAGATTCTCAATCTCTCCAGGGTTAGCTTCTGAAGAGTTCATACTAAAATTAAAAAATCCGCTATCAACAGCTGACTCATTTAGAACAACAGTTATGGCATTTGCAGCTCCACCAAGAGTGGTGCTGTTAAGATATATCGACACGTTATTAAAAACAGCTCCATCGGCATCCAAGGATGTATCATTAACAGCAATCTGAATATATACATCGGCTTTGTCTAGGTCTAGATTAAAAACAGTTGCATTAAACCTTATTGATGCGTTAGCTGGAACCCCTCTCTTGCCAAACACCGCAGCATTTGCAAAAGAACTCAACCCAACCATTAATACAACCATTGCTATCACAAATAGAATTTTGCCTGTTTTCATTTTATCTAAACCTCCCCTTTTTCATTTTTAATTGATTTTCAGAAGGATAAAAGCTTTTTATCCTCTTTTTTGTTTAAAACCCCTTTACAATAACAGTTTAGACTTGTATTAGTATAGTCTAAACTCTTTTCTATCTACTATTTTATATATTATATTTAAATGTTTCGTTTTCCAAAGGAAAACGAAGCTTAAAAATTGCTTCGCAATGTTTATTGTTTCGTTTTTCCTTTGTAAAATTGTTTTTCTATTCCAACAAAAAATCAAAAAATGTTGAATTCCCCCTAAAACCCTAAACATCAAGTAATATTTAAATCTTTCGCTGGCGTGGAACTTCTCAAAAGTGATAAACAGCAAAAAATTTTTATAATGGGGCATTAATCTAGGGAATATGGCATTAAAAAACGCAACAAAAAACATAGATTTAGTTTACAATGTAAAATTCTGCAAAAACAGCCTGACAAAATCAATAGGCCTGATGTTTTCAAAAAAACTAGATGACAAGGCGTTGATTTTTGTTTTCAAAAAAGAAAATATTGTGCCATTGCACATGTTTTTTGTTTTTTACCCAATAGATGTTTTATTTCTGAATAAAGATAAGGAAGTTGTTGAACTGAAAGAAAGCCTTAAACCATTTCATTTGCTAACACCAAAGAAAGGGGCAAAGTATGTTATAGAGCTGCCATCTGATTTAATCCGAAAAACAAGAACAGAGGTAGGAGATAAGATTAGTTTTTAATTTATTGGATAGTTTTTCTTTTAAAAATCTTAGATTTTTAAATGTTTTAAAAGCTTCGCTTTTTAAACTTTGACGAACTTTCTTGCTTAAAAATCCAAAGGATTTTTAAGCCCTCAAAGTTTGAAAAACTTTGAGATTTAGAGGAAAAGAAAGTTTGTTACAGACAATTTACTGATTTTTGTCATTTTCATTTTTTCCAGTTGCTTCTTCCTTTTCTTCTCTAAATAAAGATAATTATCATTCGAAATGATTGACTTCCCTGTTTTCTGCTCAATTTCTTTTCTTGTATTCCTGGCAATTGTTCCGCCTTCTACTGCTGATTCTTTGCATTTTTCAAATCCTTTGGAATCTTTTGAGATGGTTATGTCTGTTGTAGCTTTTTCTCCAACCATTGTCAGTATTAATTCCCAGTCAGTCATGTGGTCTCTTAAATTCTGGCTTTTTTTCTTTAAGCCCTTGAATTGCTTGTATTCTTGGACTGTTTTGTCAAAAGTAGCTTTTGATATCTCATTTGTAAGGATAGCAAAATCATCCTGCTCTTTAATATCCCTTGATTTCCATTCGTCTGTTAAGTCCTGCCTTATGACAATTCCCCTTAGCCTCTTGTCAATCCATTCTTTGGGATAACCCTTCAGTTCATAATATACCTTAACCCTGTCCTGAGCAAGCTCTGGATTTTCTATCTCTTGTATCCTTTCATAGCCTACTTTGGCTAACCATTGCTTAAATGGCTCAGCTTTTGGGGAAGGAATTGATTGTATAAGCCTAAACGCATTTTTTGTGTTTACACAGTCAGCATACCTCATTTTTCCGTCTTTTGCCTGCAATTTCAAACCGTGACAAATTGTCACGAGTTGAGGTTCCCGTTCTTTTAGCTTCCTCCAGTAGGCTAATTCGTCCTTGCTGTCTGTAAGCACCGCTATAATATCAGATACAGAGAAATACCACTCTTCCTCATGCCAAATTCTTCGAATTTTTTTGTCTTGGAATACAATCAGTGATTTTTCTTTATCCATTTTATTTCCATTCTGTGTTCTGTGCCTTTTCCAGATTTCTTAAAACCATCTGAATACAAAAGGAGGTAGCTGATATATAAATGTTCTTAAAAGAAAATATTTAAAAACAAACAAGCTTTTCTTTAGGCCAATGGGGATGTAGTATAAAGGAGCAATCCGTACATCCTGGCTATTATCGCTGGCTCCAGCAATTGGAGCAATGAGCTTCAAGCAATGATTAATTGGCGATACCGGCTGATCAGGGAGATTGTAAGGATTTTTTACAATCCTGAACTTCAAATCCCTGCATCCCCATTCACATTCTTAAATTATTTATTATTCTATTAATATTTAGATACCAAAAGATTTAAATATTACTTTGTACATACTAAGTAATACTATGGAAACAATCAGTCTAAAATTGGAAGATGGGCTATTGAAAGAAGTTGACCAAACATTAAAGAAAAATAGATACAGCACCAGAACTGAATTTATTAGAGATGCTATTAGAGAAAAGCTTTCAGATTTGGAAAAAGACGAGCTTTTAAGGCAGGTTGCAAAGCTGAGAGGCTCGTCTAAAAGAAGAACAACTGATGATGAGTTGCATAGGGCAGGCGAAAAGGCTTTTGATATGATCGAAGAGAAACTAAAAGCTAAATAATGTCTTGCGGTCTGTTAGGCTTTGTGATATCAAGAAGCTTTTTGAAATGCTGGTCTAAACTAACCAATTTTGCCCTGTTGTCTCTAGCTATGAGTGCATGCAAAGCATCCCTTTTCGGGATATTTCTCCGTAACGCTATATCCTTAGCTTTGCCAACTTCTTTTTCAGTAGATTCTACAAATATTAGAATTGGCTTAAGCTTTATAAGAATCGCCTCAATTTCATATGTGCTATACCCAGCTACCTTTAGCTCAAAGATATTGTTGTCCGAATATAGTATCTTACTGTCGCTTTTTATTATTTTGTTTATAAGTTCATGAGCCCATCTCCCTTTAGGTAAATTTGGTTCATCTCTATCCTCAAAAAAATCTAGCCAGATTGAGGTATCAAAGTAGAATTTTTCTGCCATTTTGATCATGCTGGTTCTTTTCTGTCAAAAACCACCCATCTTTGATGGGTGGCATGAAAGGCTTACGCCTATAAAGCCATCCCATTAATGTGGGTGGTTTTTGAGCATGAACTGAAAAATTCCTGAAAGGAATTTTTGGTTTGTTAAAAATGGCTTTGCCATTTTAAACACTCAGAAACTTTCCATCATCTGAAATGAGATTGGCTTTCAGCCACCAGTTTCATTAAAAATCAAGGGATTTTTAATGTGCTCAGAAATGCAAAGCATTTCCGACATAAACTGGTGGAAAGTTTCTGACATTTATATAATTTGCTAATTCAAGGTATTGTTTAGTCTTCGGTAGTTGGACTGGTTTCTTACATTTTAATACTTTTGGGCTTGCTTATTATCGTCTATGGATTTGGTTTACAACATTACAAAAACAATGTTTTTGCTAATAGGTGCCGATAAGTAAACAGTATCCTAATTCAACTAATCCTTTGATTATAACAATAAGATTTATATAATTCTTAATAAAAAATCAGCTATGCCAAAAAAACACCTTTTAGAAGCAATAGCCACATTGGTTGGCTTTGTAATCGGAGCAGGCATCTTAGGGATACCTTTTGTTGTTGCAAAGGCTGGTTTTGTAACAGGAATTATTGATATAATTGTGATAGGCATTGTTATTTTGTTTCTAAACCTTTATATTGGCGAGATTGTTTTAAGAACCAAAGGAGATCATCAATTAACAGGCTATGCTAATATATATTTAGGCAAGATTGGAAAAAAGCTGATGACTTTTGGCATGATGTTTGGCATGTACGGCGCTTTGGTCGCTTATACAATAAAGGAGGGAGAATTCCTGAATGCCATCCTCTCCCCTCAATTTGGGGGCTCTCCTCTGATTTACTCTATCTTATTCTTTATTGCAGTGTCTTTTTTGGTTTATAAGGGATTGAGGATTATAGAAGAAAGCGAGCTGCTGATGGTTTTTTTCTTGTTGTTTATTGGCTTTATAATATTTATCCTGGCATTTTCCTCAATCAACCAGGAAAATTTAACATCATTCAACATAAAAAATATTTTTATCCCGTATGGCGTTGTTTTATTTGCCTATCTTGGGATAGGGGCAATTCCTGAGCTAAGGGAAGAATTAAAGAACAACAAGGAAGATATGAAAAAGGCCATTATTATTGGCTCTTTAATACCTATAGTAGTTTACCTGATTTTCGCTTTTATTGTTGTGGGTGTTACAGGCAACGCAACAACAGAGGGGGCGATTCTTGGTTTAGCAACTGTTTTAGGCTTTAAGATGCTTTTGTTTGGGACTGCTTTTGGGATTTTAACAATGGCAACAAGCTTCATAGCTGTTGGTTTGGCTTTAAAGGAGATGTACTGCTTTGATTTTGGGTGCAAGAAAAACTTAGCATCTTCTCTGGTTTGTTTTCTTCCTTTGGCTATAGCCCTGATTATGATAATGACAAATATTGACAATGCGTTTTTCAAGGTGATAGATATAACCGGAGCGTTTTCAGGAGGATTGATGGGGGTGCTGGTGGTGCTGATGATATGGAAGGCAAAAAAATTCGGCCAGAGAAAACCAGAGTACAGCATAAAAGAAAACAAGCTGCTGAATCTTACCTTTATAGCAATGTTTATTGCAGGTACAATTTATGAAATATTGAAGATAATCGGCTTGGTAAGAATATAATTATTTCTTCCCGTTCTCTCTCATAAGAAAGTCAGCTATTGACTTATAAAGCCTCAGCATAAATATCAAAACAATCAGCACAACAATTCCTATAATTATATAAGTATAGTATAAAACCATGTAATCTTTGATTATATCAGCCAGATTATAATAAAAAAAGGCAAATACCAAAACAGCCAAAATGACCAAACCCAACATTATCATTGCAATAGTCTTAATTGTTTTTTTTGAAATCCTCCCCGTCTTAGCCTCTTTTTTGGCAATCTTTTTTTCAACTTTTTTGGGCTCTTCCTTTTTCTCCTCCTTAATTTCCCCCTTTTTTGGCCTTTTTCTGATTAGATTCAAAAATAATATCAAGATTACCAACGCAAGGATGCCTCCTATGATGTAAGGAATATAATCTTTTATGTATGCAAATAAGCCGCTAATGTCTTTTAGCAAATCAAAATAGATAAAAGTGAATACAAGCGCGCCTAAAAGCATTAATAAAACTATTATAGATATGTATTTTGCCAAGCTTATCCTTTTTCCTGGTTTTATTGTTTTTTTGGCTTCTTTCTTTTCTTCGGCTTTTCTAAGCTTTTCTTCCTGTTTTTTTTCTGTTTCTTCTTTTATTTTTTCTTTCTCCAGCCTTTTTTGCTCCTCTTGCAGCCTTTTTTCCTCTTCACGCTTTCTCTTCTCTTCCTCTTCCGCCAATCTGGCTTTTTTCTCTTCCCTTCTTTTTTTCCTTATTGCCCTTCTTTTTTTCCATTTCCTCACCTTATTCTTTACCGGCTTGATAAGAGCAATAATAATTATCACCAACAAGACTGCAGCATATATATAATATTGGTAATAGACTATTAATTCCCTGGCTTTCTTAATTAGGGGATTTTCTTTTTTAAGCCTTATATCAAATTTTTTGACATATGTAACATTATTATAATCCAATCTAATTGTTGTTTCATAGCTTCCCTGCTCAATTTTTTCAGAAGGGACAACATTAAGATTGATAAAGGATTCTTTTTCAGGATTTAATTTCAGCTGATTGGTGCTTGCTTTGACCCAGTCTTGTGCTTCTAAACTAACAGAATAGTCTGCTGGTTTAATGCCCTTATTTGTAATTTTTATTGGTATTGCGCTTGTTTTATAACCTACTGCTGTTTTGCCTTCAACAGCTATCTCTGCTTTATAGCAGTCCTCTTTTTTGCTGATATCCAGCTCCATCCCATCCTTTAATTTAATATTTTTATTATTCCTCAATAATGCAGAAACACCAATATTATATTTCCCTGTTGTATCACAGGGGGGGCTAACAAGCAGTTTTAGAGAGGCTTCTTTTCCACTGCCTATATAAACAGAATCACTGGATAAATTGGCCCAGCCAGGCGCATCTAAAGCCAAATCAAAATAACCATCAACTTTCCCATCATTTTTTATAAGGACATCATAAGTGGCTTGCTCGCAGCATAATCCATCTTTCTTTTTAGACAGCTTGAGAGAAGCAGAATAACACTCTTCAACATCAATATCAACCTTATTGAATAGTGTTGTATCACCTATGCTATTTGTTGTGTCAAAAATCAGGCCATAGCTTCCTTCCGAGCCAAAAGGGGGGGCTAAGCTTATGTAAGTTACCCCGTACTGTTTTGTTTGTAATTCAAGCGCATTGGTGTATAAAGCTGACCACTTTTCACCATCCAGACTAAAGGTGTATTTTTCAGCTGTTTCTCCTAGATTTGTGACTAAAACAGGAATTGCTTTTGCGTCGCCTTCACAGACAGAATATGAGCCTATATGCGGGTTAAAAACCAAAGGGGCTGCATTTTCAGTTATTAAAAAATCATTTCCCAGCTCAACCTTAAAATCATAACAGGGGATTATATCAATCTGGAATGGGACTTTGTCAACTGCTCCGCTTTTTTCAGCATTTACAATCAGGTTTATATTATTTAAACCATAAACATTGCATGGCAAGGATAAATAAAGATAAACAAGCTGGCTCTGTCCGCTCCCTAAGCTAAAGATTTTTTGGCTGAAAGCAGCATATTGAGAGAAGATATCAATAGTTAAATTATAAGCCTCTATATCCCCACCGGAATTCTGGATTATAAACTGGTATGCAACTGGCGTGCAGGGGCAAGCTACAACAGCTTCTTCTGCCCTTACAAAGATTATTAGAAAGGATACTAACACAAGAGGCAGAAGCGCCAATTTTTTATTTGTTTTTTTTAGCATTTAAATTCCCCTGCTTACGCTGGCGAGTGGCTAACCATCAGTTAATAATAATAGAAATAAGAAATATAAAAAATAAAAATATTTTAGTAGTAGGTCTTTTCTTCTTCCTTAGGCTCTTCTTCAGATCCCTTTAACTTGGTAAATCCGATTATCAAACCTAAGATGACAAGCAAAACTATCAACACAAACAAACCCACTTCCAAAGCTCTTTTGAGTGTTTTCCATCCGCTTGTTTTTGGCTCAACAACATTAGCTTTTAATGCCACTTCTTTCAGTGTTTTTTCTCCGCTTTTTATTGATAGCGTGAAGCTGTTTTCTCCTGCTGTTGCGGTGTCTTTAGCTGAAACGGATATATAAACTGTGCTTGATTCGCCAGCATCGACAACAACTACTTTGCTTGGTGTTATGCTGAAATCAGCCCAATCTGCTCCGCCTGTACTAACTGCGTATGTCTTTGATGTTGAAGCTGTGTTGCTTATTGTCAATAGATAGACAACTCCACCGGCTCCTTTTGTAATATCCTGGATTTCAGGACCAACAGTTATTATTGTCTTAGCAGTTGTTGTATCGGATGTTGCTGCAGTTTCTTCTTCTCCTATAATCCTTATTGTTGCTGTTTCTGTTTCTTTTTCATCACCATCGTCATAGCCAACTTCAACTTTAACAGTGTAATCGCCGGTAGCAGCATCGACAGGGATTCTCATATAAATCTCTTCGCTTGTAGTTGAATCATCGCAGCCACTGTCTGCACAGTCCTCTTCATCAAGCTCATCAATATAATCAGAAGCGCTAATTCCCAGTGCTGGAATTGAAACCTTGACTTTTATGTCTTCTTCCTGGCTTTCTCCCCTATTCTTTAATCTTACAGTTGTTAATAAAGATCTTCCAGCTTGCACTTCGTTTTCTGGATTAAGAACGATGTCTTTTATCTCCAATTTATGTCTTGCTGTATCAATCTCCAATGTGTAATCCTTAACTTCTTGTGTATTGTTTCTGTCTGAAACCATAACTCTCAACTGGTATGTGTCCTGATCCATTCTTGAAGGCAGTTTTAAGTTGAGGGTCTTATAATAAGTTACACCTGCTTTCATATCAAATGTGTCAGATATGTCGTCAATCAGGTCATCATGGTCATAACCCCTTACCATAGCTTCAACTTGAGCGTCATCCAAAGCAAATGCAGAACTAACCTTTACTTTAACATCAAATTCTTCTCCCCTTTCTAAACCAAGAATATAATTGGTGCCTGTTTCGTCTATCACATCACCACTAATTTTTACCTCTTGTATTGCGCTTATCTGAGCAGCGCTTGCAAAGCCTGCTGCTAAAATCCCAATCACAAATAACATTAGCACACTAAACAACTTCATTTTCTTATTCATCATTTTTCCTACCCCCAACATTTTTAACCTAACATTAAGAGATTATAAAACCTCTATATTTTTATTTTTATATTGAGTAACCACCACTTATATTTAAACTTTTCGATTATTGAGCATAGTAAAGTGGTTACTCTTTATAACTATTGTGGAGTCATAACTTCTATATAAATATTATTGTAGTTGAGTATATATTATAGCAAAAGACATAAACATTTAGACAATAAAATGTCTTTTGCTTGTCAAAAACAGCATAGCTGTGTTTGAGCATGCTCAGAAATCGCAAGTATTTATAATTAATAGTTGCGATTTCTGACATATTACGAGCGGACAAAAATGCCTAATTATTTTTGTCCGCAAGTATAGTTAGGTTATTACAATTGGCCTGTGCCTTACCCTTCTGTATTTGTCATTGCTTATTGTGATTCTTAGATCGTAAATGCCTGGTTCCACATAGTAAGGCATTTCTAATAAGAGCGTCCTAGTTGTATCCTCATTTTTGTCTAAATCAAAAGGGCCAATCCTTTTTTTTATGCCTAACTCGGGGGAGATAATAGTAACTGTAACATCATCCATAAATATAGTTCCTTCATTTTCGAAATCAAGCTCAAGCGCTAAATCATCACCAGGCCTAATAAAACTATCTTGAGGGATAGTAATATGATTGATACGCAAATCCCTGCTCTCTAAATTTATATTTTCTACCGGGGGTGCTGGATTAAATTCATCGCTATCTATTGGAGTCCCGCAACCTATATCATCAGGGTAATCTATTAAGCCATCTAAATCGTCATCAATTCCGTTGTCGCATTCTATTACTGGGTTTAATTCTGAGCTGTCCGAATAACTTGTACAGCCTGGGTCGTTAGGGTAATCTGTGTAGGTGTCACCATCATTATCATTTAGGTCGTCACAATCACCGTCTGTCTCTGTTGCATCAGACGGGCTTGTACAGCCTGGGTCAGCTGGGTAATCTGCTAAGCTATCAGCATCTGAATTGTCAGAGCCGTCGTCACATTCTATTAATGGGTTTAATTCTGAGCTGTCCGAATAACTTGTACAGCCTAGGTCATTTGTCCATTGGTTTCGGATGTGTCTGATGGATTTGTACAGCCAGGGTCTGCCATGTCAATTAGGTTATCAGCATCTGCATTATCTATGCCATCATCGCATTCTATTGCGGGGTTTGTTTCTGTAGTATCTGTTGCGTCTATACAGCCTGGGTCACTAGGCCAGTCAATAAAACCATCTAAATCATTATCTGAACCATCACTACATGCTGGAGCTATATCTAATTCATTATTATCTGTTGGGCTTGTACAGCCAGGGTCGTTAGGGTAATCTGTGTAAGTGTCTAAGTCGTTATCTATATTATCATCGCACTGCACTGCTGGGTTTAACTCTGAGCTGTCTTGCACATCAGCACAGCCGGGATCTAATAAATCTGTAAATGTATCTAAGTCATTGTCAATGGAGTCCTGGCATTCTGTCATTTCATCATTATCAGCTGCATCAGCACAGCCATTGTCACTTGGAGACAGTGTGTCTGTTTCATCACTGTCATTTGGATTGTAAGCGCCAGAGTCATAACAGCCTGGGTCTAGGTCGTCTGCTAAGCTGTCTCCGTCGTTGTCAATACCATCGCTGCATAGTTCATCTACCTGGTTAACAGTTACTCTAAAATTAGTTGTGTCTGTTAAAAGGCCATCGGAAACCTGAACAGTAACATCAGAATACCCATTTTGGTTTGGAGCTGGAGCTCCGCAGCTTAGATACCTATTTGAGGATATTGAGCATGAGATAAGGCCTGGATTGGATTGTGATGAAACAGAGAAACTTAATTGGTCATCAGTTTCTTCATTATCTGAGGCATATGACCACAGATCAATTTGCCAAGTTGGCGTTGTATCCTCATCGGTTTGTTGATTGGGGATTCCTGCTAATGTCGGGGCTGTGTTTGCTCCGCATAAGACATTAAATTCCCTAACATGAACACTTCCGCTGCCAGATTGCACACAAAACTGCGGGTTTGTGAAATGCATATAATTTGTTCCTGTCTGGAAGGTGAATGTTCCCGGGAAAGTAAATTCAATTTCACCAGAACCAGCATCGGGAACAATTATTGTGCTTATAGCTGTATTGCCATTATAGGAATGGGTAAACTTTAGCTGCTCTGTTGTGGTGTCATCATAACCTCCCCTCATGCTTATCAAACAATCGTTATCCCCTGTCACAGCTGGCAACCTTAACATAAATTCCCTGTAAATATCCGCTCCGCAATCATTAGGATTACACCAAAACATTCCGGGCCTGTATACATCTTGATCATAATCATCGCAACTTGTCCATCCTGGCTGGTGGGCTCCACAATAACCGCCATTACCTTCATTACATAAACCATATTGGCTTTGGGAGACATAATCGTAAGGGTCCAACCAAGTGCTGTTATATCTCCAACTACTGCTGATTGGATTTACATTTATATTACCAGCAGGATTTGTTGATGTTAATGAATTAGAGCAGCTACAATCATTAACATTAGTTACTATTTCTACACTATAAGTTCCGGTTGAAGCTGGAATCCACGTTAACTGAACATCTTGATTAGCCCCCATAAATATGTCTACGTTTCTTGTATCAACAGCTGCTCCATTAATTCTTAGCTCTATAATAATATCTGAAGAAAAATATGAGTTTAATGCGCTAGGCACTTTATTTGGTGGAGCGCTGGGGTCGTCAAAAGCACTCCTTATATTAGCTGTTACTGCAACAACCTCTCCAACAACAACATTATTATCAGAAATAACAACAGAGTTTATTGTTGAATTACAGCTATTTTTCTTTACAAAGTTGACATCATAATCCCATGGCCCTGGCCCTGTGCTGCCTGTAAAATTCATAGTGTATTTTTGAGACAAATAACAATTCAAATAGTCATATTCTGCAAAATATTGTGTTCCAGACCCTGCCACAGTATATAAATTAGGGTTTCCATAATTGCTGCTATAAAAGGTTATACCATTGCAATTAGGGCTAGAACACCTGTAAACATCTGTATAAAAGTCACCCACATTAGCTGTTAACCTAATTGTAACAGGGTAAGCTGATACAAATGTTGTATTAAAGATTAATAAAAGTATAACTATAATTGAACTAATTTCTTTTTTGATTTTCCAACCCCCCAAATATTTAAAAATGATAGATTGATGATTATCTTGGGCCAGTGCCTGGTCCCCTACCTGGCGGCACTCCTATTACATCTTGTAATGTTTTTGTTTCAGGAAATAATTCACTTCCAATTACCACACCACCAACAGCAGCAATAATCCCAACTTCTTGTTCCCTGCTTGTCCTTATAACACATAGATGGATGTAATCAACATCACCATTGGGCCCCCTGTATTCAACAGTATATTGATTTGGTGTCCTGCCTGTATCAGGATCGATAGGATAGAATGGAGCTCTGCCAGCATGGCTGCTTCCTTTATCTGGCATTTTCCATGTTGGCTTGAATCTTAAACTACCATTTTTTTGAGCAGTAACTGGTCCGGTGTCTTTTTTCCTTTTATTGCCTTTTGCAGGGTCATAAGGCGTTATCTCATTGCCTTTATAATTTAAGATCCTTATAGTACCGCCGTTTCTAGGGGTAAAGGTATAAGCCATCCTGTCTGGGGCATAAAACTGTATTTGATTAAAAGCAATCTTTCCATATTTATCCCCAAGTTCTTCTAAAAGCTTGTCCATTGAAACTTCATACGTGCTGCCAGGGATTAAACCAAAAAAGTATCTTGATTTGTGGGTTATACCTATATCACATGGATCCTTGTCAGGAACTACACCAAGGGACATAAGTCTCTCTTCTAATTCCCTTCTTTCCTTTTCTAATGCGTTTTTTTCTTTGGATGTTTGTTCGTTTTGTGACATTAGTTGGTTGATAATCTCAACTAGCTCCTCTTTTGTATTGTTAACAAAATTACTAGCCGCATCCCTTACAGAGCTAATTGCGGTAGGTGCAACAGTAAGTGTTGTGACTAAGGCCACAACATAAGGCCATCTAGGCAATCTTATATCCATGGACATATAATTAGAAACAAGTTGGTTTACTTGCTGCACTAAACCGTTAAATTTCATAAAGATACACCCCCTAATTTTGGGAGAATATCACTATATTTAAATATTTCTATTGTAACTATTTTAGAATAGATACAAATCCCAAAAACAAAAAAATATATACCTATTAGAGATTCCTTCTTTTATGATATCAATAATCGGCGCTGGTCCGGCTGGATGCTATTCGGCGTATTTAAGCGCAAAAGCAGGAAAAGAAGTGAATATATTTGAGGAACACAAAGAGGTAGGCAAACCTGTCCAATGCACAGGCATTGTAGCATCTTATTTAGAAAAGATAATAAAAATAAAAAAAGAAGCTGTTGTAAACAAAACAGACAGAGTAAGGATTTTTTCTCCAAATAAGAAATGCATAGAATTAAAATTAAAAAAGGAGAATATCATCTTAGACAGAAAAAAATTTGACCAATATTTGGCAGACATGGCTGAAAGGTCTGGCTCTAAAATTTTTTTGAACCATAAATTCCTGGATTATAAAAAAAATATATTGATAATAAAGGATTTAAAAAATAATAAAATAAAAAAAATCAAAACGGGCTATCTTGTTGGAGCAGACGGCCCCTTAAGCCGGGTTGCTAAGTCTTGTGGTTTGTTTAGCAAAAGAGAATTTATGACCGGGCTGCAAGTCAGGGTTGAATTAAAAAATGAAAACTGCATTGAGTTTTATCCCTTTATTGGGAATTTTGCATGGATAGTGCCTGAGGGCGATGATGTTGTGAGGTTGGGGGTTGCTTCCTATAAAAATGTTAAAAAAGACTTTGATTGTTTTTTAAAATTAAAAAAAATAAATGAAAAAAACATTATAGAAAAACAGGCTGGCTTAATCCCTGTTTATAATCCAAAGTTAAGAACACAAAAAAATAATGTTTATCTGGTGGGAGATGCTGCAGCACAAGTTAAAGCGACAACCGGCGGCGGGATAATACAGGGATTATTGGGAGCAGGGTGTTTGGTTAATGCAATTTTAACTAAAAAGAACTATGAGGGGATATGGAAAGGAAGGCTAGGAAGGGATTTGTTTTTGCATTTGCAAATGAGAAAAATTTTAGATAAGCTCTCTAATGAGGATTATAATTATTTAATTTCTTTGTTCGATAAAAAAGAAGTCAAGGAAATTATTGAAAAATATGACAGGGATTTTCCATCAAATTTTCTATTAAGGCTGGCATTAAAAGAGCCCCGTTTATTGTGCTTATCCATGAAGTTATTTAAATAGAAAGCTTTTTATTATAATAGCTTTTTCTTTGTGCGGAAGGTGGGATTAGATGTTTGATGACGATGAAAAGGATGAGGATATATCTATAGATTTTGGTAAGATAAAAAATTTCTTTAAGAAGAAGGAAGAACTTAAAGAGGAAAAGAAAAAGGAAGAGCTAGAAGAAAAACCAAAGAGAGAAGAAGAAACGAAAAAAGAAGCAGAGGAGATTAGAAAAAAAGAGATAGATAAACAGACAGAAGAGGATGAGATTTCTTTTGATGTTAGTAAGATAAAACATTTTTTTAAGAAGAAAGATAAGGGAAAAAGAGAAGAAAAAGAACTAGAAGAAGCCAAAGAAGAGAGCAAAGATGAGGATGAGATTTCTTTTGATTTTGGCAGAATAAAAAGTTTCTTTAAAAAGAAAGGAAAGGGCAGGGAAGAAAAAGAAGAACTAGATTTTGATGCTTCAACAGTAACCGACTTTTTCAAGAGATATGGGGCTTTATTATTATTGCTAATTCCTTTATTCTTAAGTATCCATCTAAGACTTTATACTGCATACTTACCAATTACTGATGACTGGGCCGAGAATGCTGTTTACAATCAGATAAGGTCACAGATTAGGGAACAGATAAACCAACAATACCCTAACCTGCCTACTGAAAATAAGAATCTAAAGATAGAAAAAAAAATGCAGGAGTTTGTATCAGAACAAAAAGAACAAATAAACCAACAGATTAAAGCCACATCTGATTATTTCAAGTCAAAATTACAAAATGAGAACGGCCAAACCTACCTATTGGAAATGGACCCTTATTTTTGGATGAGGGATGCCCAAAATCTTCTGGAAAAGGGCCATGTAGGTGATGAGATAAGGAATGGCGTCCCATGGGATAACCATATGCTGGCACCCTTAGGAAGGGCTACTGATGTAAAATTACACCCTTATCTTGAAGCTTACCTGTACAAGGCAGTGCATTTTTTTAATAGGGATGTTGATTTGATGACAGTTGCATTCTACATACCAGTAATATTATCAGCTTTAGCTGTTATTCCAGCATTTTTTATTGGGAGAAGGATAAGCGGCAACTTTGGCGGTTTAATTGCCGGGATTGTTGTGGCAATACATCCTGCATTTTTAACCAGGACAATAGGCGGTTTTTCTGATACAGATGCATATAACATATTATTCCCCTTATTAATCACTTGGCTGTATTTAGAGGCATTTGAAACAAAAGAAAGGATAAAGAAGGTAAGTTTAGCTGCAATTTCCGGTTTCTTAGTTGGTGTATTTGCTTTTACATGGATTGGCTGGTGGTATATTTTTGACTTTATTGTAATTGCTTCCCTGCTCTACCTTATATACTATGTATTGCTCCATAGAGAAGAATTAAAGAAAGGAATTAAAAATTTTATTATGCAGTCAGACATAAAAAATACGCTAGCTCTTCTTGCCATTTTTGTGGTTGTGTCGGGTATATTTGTCACCTTATTTGCGGGGTTTACAACATTTAAAGATGTTTTAACCGAATTCTCAAGTTTTGTTAAATTAAAAGAGGTAGGAATAACAACAATATGGCCAAATGTGTATACAACAGTTGCAGAACAGAATTCGGCTTCTCTTAATACCGTTATCTCCCAAATAGGAACAGGATGGATACTTGTTGTGCTTATAAGCCTGATAGGCATAGCCTTAACAATGGTAGGGAAAGACAGCAGGAGAATATCCGACCTTTTGTTTTTAGCATTCTCTACGGTTTGGTTTGGCGTTATACTATTCATAAAACCACAGAATTTAATGTTTTTTCTGGTTTGGATTAGTATTCCTATCATAATCAAATTTATAATAGCGCTTATAGAGAAAGACTTTAAAATAGATATAAAGATAGCTATATTAATATTTATGTGGTATGCCTCAACAATTTATGCCAGCACAAAAGGCTTAAGATTTACTTTATTGTTGGTTCCTGCATTTGCTATTGCATTTGGCATTGCGTTGGGCATTGCGTATAAGTATATCATGAAATGGCTGCCCAAGGAATTGGGGATAGCTAAGTGGATACCCGGAATTCTTATGTGTTTTGTTTTTTTATTGGTCCTTGGTTTTGTTTTATTGCCTATTTATCCCTTGTGCATGCGGGGTTTTGGGGATATAAGGTTTATGTGCTACCAAGCCAAAGAGCAGGCTAAAAACGAGATACCAAGCGTGAATGATGCATGGTATGTATCTTTGGATAAGATAAGGGTTGAATCTGAACCAAATGCTATAATAAATTCCTGGTGGGATTTTGGCCATTGGTTCAAAAATATAGCAGACAGGGCAGTAACTTTTGACGGCACTTCGCAAAACACGCCAATGGCCCATTGGGTGGGCAAGGCATTGCTAACTGATAATGAGCATGTAGCCATAGGGATTTTAAGAATGCTGGATTGCGGTTCTGCTAGGGGGTTTGATTATTTATATTACCTAATGCTAAAGCAAGAGTACCCTAATTTGGTTGAGGATGATTTTGAAAATTTTAGCGCATCAAATCTAAGAAAGAAGATTATGTCAAAAGAAGGATTAACAATTGGAATGGCAGAAACCCAAATAAATTCTATATTTGTAGACACCAAATATTTATTGGATGATTTGATTTTATTAGACAGGGAAGGGGCAAGAGAAGCTTTAATTGAGAAAGGATTAGACAAAGAGGAAATTGAAATTTTATTGGAGTATACACACTGTGATCCTCCTGAAGATTATTTTATAGTGTCTGAGGATATGGTAGGCAAATCTGGTGTTTGGTCTCATTTTGGGGATTGGAATTTTGATAAGGCATTGATTTATAATACCTTAAAAAAGAAAGAGTATATGGATAGTTTGGATTTAAGCGCCACATTTTTAAAAGAGAGGCTTAATTACAGCAGAGAAGATTCAGAAGATATCTATTACGAGATTGAGGATATGACAAATGATGAAGCTAATTCATGGATTTCACCCTTGCATTCTTATGGTGGCGTTGTTCAATGCAGCCAAACATCCAATAGCACTTTAGAATGCAGCTTCATACAAAATTTAATTTTAAAGATAGATTTGGATAACATGCAGGCAGATATCCCAATACCAGATGGAAGGGTGTTACATCCAAACTCCTTGGTTTATGCAACTGAAGAAGGGTTTAATAAAAAGGAATTTAATGACACAATTGGCGTTGGCGCTACACTATACCCGGCAGGAGGAGGAAGGTATAATATTATTGTAGCTTCTCCAAGACTAGGCGCAAGCGTGTTCACAAGGCTGTTTTATCTGGAAGGCCATGGCTTAGAGCATTTTGAAAAGTTTAGCGACCAAATGTCCGTGTTTGGCGGAAGGATTATTGTATGGAAGGTTAATTGGGAAGGAGGGGAAAAAAATATATTGGATGATTTTAAAGAACCGGCAGCTGAAGAGGGCATGGCTGCTGAATTTGAAGAAGGAACCAATTTAACTTCTTCAAACATAACCTCAAACATCACAAATGAAAGCCAGTAATGTATGGGTAATTATCCCTGCATATAATGAAGAAAAAAGGATTAGTGAGGTAATTAAAAAAATAAAGAAGTATGCAAATAAAGTAGTTGTAATTGATGATGGTTCTAAAGACAAAACATATGATGCAGCAAAAAGATTAAATGTGATTGCATTAAAACATATAGTTAACCTGGGTAAAGGCGCTGCTTTAAAAACGGGCTGTGATTTTGCATTAAAAAGGGGCGCTGAAGCTTTTATCGCTATTGATGCGGATGCCCAGCACGACCCTGATGAAATACCCAAATTCATAAAAAATTTAAATAGGTATGATATCATCTTTGGATGCAGAAAAAAAAGAGAAACAATGCCTCTGGTTTTAAAATTTGGCAATTGGTTTATTCATGCTGTAACAAAAATTCTGTATAAAACAGATATAAAAGACACGCAATGTGGTTACAGGGCATTTACAAAAAAAGCCTATGAGAAAATCAGGTGGAAGGCCTCTGATTACAGCATGGAATCAGAGATGGTAGCTAATGCTGGTAAAAACAAGCTGAAATATACAGAAGTGCCGATACAAACATTTTATTTGAACAAGTACAAAGGAACAACAATCTTGGATGGAGTAAAAATTGTTTTTAACATGATTTGGTGGCGCTTAACAAGGTAAAAAATGGCAACAATACTTGGTATCCAAATTTTAGGCATATTGTTTGGCTTGTTTATGATTTATTACACGTTCTTGCATTATAAAAGAGAGGAGTTAACAATCAAAGAATATGTTTTTTGGATGTTCATATGGATTTTATTTGTAATAATTGCAGGTTTTCCAAAATTGCTAAACCCGATAATATTCTCATTAAAAGTTTTAAGAAGAATGGACTTCCTAACAATAGTTGGGTTTATGTTCCTAACTGGATCTATGTTTTATATATACATTATAGTAAGAGGCAACCAGAAAAAACTAGAGGAGATAGTAAGAAAAATAGCAGTTAAAAAGAAGAAATAAACTATAGATTGATAAGATTTATAAAGTGTTATTCTCTCTTTTTTAGTATGGGTATAAAACTAATAAAATTCATTGATAGATATATCGGAACTGTTTCCTGCTTAATCCTAGCTATGGTAAATATGATTTTACCAAAGCATAGGGATATAAAAATAAAGAATATCTTGATTTTACAGTTATGGGGCATTGGAGAGACAATCCTTACATTGCCTGCTGTAAAAGAATTAAGGCATAACTTCCCTGAAGCAGAGATTACCATACTAGCAACAGACAGGAACAAAGATGTGTACTCCGGCCTTAAATTGTTTAATAAATTAATTACCTTAAAACTTAATCCCTTTTCAATTAAATTGTTTATGCTCAGGAATTTTAAAAAATATGATTTAGTTATTGATTTTGAAGAATATCTCAATATTTCTTCCATAATATCTTTTTTTGTTGGAAAGAAAAGAATTGGATTTTCCCACGGCGCAAGGGCTTTGCTTTATACTGATACAGTAAAATATAATGATAAACAGCATGTTGTTCAGACGCATCTTGATTTGCTGAAGCCTTTAGGGGCTGTAAAAAAGGCAGACAGGCTGGAAAAAATGTTTGTCAGCGCTAATGACAAAAAGATAGCTGACAATTTCATCAGGAAAAACAAATTAAAAAAGATAGTTGGCATTGCTCCTGGAGCAGCTGAGTCTGCGCGCTCTAGAATGTGGCCAAAAGAAAATTTTGCCAGATTGGCTGATGAGTTAGCTGGAAAATATGATGTTGTTTTCATTGGCTCCAAAGAAGAATCCAGCTTGGTTGAAGGAATAAAAAGCCTGATAAAAAACAAGGCAATTAACGCTGCTGGGAAGATTAGCCTAAAACAGACATTCTATTTAATATCAAAATGCTCCTTATTTATCTCAAATGACACAGGGCCTATGCATATTGCTGCTGCAATGGGTGTAAAAACAATTGGATTGTTCGGGCCTAACCTGCCTATAAGGTGGGGGCCTTTTGGCAAAGGCAACCTTTCAGTCTATAAAGGCGATGCTTGCGAATATTCTCCATGCATTAATGTTCACAAAGGCCAGGTGCCAGAATGCATGTTTGGAGAGGATAATAGGTGCATGAAGGCTATAAGTGTTGAGGATGTTTTGAAATATGTTTAATAAAATTAGAATTACATATGCTCTAAAGCCTTCTTAATCAAAGGCAAAACAGCTTCTGCTTCGTCCTTGAACATCCTGCCGAGCTTTGCAAAGCTCCACTCTCCGTCCTGGTTCCTGTTTTCCCTGCTTATCTGGAGCTTTTTCTCCCCTTCATTGTACTGCTGCACTGATACTGTAATTCTTGTTGTTTCGAATTCCTTTGTTTCAGAAAACAACTGCTTGTCTAGGTTTGGATCGAATGCCATGATATCACCTAAGATAAAGGTTTAGGTGTTTATTTAAAAATGTAACTAAAAAAAATTAATAGTTAGCCAATAAATAAAATGTCAGAAATTTTCTTAAAGCAAATTTCTGAGTGTTTGAAAGCGAAGCTTTCTAACAAACCAGAAATTGGCAAAGCCAATTTCTCAGTTCATGCTCAAGAACCGCAGGTTCTTGACAAATTAAAATAGATAAATTTGTTTACCAGCTGCTTTACCCCTATAGCGGCGTATTCAACAGCTTACCATTACTTTTTCTGAAAAATAGCAAAATTTATATAATAGTAAAGGTAACCTACCATTATGGCCATAGTAAGAAAAAGAAAAATAGGGGAGAAATACTATTATTATGCTGAGCATAGCTATAAGCTTGGAAAACACACAAAGATATTAAGCAGATACCTTGGAAGAGAAAAGCCAAAAAACACAGAGGAAATAAAAAAGGAAATTGAATTTGAAGCCATGAGAAAAGCATGGAAAGAGCCGTTAATTGCCATAAAAAAGGGCTATGCAAAAGAGCTGAAAAATCTTCCCAAAACAGCGAAGCAGAAGAATATAGAGTCATTCATGGTCGGCTTTATCTATAATTCTGACAAGATAGAAGGGAGTAAGCTTTCATTTAAGGATACTGCCGAGTTATTTATACACGGAATAACACCAAAAAACAAGCCATTGAGGGATGTTAAAGAAGCAGAAGGCCATAAAAATGCCTTTTATGGTATGCTTGATTATAAGGGCCCGCTTACATTAAAAAAAGTATGCGCATGGCATAGAATGATATTTGGGAGCTCTAATGCTGAGATAGCAGGCAAGATAAGGCTGCATAAAATCATGGTAACCGGCAGCAGGGTAAGCTTTCCACACCCGGAAAATCTTGATGCCCTGCTAAAAGAATTTATCTCATGGCACAAGAAGAATATGAAGCGCTATAATTCTGTTGAGTTTGCTGCTCTGGTACACCTTAAATTTGTTTCGATACACCCCTTTACTGATGGAAATGGAAGAATAAGCAGGCTTCTTGCAAATTATGTGCTTCAAAGAAATAATTACCCTATGGTTGATATAAAATTCAATGACAGGAAAGCCTATTATTCAAATCTTGAAACAAGCCAGTTATGGAATGATGAAAAGCATTTTGTCAGGTTTTTTGTTAAAAGGTATATCAATGCGAATAAGGAATACCTAAAAAGATGATTATTAATCTTATGTCTTTAACCAAAATGCCTGTACTCTCCCATTGTAAAATAGCCAACGAGTTGTTTTATTCTTGCTAACTTTGTCAAAACATCCCTTTCAATAGAACCAGCATTCTCAAACAATTCAAAAACCTCTTTTTTGAAGATATAGATTCCAGCATTAACTATATGGGAGGTTGCTTGTTTGGGCTTTTCCTGGAAATCAATTATTAAGTCGCCATCCAGAACAGCATTTCCATAATCAGATGGCTTATCCCTTGACATCAGGCCAATTGTTCCTAATTTACCCGTTTCTAAATGCTTCTTTACCATCTTCCTCAGATCGAAATCATTATATGTATCCCCGGACATAACGATAAAATTGTCTTTCAATTTACCCTTAATAGCATCCAAAGCCTTGGCATTTCCTTTGATATCTTTCTCTATTATTTCAACATTTATAGCTGCTTTTTCAATTTCAGCTAATAAGGAATTGATATTCCTGCTGTGCTGCGTAACAATATAAACCGTTTTAATTCCGCTACCGGAAAAAAAGTCAAGCTGTTTTTTTATTAGTGAAGAGCCATTAAACTCCTTAAGCAATATGCCTTGCTGTTCCCCTTTGATCAAGAGCACGGCTGTGCTGATGCTTTGCTCCTGCAGGCCTTTTCTTAAAAAAAATTCTACTGCCTGGCTTCTTGACCTTATTATAGAACCATCTACTTTGCTATCTACAGCATCCAGCAGCTCCTTATCCAAAGAAATAGCTATTTTCTGTTTTTTCATATAAAGGTATGAATGTATACTACTATATAAACATTTCTCTATTCTAGTATACAAATAACCAAAAGCTTTATATATAACCTCCTATTACTATAACTAAAGTATGAACTATTCATACTAAAGAGGAAAAATGACTGAACATAAAAAAGTACCCAAAGTATGGGGATCAGAAGAGTGGATAGTTAACTATGATTATTGCGGTAAAAAACTAATCCTGAAAAGAGGTTTTAGATGCTCTATGCATTACCATAAAAAAAAGGATGAAACCTTCTATATAAACAAAGGAAAAGTGCTTATGGAAGCAAATAACAAAAAGAGAATAATGAAAGAAGGAGATTCCATAAGGATAACGCCCGGAGTAAAACACCGCTTTACAGGACTAGAAGACAGTGAGATAATTGAATTCTCAACACACCATGAGGATTCTGACTCATATAGGGAAGAAGGAATGCTTTCAGGAAAAGTTGATTTGTCAAAATTAGAATTACCAAAAGAAAAATGAAATGCTTAGTAACTGGCGGAGCTGGATTTATTGGAAGTAACCTAGCTTTAGAGCTAGAAAAACAAGGGCATGATGTTATTGTGATGGATAGTCTTAAACCTGTAAAAAAGGGTAATTTAAAAGGCTTCAAAGGCAGAATCATAAAAGGGGATGTTTCTCATCCATTTGAGATAAACGAAAAATTAGATGTCATTTTCCACGAAGCAGCAATCACAGACCCAAGGTTTGAAGATGATAAAGAAATGATAAGGGCAAACCTTGAAGGCTTTAAAAATATTATAAAGTTAGCCCAAAAAAACAATGCAAAACTTATCTATGCTTCTACAGCTAGTTTGTATGGCAATGGCCCTGTGCCAATGAAAGAAAGCCAGAAAAAAGAGCTGTTAAGCGCTTATGCTAAATCAAAGCTTATGATGGACGAATTAGCTGAGAAATATTTTGATAAAATGCATGTTGTTGGATTGAGGTATTTTAATGTTTTTGGCCCAAGGGAAGCGCATAAAGGAAGGGCAGCCAGCATGATTTATCATCTCGGAAAACAAATGAAAGAAGGAAAAAATCCAAGGATTTTTAAGTTTGGAGAGCAGAAAAGAGACCATATCTATGTAAAAGACGCTGTTGCAGCAACAATAAAGGCAATTGATGCAAAAAAATCTGGAGTTTATAATGTTGGGACAGGAATTGCAACAAACTTCAATGAGCTAGTGAAAGCATTGAACGAAGTCATTGGAACAAACCTTGAGCCAGAATATTTTGAGATGCCATATGACCCTAAAACTTATCAGAGCAACACGCAAGCAGACACAACCAAAGCAGAAAAATTCTTAGGATTTAAAGCTAAGTATAGCTTAAAAGAGGGTATAAAAGATTATAAGGATGATATAAAATGAGCAAAAAAAATGAAAAACTAATTAAGATAATTAGCCAGTTCAAAAATAAGAAAATTCTTGTTGTAGGGGATATCATGCTGGATAAGTATATCTGGGGAGATGTAACAAGAATAAGCCCTGAAGCTCCCGTTCAGGTTGTTTCTGTGCAGGCAGAAAGTTACGCACCTGGAGGAGCTGCAAATGTAGCAAATAATATAGCTGCCTTTGGTTCAGATTCTTATATGTCAGGCATTGTTGGGAAGGATATTGCAAATGAGATTTTATTAAAAGAGATGAGAAAAAGAAATATCAAAACAGAATATATCATCACAGATGAAAAAAAGCCAACAATACAAAAAGTGAGGGTTATTGGCCAAAGGCAGCAATTATTAAGAATAGACTATGAAAAAGGGGAATACCTAAGCAAAGAAATAGAAAATAAAATTTTAGATTTTGTTACAAACAAAATAAAAGGCATTGATGGAGTGGTAATTTCAGATTACGCCAAAGGCGTTATAACAAAAAATCTAATGATGAATATAATAAAATTGTGCAAAGGAAATAAAAAGATAGTAACAATCGATCCAAAACCACAAAATAAAAAATTCTACAAAGATGCAACTTTGATAACGCCAAACTGCAAGGAAGCATCCGAAATGACAAATATAGAACCAGACTCTGAAAAAAATGTGCTGAAGATAGGCAAAAAAATCCTAAAAGAGCTAAAAGCGCCTGTTTTAATAACAAGGGGGGAAAAAGGAATGACTTTGTTTGAAACAAATGGGAAGGTGATGAACATCCCAACAAAAGCAAAAGAGGTTTATGATGTAACAGGAGCAGGCGATACAGTGGTAGCAACAGTAACATTAGCTTTAACATCTGGCGCAACATTAAGGCAGGCAGCAATTATTGCAAACCATGCAGCTGGTGTTGTTGTTGGGAAAGTAGGGACATCAACATTGAGCATAAATGAACTGAAACAAAGCTTGGAAAATGAATAAATTTATTTTTCTTGACCGCGACGGCACTTTGAATATAGATGAAGGCTACACCTACAAGACAAAGGATTTAAAGTTTTTTCCGGGTGTTTTCAAGGCATTAAATCTTCTAAAAAAAAATTTCAAATTCATAATAATAACAAACCAGTCCGGAATTGGCAGAGGCTATTACACAGAAAGAGATTTCAATAAATTCAACAACAGACTGGTAAATGAGTTGAAAAAGCAAAAAATCAAAATAGAAAAAACCTACTATTGCCCCCATGCTCCTGAAAAAAATTGTGATTGCAGAAAGCCAAATATAAAATTTATAAAAGAAGCAGAAAAAGAGTTTGATGTAGATCTAAAAGAATCATTTGTAATAGGCGACCATCCACATGATATTGGATTGGGGAAGAATGCAAACACAAAAACAATATATCTGCTTAGCGGCCACGGCAAAAAACACTTTAAAGAATTAAAGATAAAACCAGATTACATATCAGATAGTTTGTTAGAAGCAATTAAATTTATAAACCAAAAAAAGGAAAAAATCAAAACAAAAAAAGAAATTGAAAAGATAGCAAAAGGATTAAAGAAGAAAAATAAAAAAATAGTAACTTGTAATGGCTGCTTTGACATTCTGCATCCAGGCCATATGTATTTTCTAGAGCAATCAAAAAAGCAGGGAGATATTCTGGTTGTAGGGTTAAATTCAGACAGCTCTGTAAAAGAAAACAAAGGCCCAAAAAGGCCTATTAACAATGAGAGAGCAAGGGCAGCTGTACTTTCTTCTTTAGATATGGTAGATTATGTTGTGATATTTGATGAAAAAACACCAATAAAATTGTTGGAAGCAATAAAGCCGGATGTGCACTGCAATGGAGAGGAGTATGGCTATGATTGCATAGAAGCACCTACAGTCAAAAAATATGGGGGTAAAATCCATTTAATAAGGAATTTTGGCGGTTTTTCTACTACAAAGCTGATAAAAGGCGTATAGCCTTATAAACAAAAATATTATAAATAGACTATTATTCTTAAGAGGGAAGAGGGTGGCATAATTAAATGAAGATAAGCATATTCGGATTGGGTTATGTTGGCTGTGTTTTGGCAGCAGGATTGGCCAGTTTGGGCCATAATATTATAGGCATAGATATAAACAGCGAAAAGGTTGAAGTTATAAAAAAGGGCAAAAGTCCTGTTGTTGAAAAGGATCTTGACAAATATATAAAAAAGTATGTTGAATTAAAAAAGATAGAAGCGACAACCAATTCTAAAGAGGCTGTTCTAAATTCTGAAATGTCTTTTGTTTGCGTTGGGACGCCTGCAAAAAAAGATGGCAGTTTGGATCTTGAACATACCAAAAAGGTTTGTGAGGGCATAGGAAAGGCGTTGAAATTGAAAAATAGCTACCACATAATTGTTTTTAAGAGCACAATGTTTCCCGGATCTGTTGAAAATTTATTAATCCCAATTATAGAGAATAATTCTGGAAAAAAGGCTTCTAAAGATTTTGGCGTTTGCCATAACCCGGAATTCCTAAGAGAGGGCTCAGCTGTCTATGATTTTTTTAATCCTTCAACAACAGTTATAGGCTGTTTAGATGAAAAATCTGAAAGGATTGTGGAAGAATTATTTAAGGATATTAAAGCGCCAATTGCAAAAACCTCAATAAAGGTAGCAGAGATGATAAAATATGCTAATAATTCATTTCACGGATTGAAAGTAGCATTCGCAAATGAGATTGGTAATATATGCAAAAAAAGCAATATAGACAGCCATGAATTGATGAAGATATTTTGCATGGATGAAAAACTAAATATATCTTCATCCTACCTAAAACCCGGTGTTCCTTTTGGCGGCTCTTGCTTAACGAAAGACTCTTCTGCCTTGATAGATGAGGCTAAAAAGGAAGGATTAAATGTTCCTTTATTAGAGGCAATTAAAAAAAGCAATGAAAGCCATATTGATGTTTGCGCAAATATTATATTAGGCACTAATAAGAAAAAGATTGGTATTCTTGGATTAAGCTTCAAAGAAGGAACAGACGACCTAAGATCAAGCGCAATGATAGCTATTGTTAAAAAACTTGTAGATAGGGGGCTTAACATTAAGATTTATGACAAAAATGTTCTTTTATCACAAAAATTTGGCGCTAATAAAAAGATAATTGAAGAGGAATTTCCTCATTTGATGAATCTATTTTGTCCAACAATTAGAGATGTAGTAAATGGTTCAGAGGCAATTGTAATAAAAAACAAAGATGATGATTTCAAGATATTAACTAAGCTAATTAAAGAAAGCCAAATAGTAATTGATTTTGTAAGAATGTTTGAAAAAAAAGAAATAAAAGGAGAATATGTTGGTTTGTGCTGGTAAAAATGGGAGTTTCAATTGTTATACCTACATACAATGAAAGAGAGAATATAACTAAATTGATACCCCATATAGAGGATGTTTTATCAAAGAACAGCTTAAAAGGAGAGATCATAATAATTGATGATAACAGCCCAGATGGTACAGGAAGAATAGCTGATAAGTTAGCTAAGAGATATAAAAATATAAGGGTTATACACAGAACATCAAAAAAAGGTGTTGGCTCGGCAAGGAAACTAGGCTTTTCTGAAGCAAAAAAGGATATTATAATCAGTATGGAAGGCGACACAACACATAATCCTGATTTTATACCTCATTTCTTAAAAGCAATAAAAGAGGGAGCTGATTTAGTGATAGGCAGCAGGTATTTGCCCAAATCAAAAATAATAAACTGGCCTCTGAAAAGAAGGGTTGTAAGCAAATTTGCAAATAAAATAGCAAACATATTCGCTGGGGCTAAATTGACAGATGTAACTTCTGGTTATAGGGCATTCACAAAAAAGATGTACAGTAAACTCTATATAGAGTCATTAGGTTACCCTTTTAACATGGAGTTTGCATGTGAATCATGGTATAGGGGATTTAGAATAAAAGAAATTCCAATCACTTTTGTTCATAGAAAAAAAGGGAAATCAAAGCTTTCTGTGCTAAAGGAATTTATAACCTTTTTGAGGGTTGTGTTCAAATTTTCATACACATATAGGCCTGTAGCTGTGTTTGGTTCTTTAGGCGGGATTTTAACTTCAGTTGGATTTATAGTTGGATTGTATGTGGTTTATTTGGAATTAAGCGGAAGGATTGAATCAAGATTCCCCCTTTTGATATTGTCTTTGTTATTGATAGTGGCAGGAATCCAGATATTCTCTTTTGGCCTGATAGTTAATGTTATATCAAAATTCAGAAAAGAAGCCTTAAAGTAAAGATGGACAAAAAGATATTTTTAGAGCTAGCATTATCAAGGATACCCCAACTGGTAAGTTTACAAGATAGAAATCCCATTTCAGCTACATATGGCTGTTTTGACAGGGAATACTGGCAATATAAAAAAACAGACTGCCCTTATGCAAGTTTGCAGAGCGGTGTTTTTTCTTTGGCATTGCTTTATAAAAACAATTTGCCTGATAATATTTATTACAGAAATAAGAAGATATTGGAATGGATTATAGCTGGTTTAAAATTCTGGTCAAAAATACAAAAGAAAGGCGGCTCTTTTGATGAATACTACCCTAATGAAAAATCATATATTGGAACTGCGCTCTGCTTATACCCTTGTGCAGAAGCATTCAATCTTGTTAAAGATGAAATTGATGAAAGTTCCAAGAAAATGATAATAAGGGCCATAGATAAAGCAGCTAATTTTTTATCAAGGAATAATGAAAGATTTGTATTAAACCAGGAGATGTTGGCTGCATTAGGCGTGTATGTGTCAAACAGGATATTAAGAAAAGGAAGGTATGATAAAGCTGTAAGAGCAAAGATTGATTTCATAATAAAAAAGCAAAATCCAGAAGGCTGGTTTCCTGAATATGAAGGATGCGATGTTGGCTATTTGAGCTATACCATAGATTTTTTAGCGGTGTATTACAAAAAAAAAAGGGACAAAAAGGTTTTGGGGGCTTTGAAAAAAGCTATAGACTTTATATCTTATTTTTTGCATCCTGATGGAACAGTTGGCGGGGAATACACAGCAAGGAACACAGAATACCTTATACCACATGGGTTTTCTTTGCTAAATAAAGAGATTCCAACAGCAGAATCAATCTTAAGCTTTTTTTCTGACTCATTAAAAAAAGATATTGTTTCAATAAATTGTTTGGATAACAGGTATCTGCCTTTGCATCTCTACCAGTATATACAAACTTATATTGATTATAAGGCTGCTAATAAGAAGGTATTATTGCCTTTTGAAGGAAAAGAGTTTACTAAACATTTTGATAATGCAGGGGTTTTAGTTAAAAAGATTGGCAATGCATATATAATAATTGGTTTAGCAAAAGGCGGGGTGATAAGAGTTTATGATGTTAAAAAGAAAAAAATCATTTATAGTGACTGCGGTTATATCATTTCTTCAGATGGAACAAAGGCTTCATCTGCTTATTTTGACAAGAATAGGAATGTTTTAAAGGAAGATAATAAATTAATAATAAACGGGAAGTTTTGCAAACAAAAATATTTAAAGCCTACAAAGTATAAACATATTTTGTTAAGATTAATATTAACTGGCGGCATATTAAGCAAAATTGCAAGGGAATCCATTAAAAAAACGCTTATAACAAAAAAGAGTCTGCTGCCAATCGCATTTAAAAGAGTTATTGCAATAGACAAAAACAATGTAAGAATAACCGACAGGGTAATTTCAAATGAAAAAGCAGCTAAATTGATATTGATTGACAAATTCGCTTACAGGTATATCCCCTCATCCAAATTTTTCCAGCCACAGGAACTCGATGGTTTTGGGGTTTTAAAATTTAAAAATTTGGGTAATTTGACAGAGATTTCGCATAATATTGATTTAAAAAATGGGAGAGCAGGCCATAAAAGAGTGAAATAGGATGGAATTATCAAAAGCAATAAAAGAAAGGAGAAGTGTAAGAAAATTTTCAGATAAAAGAGTAGAGAGAGAAGATTTGAGAAAAATAATAGAAGCAGCAAACTATGCCCCATCTGCCTGCGATATCCAGGGATGGAGATTTATTGTTATAGATGACAGGAGATTATTGCAAAAGATAATAGATGCTGGCGCTGCAGCTTTTATAAAAAATGCCCCATTGGGCGTTATTGTTGTTTATGACAATCAAACAGATAATGTTGAATACCAGGACCATATACAAAGCGGAGCAGCAGCTATAGAGAACATGATTTTAATGGCGCATAGCCTTAATATAGGCAGCTGCTGGGTTTGCCATTTGCCAACAAAAAAACAGCTGAGAAAAATTCTGAAAATTCCCTCTTATTATGACCCAATCGCTTATATAGCATTGGGCTATTACAAAGAGAAACCAAGACCGAGGGCAAGAAAAAGAAAAATCAGCGATTTAATCGCTGTTAACAAATTCAATTTTGAAGAGAAGAAACATGGTATAGGGCTGGGTTTAAAAGCCAGAAGAGTTGGGAGAAAAATATATTACAAAATACCGTTTAGGAAGTATATAAAACCGGTTGTGGACAAAAAATTTGAAAAAAAGTTTGATTAAAGAATGAAACTTTTATTAAAAGAAAAATTTGGAAAGATAAAACCACATATACCTTACATTATTCTTTTGATATTGCTTCCTTTATTGTTTTACCAGAGGTCCATACACCTTAGCTATATGCCGGGCGGGGATTATGCAACCTATTATTCGCCAATGGCTGAAAGCCTAAAACAATCCTTAACAAGATACCATGACCCCTTCCAATTATGGAATCCTAATAGGTATAGCGGCACGCCTTATTTTTTTAGAGGGAACACATTAAGCTCGGATTATTTGTTGGGGCCGTTAGTCCTTATAATCCCCTCTACATTTGTAGCTGTAAAATTGAACTACCTTATTGATATCATACTTGCCGGAATCTTTATGTATATTCTGATGATAAATATCAAGGTAGATAGGAAATTTGCATTTATTGCTGCTTTGATCTTTTTGTTTAACGGCTTTGTGGTTACACTTATGAGGGATGGCTGGCTAACAACCCTAAATGCTTATGCTTTTATGCCTTTAGTTCTGCTATTCACAATAAAATTGTTTGGGGAGAAAAAATGGGTTAAATATTCCATAATAACAGGGATTGTATTTGCCTTGCAAATTAGGGCTGGCCCGGATTTGAAAGTGTTTACATGGACATTCATGGCATTTTTGACTTATGCTTTCTTTTATTTGGCTAGAAAAAATTTTGTTAACAGGCTAATCAAAACTTCCCTTATTTCACTGATAGTCTTATCTGTTTTGTTTGGGTTAATTGCTCAAAGAGCATTGCCAACTAAAGAGTTTCTTGACATGAGCAGCAGGGAAAAACCAGACTGGGAACAGTTTTCAACACGTAAAATAGAAGCCAAGAATCTATTCAACGAGCTAATTGAGCCTATTTACGAAGGAATGCCAAAAATACAGAGGTATGGCACTGCAAAACATATAGGCATTACAGCGTTTATACTGATTATTTTTGTTTTGTATAAAAAATGGAATAACCGGTTGGTCCTTTCGCTCTCTTCAGCAGCAATATTATCCATATTGATTGCTACAGCATCTCCGCTTGCTTATTTTTTATGGAGATACATACCCCCATTTGATTATATGAGATATATAAGCAGGGCTTTGGTTTTATTTGTTTTTTGCGGAGCTGTTTTAGCCGGCATGGGGGCGCATCAATTATTTTTAACTTTAAAGAAAAGATTTGATGATAAAAAAATTAACATTATTTACTTGTCCCTTGTTGCGCTGATATTATTAAACTTAACGCTCTTTAACATTAATCCTGTCCCCTGGAAACTGCATGATCCCCAAAAAGCAATAGAAAACAACCATATATTGCAGTATATAAGCAAGCAGCGGGGGATATTTAGGATCCAAACTTATGAAACCAGGGGCATTGACTGGGGGACTGATTTTTATAATATACCCTTGGGATTAGAGCATATATACTCGTATGAACCGGCATGGTATCAACCTTATTGGGCTTATTTGATAAAGGCCAATAGCAAAGAAGCAAAACTTTGGGGCATTTTGAATATGAAATATCTAACTTCTAAATCACCAATCGAGAATCATGATTTTAAGCTTGTAAATGAATTTGAAAAGTGCTATGTGTGTTTTGATGATATAGAAGATCTTGAAAAAGCATACGGCCCCTATCTTTATGAAAATGAGCTGTTTTTGCCAAGGGCTTATTTCAGCGGCAATGCTGTTCTGGTTTTTGGAAAAGATCACCCTAAATTAAACGATTTTGTAATTGAGTTTATAATGCAGGATTTCTTTGATCCAAAGCACAGCACAATAGTAATAGGTAGGGGCATACCTGAGGATTTGAAAAAATTTGGTTTGGTTGTAGTAGGAGATGCTGAGCTGACTAAAACTGAGATATCCTATTTAAGGAGATATGTTAGTGAAGGGGGGGTTTTATCCCCAAATATATTCCAAGAAGAGACTACTTTAAACATAGAAGATATTGAAAAGGTGTTTGATTCCTTTAAAGCAGAGATTAAACCAATAGATGACAATAGCATAATAACCCATTCATTTGAGAGGAAAGAGATAAAGCTTAATGGCAGCTAT
>JAGVXP010000019.1 GCA_018303725.1 Candidatus Woesearchaeota archaeon | reverse complement strand
AGGCCCTTCATTATTTTTCAAGCTTTATGATTTGGTCTATTTCCCTTTTTGAAACAGCGCAGCCATTTAGCTTTACCCCCCAAAGCACACTATCCAATAAAATTTTTTTAGCATTAGGGATATTTGGTAAATACTTGTTTAACCATCCTTGTTCATATGCAACTGTAACCAGCTCAACAGACCTTATCAATTTTATATTTTTTGTTCTCTTCTCAAACTCTTCCAAATTATCATCATTTATTTTTATATCTGTATGTAATGTACTTTCTAATATTTCAACTAACCTGTTTGGGTTTTCAACCAGAAGCCTCGTTGTTCTTTCATCAACAACAAAAGCATCTGAATTCAGCTTATTACAGGCTGCTAAACCAGACATCTCGGCATAATGCACTATCCTTAGCCAATTCCCTTTGGCATTAAAACTATTATTAGCCAAATCCAATAATTTTATTGTTTCTTCTTTTAGCTTACTGCTTTCTATTATTTTTAGTATACCTCCATTTATATATTTCAAAACCTGCAATGCCTCGAATTTAAATTTTTTTGTTGCTAATGGTCTGTCAATAAGCTCCCTTTTAACAGCCTCAACTATAAAAAAATCTCCCCCATACCCTCTTTTCAATTCTTCCAGTAACCAAACTAAATTATTGGTAGTCAAACTAATAATTGGGCCGCTATCAAAAATTAAACTCTTCAACCAAACAACCCCCTTGCAAATTTTAATCTCTCCTTGACATCTACCCCTTCTTCGGTTGCATCACTAATCTTTGTTTTACCAATGTAGAACATTAATTCCCATTGTGAAACACCAAGGATTTCAGCAGCTCTAGCCAGAGAGATGCCATGCTCGTACAATTTAGAGCCTTTCTTGATTTGTGCTTGGTTTATAACCTCTCCTATATATAGCTTTAATTTGGAGTCCATATCAGATATAACAACAAACAGCTTTTTTATTATCCCCCTGTAATCATCAATCCCATCCTTTAATAAACTATCTTTAGCTTTATTCAAGAAAAATAAGATACCATTATAATCTAACTCCTTCCCTTTCCTTTCAATCACTTTTGATAAGGAATAGACCAATATTGCAATTGAGATAGAATCCTCGTCTTGGAAAATAGAAGCATTATGTATCACATGGTTACTAAGTTCTTTTAATTCTACCACATCTTTTTCTTCTTTAACATTAAGAATACCAATAGCATTGGATAAAATAGCAACTATATCCCCTTTTACCGTTTCATTCATACCAATTGTTAATTTCATTATTTATATAAAGTTTTCCTTTTGACTTCAAAACGAAAAGTATTTAAATAAAATAGTTAACGAATATAATGTGGTGTATTAGATGGTTATAAATTTAGTTAAAAAATTCATAAATAAAGTTCTAAGAAACTTATTTAGAAGAAAAAAACACATAAAGCTTGGTCTGTATGGGCCCCCAAATGGAGGAAAAACAACCCTTGCTAACAGAATCTGCCAGGACTGGTTGGGGGAAGATATGGGCAAAGTTTCAAATATAGCCCATGAGACAAGGGAGATACAAATAAAAGAGCAAGTGAACATAAGAAGCAAGGGAAAAGAGCTTAGCTTTAATCTTGTAGACACACCAGGCATAGCTACAAAAATTGATTATGAAGAGTTTATAAAAGCAGGATTAAAGGAAAAAGAAGCAAAGAAAAGGGCAAAAGAAGCAACAAAAGGTGTTATAGACGCAATAAAATGGCTGGATGAGATGGACACAATTGTTGTTGTTCTAGACTCAACAAAAGACCCGTATTCCCAGGTTAATATAACAATTATAGGAAATCTACAGGCCAGAAATATCCCCGTTTTGATTGTTGCCAACAAAGTTGACCTTAGAAAATCAAATATAAAAAAGATACAAGCAGCATTCCCGCAATATGATGTTGTTGGCATATCAGCTAAATATGGTAATAATATAGACAAGTTTTATGAAGGTTTATTTGCTATAGTAAACTAAAAAAGGAGTAAAAAATGACACTAACTTTGCAATTTATACCTTTTTCAGAAATTGAGGACTTAGGTTCAGCGCGTAGAGTCAAGAAAATAATGGATATAGTAAAAGAGAACAAAATTGTTTTGTTGGAAGGAAGGTTAAAGAAACAGGAAGAAACAGACCTGATAGAAATAACCATGGAAGAGATAGATGATAAATTTAAAGGCATAGAATTAGCTGTAATAAACCCAGAAAAAAAGGATAAAAACATTTTAAAGAAGATGAAGCATGGTTTTGTTAATGTGTTGCTAAGGGACAGGGTTGGCTTGACTATAATAGGGCCGGCTGCTGTTGTAAAGGAAATCAAAAAAGACCCGGATAAGATAGAGTTATTCACTAAGGATGTTTCTAAAAAGAAGAAAAAAGGTTAAAAATGCCGCACCAGTGTGTAAGATGCAATACATTCTATGATGATGGAGCCACTGAAATATTAAAAGGGTGCAGCTGCGGCGGTAAACTATTCTATTTTATTAGGCAAGAAAAGCTGGAGCAGGCAAAGAAAGTTGCCGAAGATATCCAATTGACAAAACAGCAGAAGCTGCAGATTGAAGAGGATGTTTTTGATTTAGTCGGTTCTGATGTGGACAAAGACCAGCCCGTTGTTCTTGACCTGGAGGCAATAAGGGTATTAAAGCCTGGAAAGTATGAGCTCGATTTGGTGCATTTATTTAAGGGAGAGCCTTTGATATTCAAGCTGGAAGAGGGAAAATATATGATTGATTTGGTAGAGAGTTTTAGGAGATCTGCTGGTAAAAAAACATAACCATTTTTAAGGAGAATGCGTTTTCTTTCAGGCATGAACACAAAAAAAATTGAGTTATTAGCCCCGGCAGGGAGCATGGCTAATTTAAAAGCAGCTGTAAGCAAAGGAGCAGATGCTGTTTATCTTGGGATGAAAAGGTTTAGTGCAAGAGATTATGCTACCAACTTTAATGAGCAATATCTAAAAGAAGCGATAAAGGCTTGTAAATCAAATAATGTCAAAGTTTATTTAGCAATGAATACCCTAGTAAAAAATAATGAAATTCAGGATTTTTTTAATCAACTATCCCTTGCTTATTCAGCAGGCATCGATGCAGTTATAATCCAAGAAATCTCTTTTTTGGATATTATCAAAAAATATTATCCTGATTTAAAGGTTCATATTTCAACACAGGCAGGAGTTATGAACTCGGCCCATGCTAACTTATTATCAAAAGCGGATAGAATAACACTGGCAAGGGAATTAACAAAAGAAGAAATAAAAAATATCAGAAACAATTTTTCAGAGGAGTTAGAGATATTCTGCCATGGCGCTTTATGCGTTTCTGTTTCCGGCTCGTGCCTTTTCTCAAGCTTACTAGGAGGGAGAAGCGGGAACAGGGGAAAATGCGCGCAGCCATGCAGAAAGAGATATAATGACCAGTATTACCTGTCAACAAAAGAATTATGCTTAGTCAAACAAATCCCGGCCATTATCCAATTAGGTGTTGATGCTGTGAAAATTGAGGGCAGGATGAGGACACCTTATTATACAGCTACTGTAACCGAGGTTTATAAGAAAGCCATTGATAGCTTTTATAATGGTGACTTTAAGGTTTCAAAAGAGATGCTTGCTAGCCTAGAGGGCGCTTTTAGCAGGGAATTTACAGCAGGATGGTTTAATTCCCAGGATGTCTTTAACAGGGATAAATCAACTGGGGAAATTAAAAGCAAAATGAGGGAGTTCTATGAAGTTCAAAAAAGAAGTTTTGATATTAAAAGAAACAGGGTAAATGTTCAGTTACCAGAAATAAAGGAAAATGAAAACGGGGTTAAACAGCTTTTAGTAAGAGTGTACAATAAAAAAGATGCATTTGAGGCCGCTTCCAATGGAGCCGATATAATCTATTTTGATTTATTTGACGAGCATTTTGTTGATTTGAAGGATAGCCTGCATTGTAAGCTGTTTGGTGTTACCCCAAGAATAATGGTTGGCAATGACACCCCCAACATAACCAAAACCTTAAGGGAGAAAAAACCAGATGGAATATTGGCTGGCAATCTTGGAATCCTAAACTATAATCTGAAATTCCCTATCCACCTTGACTATAATATTAACTGCTTCAATGGCATTGATTTGGGCTATTTCTTGGGAATGAACTGTTTGCCAATAATCTCCCCGGAATTGAGCATAAAGGAGCTAAGGCAGTTTAGGAATAAAAATTTCATAGCCATGGTGCATGGCAAAATAAGATTAATGACATTAAGGCATAAATTGCCAGGAGGCTGGCTAAAGGACGAAAAAGGAGGTTTATTCAGGGTAAACAGCATCATGAACGGAAGTGAGATTTTGAACGGGAAAGAGCTTGGATTGTTAAGCAAAAGCTCTCAACTTTTAGAGCATGGGGTGGCTAGTTTCTTTGTTGATACCGAAAGGGATGTTGGTGGTGTTGTTAGGTTATACAGGAAAATACTGGATGGGAAAGAAGTTAATGACTCGGGGATAAAGAGAAACTATATTTTAGGTTGGAGTTATAGGGGTGTTGCTTGACTATTTGTTTGTAACTATCTCTACAACATCCCCATTTTTAAGTTTATATTCTTTCCCTACAATCTTCTTTGTTTTAACATCTATAGCCCTTATGAAATTGTCTCCTAAATCTGAATGAATTTTGTAGGCAAAGTCCAATGCTGTTGAATTTGGCGGGATTAAAAAGCAGTCTGGGAGTATATTGCCGTCTTGATCAGCTAGCTTATTCACTCCGCCAGGGAATATTGCTATATATTTTAATATTTTAAAAACAGAATCATTAAGAATTTTCTGCACTCCTGTTGAGCCGTACCTATTGAGGATATCTGTTTTAATGAATTCAAGGGCTTTTTTCTGCCTTTCATTGAGTTTTTCCTCCGCTATTACTTCAAAGCCGCTACTTCCAGGTGTATACCTTATTAAATTATTTTTTGCCGCTTCTTTTAATGCCAATTCGCTTTCGGCAGAGCACGCGATTAATATATGGTCGGGAAATTCATTTTCAATTCTTGTGAAATTTTCAGCTGCCCCCGGGACATCTATCTTGTTGCATGCTACCACCATGGGTTTTGTTAGTTTTCTAAGCTGTTTTGCCAGGGCGAAAAGGTTGTCTTCTGTCCATTCTACAGGCCTTTCCCTGTTGAGGCCAATATTTTCTATTTGCCTTTCAACCATCTTTTCATCCACGCCCAAGCCGGAAAGCTGTTTTGCCAGCGCTTTATGTACTTCTTTGTGTGTTTGCTGTACATCCCTTGCGAATTTTTCCCAGCCCTTTTTTAATATGCCCAAATACCAATAGTCTAATTCTTCTTCAAGAAATTTTATGTCATCTGCAGGATCATAACTGCCTGGTGTTATCGGCTCTCCTTTCTCGTTTGTTGTTCCTGCAACATCAACTACATGGATAAGAGCATCTGCCTGCCTTAAATCATCAAGAAATTGGTTCCCCATTCCTTTTCCTTCATGGGCTCCAGGTACAAGCCCTGCTACATCGAGCATATCAACCGGCACAAACCTGATGCCCTCTATGCAATACCCAAACCTTGGGTTGCATTTAACATTAAAGAACTTCTCTGCGCAGTCAACTCTTACATAACCCGTTCCATGGTTTGGCTTTATAGTTGCAAAAGGATAATTAGCTATTTCAACTTCTGCCAATGTAGCCGCTTTAAAGAATGTGCTCTTGCCAACATTTGCTTTGCCTACTACGCCGATTAACATCATATATTTAGAGATTTAGTATAATATAAAAAGCTTATGAAAAAGAGGAGGGTGGATAACAAATTAGTATACTGGTATACCCAACCGAAAATTTTATAAACACCGATATCCATTGTTAGGTTTATGCCACACATAATAAAAGAACTGCCCGAAATAAAGGTAAAATACAAAGATGTATTCCATCTTAAAAACCTGTATGTTATGATGCACGAGTATCTCGTGGAAGAGAATTTCCTTGACGAGGACCAAAACCAAACATACAATGGGCATAGGTTTATTGAAACGCTCTATCTTGAAAATTTTTGCCAAAAAGGGTTGCATGCCGGTGGCAAAGAGATGTGGATTTATTGGCGCGCAATAAAAAGACCGGAAGGTAAGCTGAGTGGATATTACAGGTACCTCCTTGACATAGATTTTCATGGTGTTTACATCAGGGACCAGGAAGTAATCCATCAAGGCAAAAAAATGAAGGTTCAATTCGGGGAATTAGAGATATTTTTTAGGCCAAAAATTGAGGCCGATTACAGAAATGAATGGGAAAAACACTGGCTACTAAAGCATTTTATGAAGTTATATGATACTAGGGTTTTAAGCCAGGAATTTGAAAAAAGGGAAAAGGAATTATGGAGGGATGTTTATAAGCTACAAGGAAAAATCAAGCGTTTTCTTAATATGAGGACATTTATACCTGTGCCAGAGCCATTCTGGCATCCTATCTATGGTTATGAATCCTAAACAAAAATTATTTAAATAAAACCGAATAATTCTCTTTTTAACGCCTCTGTAGCATAGTAGCTATTGCGTCTGACTTGTATGGATATAGAAATCAGAAGGTCGAGGGTGCAACTCCCTCCAGAGGCTTATACCATAGGGGTAAAAAATGATAGCAGTATTATTTGGCGTACCTGGTGTTGGAAAAGGGACAATTGCAGCCATGCTCAATAAAAAGTATGGTATACCTCATATCTCCAGTGGTAACCTTCTAAGAGAGCTGGTCCAGAAGGGTATTGCAGGAGAAGACTTGAAATCAATAATTGATAAAGGCTATTTAGTTCAGGACCTGCTTGTTTACAAAATTGTTGGAGACAGGTTGAAGGAAAAAGAATGCGAAAAAGGGTTTATTCTTGACGGTTTCCCAAGGACAGTAGCCCAGGCAGAATTTCTGGATGATTTTGTCAAGCAAAAAAGCACAAATATCACAAAGGTGATTAACTTTAAAGCCTCTGAAAAAACAGTAATCAAGAGATTAGGCGGGAGAAGGATGTGCAGCAAGTGTGACGCTATCTACCATTTGCAGAACATAAAGCCAAAAAAAGCAGGCATTTGCGATAAGTGCGGCGGCGAACTGATTCAAAGGGAGGATGACAAACCAGAGGTCATAAAAAACAGAATTGAAGTTTACAAAAAACAGACAGCGCCAGTTATAGACTTCTATGAAAAAAAAAGGCTGCTGGCTGATATTGACACAGAAAAGCCGATAGAGGAGATATTTGAGGATACGTGCAGGGCTATTGACGGCTGAATAATTCTTTTATAAAAACAGTAGCATAGCTGCCTTTTGGCAGATAAAAAGAAAGGGTTGCTTTGCCTTTCTCTAGCTTCCTGATTTTAAAATCCTTAACCTCGGCAAACAAATCCCTTTCAGTCCCTTCAGAGCTTAATTCCGGCATTTGCCTTATAATAAAGTCCCTTAAGGATATTTTTTCTTGTTTTAGGATATTGCCGATTATTTTTCCCAATTGGTTATTGCCGGTTTCTGTTCCAAAGCCAATGACAGGTATTTTTATGTTCTCTATTGTTTTACCTTTATTAATTTTTAGGTATTGATTAACAGTTTCATTGAATAGGTAACTTTGGTAAGCATGTAAATATAATGTGAGGGTTTTTTTATTGATTTTCCTTAATGCGCCAATATAGTCATTATTATCAGCTTTTAAGCCAGCCAATTCAGATGCTTTTTTGAAGTCTTTTTTTATTATTGATATTCCTATTTCTATGTTATTTTTTGAAAATCTCTGCTCTCCAAAATAATTTGGGATTAGTATCTTACTTTTATTTATTTTTTTTAATCTGTTTATCTCCCTATTGGTTAAATCCCTAATAGTTATCATGAATTGGTTTCCCTCATTGCTCCCTAAGGATATTGGCTCATTGCCTTTGCCAATGTACGTAAGACAAATGTCCTTCAATTTCAAATTACCTGTTTTTTTAGTGGTTTTAATGGATATTATTTGCTCTGTTATTGCTTTCTTATCTTTATTTCCTGCAAAGCCAATGAATTTGACAGGAATTTTTAGCTCTGCAGCAATCCTCTCTATAGCCTTGACTGTATCATAGTTTTTCTTTTTCAGCATAAAATAAGAATATGCTCCATTGCCTTCTGCTTTTATGTTATTTATCTCCCTTACTATGAAGTCTTCTGGGAGCTGTTTAATCTTGTACATAGACATTAGAAAAGAAAGAGGTTATTTAAGGGTTTTGGAAAAATATTAAGAATCTATTTGGCAGGGTTATCATAGATTAGTTTGAATTTATCTTTGATATCTTGGGGTATCATTCTGGTCGCTATTGAGTGCAGCTCTCTATCTTCTTTGTTTAAAGAATAAACCTTCATATTATCCTGCATTCCTTCTTTCACAAATCCCTTATCAACAAGATAGCTGACAGTTGATTGTAGTTGCGCTGGCTCTTTTTCACTAACCGCTTTTTGTATTGCCTCTAAAGGTTTGGCTCCGTTTTCCTTGACAAGATAATTGAGGACATTTAATGCTAACCTTATATTTTCCTTACGTTGGAAAATATCCTGCAAAAATGCTTCTACTGCACTATACTTCTTGGATGTATCCCTGTATCTCTTTTCTTGGGTTTCAAGCGATTTGATGACATTTTCATATTTTGTGTCACCTTTAGCCTTTGCTTTAATCTCCTCCAATTTTTGGTTGTACATATCTGCTACTATACTATATACCCTACTGCCTATCCTATACTGTTCTATCCTAAAGTCATTACTTCTTAAGTCATTACTTATAGCTTCATCAACTTCTTTATAAACAGCTTCTAGATTACCTTCCTTTAGCAGTTCTTCTCCTTCTGGTTGTATCCTTCCTAATATCCCTTCTAATCCCATCCACCTGATTCTATAGTTGGGGTTCTTTAATATCGCTTCTGTATTTTCTAATAATTGTGTCTTATGTGGTTGTAGGATAATATGCTGGTCGTATTCAAAAACCTTTATAGTTTTAAAGACTTCTAAAGTGTATATCCTTTCGATGTTCCCTATCCTTCTTTTTACCCCATCAAGGTCCGATCCTCTCTCTATATTAGAGCCTAGATTGGTAATCTGTTCCCTAAGCCTATCCCTCATAATCATAAATAGGGCATATCCTGTTTTCTGTTTTATCTCGTCTTCTTTTTCTATAAACTTTGCTCCTTCATATTTAATGCTTCTAAAGTCACAGCTATCCTCTATTTCTTTTCTATAATCTGGTTTTTCAAAAATGCCTTTTAAGTCAATGACGCATCTTTCTAGGAATCCGCTGTCTGTAATATTTACCTCTCCTGGGTGTCTTAGTATGTAGTCTTTTCTGCATGCTCTCAGCTTCTTTTCTGCCTCGCTATAAGCATCTTGCGTCTTTTCTGTAAGTCCTTGTTGGATATTTTTGAAATATTCTGTTTTCTTGATATCATTTCCCTTTTTCCTGATATCACTTTTAGCGGTTATAGACTCAGCTATAATTTTTTGTGCATTAAAAAAAGCAGAATCAGGGCTAATTGTTTCGTAAGAGGTGGTGTCTATATTCCTTAATCCCCCATATATCTCTAGAACATCTTTATCTTTTTCTAATTTCTCATCATATTGTTTTTGAAAAATACCTTCTAATGCATTCCCTAATTGAGTCAATGACTTATTCAATCCAATCTTTTCCAATCCAAATACCATTTAAACCTCCCCTTATATAGGATTTTATCCCTATTTTTAAATTTTCCTATTTTAGAGTAGTTATAAACCAAAAACCCAAAATCTTTAATAATACATATTATTTCTTTGCTATTATGCGCCTGTAGCTCAGTTTGGATAGAGCGAAAGGTTCCTAACCTTTAGGTCCGGAGTTCAAATCTTCGCAGGCGCGTTCTTTCACTTTTCGCAATCATTACTATCACAACACATTGCGACGGTCTATTGCGAATGAAAGCCGAAGGCGTTGAGCAATAGGCCACAGGGGTGTATCGGGTGAAACCCTTACATTTAAATCTTCGCAGGCGCGTTATATAATTCTTAATAAAGGTAAATCACCTGGCTGTTCGTCGCTACGCTCCTCACAGGGCGTCTGTAGGTCGGCCCGTATCATGCAGAACAGCGCGCTTATGGCCGACCTGCTGACCTCCCGACAAAAATGCGAAGCATTTTTGGTGTTTATTTTAATAAAAAATTATTTGTTTTAGAACTAAATCTTAACTAAACTTTCTAACCCTTATCCTAGAGACCATAAGAACTCCAGATAAAACCAAAGCAGCGTAATAAACAATAGCATCAACCTTCAAAAAATATAACAATGGAAAGATTACACCGTTAACCGTTATTGGCATCCCTTCAAAATAATCTAATTTTGGGGTTACATTAAATCTAGCAAGCCTCGTTATTCCTGCAACTAAAAATATTATATAAGCAAACAAGAAAGCAATGTCCCCAAACATTAAAAAAATAAATACAACAGGTGCAACTCCAAAACTGACTAAATCCGCAAACGAATCTAGTTGTTTTCCAAATTCACTCTCTATCTTCTTCATTTTTGCTGTTTTGCCGTCAAAGTAATCAAAGAAAACTGCTGCTAATATTAAGATAGGAGCAACATTAAACATAGGTGGATTATTGTTGAGTATGCCCGATATGGCCAAGAATATTGCTAAAAGGCCGCTTATAGCATTAAGAAAACTAAAAACATCACTGATTCTAACCAGCTTAAAAAGGTCCATTAGAATTCACCAATAACTGTTAAGCCGGCTTTTACCTTTTGTCCTTTTTTTATTTTAAGTTTTATGCTAGCTGGCAGCACTATTGTTACCTGGCTGCCTAATTTAATAAGCCCTATTGACTGGCCTTTCTCAACTATCTGGCCGGGCATGATAAATGTTTCAATTCTTCTTGCGACATAACCCGCAATTTGCAGCATCTTTATCCTGCCTATATCGCTGTCAAACACTATCTCGGTTTTTTCATTTCTCAATGCTTTCAAAGAATGTGCATTTCTGAACTTTCCATTGGAATGGCTCACGGACACCACTTTACCATTTACCGGAGCCCTGTTTATATGATTATCATACAATCTAAGGAATATAGATATAAGATAGCCCTCTTTTATTATTCCTTTGGTTGTGGTTTCAACTAAACCAAGAAGTCCTTTTCTGATTTTTATTTTCTTTTTATCAGAAATCTTAATAATCTTCAGAACCTTTCCTGTAGCTGGGCTTACTATATTATCCCCAAAAGGAGGGTTAACCTTTTTGTCCTTCAATGTATACTTAAACAAAGCTTTTGCTACATTCATTCTAACAAACACATCCTAATCAAGAATATTTAAAGGTTTTTGTTTTAGTGCTGGAAAAATTGGTTAGCTTTGCCTTTCTTCTTCTCTTCCAAATCAGCCTGTGCAGCAGCTAACCTTGCTATAGGAACCCTGTAAGGGCTGCAGCTTACATCATTCAGCCCTATCCTATGGCAGAACTTAACAGATTCTGGGTCACCGCCATGCTCTCCGCAGATTCCTATTTCAATATGTGGCTTTGCTTTCCTGGCTTTCTCTATGCATATCTGCATTAATTTTCCAACCCCTTCCTGGTCAATGCTCTGGAAAGGATCTCTTGCATAAATTCCTTCTTCCACGTAAGGCTTCAAGAACTTGCCAGCATCATCCCTGCTAAAGCCACAGCCCATCTGTGTTAAATCATTTGTTCCAAAACTCATAAAATCTGCTTCAGGAGCAATTTCATCAGCAGTTATGGCTGCTCTTGGCACTTCTATCATTGTTCCTATCCAATAATCCTTGCCCCTGTTTAATTTTAATTCAGCGCCAACCTTTTCTATAATATCCTTAGCAATTACAAACTCCTTGACATTTCCAACTAAAGGAACCTCTATTTGGGGTATTGCTTTAATCCCTTCCTTCCTGCATTCAACAGCAGCTTCTAAAATTGCCCTTGCCTGCATTTCATTTATTTCAGGGTATTTAATCCCCAATCTGCATCCCCTAAAGCCAAGCATTGGATTAAATTCATGCAGGCTGCTTATAGTATCTTTAATTTTTTGTTCACTGACCTTCATCTCTCTAGCCATTTCCTTTATCTCTTTGCCCTCTTTTGGCAAAAATTCATGCAGTGGCGGATCTAGCAGCCTTATGATGACAGGTAAGCCGCTCATGACTTTGAAAATGCCTTTGAAATCCTCTTTTTGCATTGGTTTGATTTTATCTAGCGCTCTTTTCCTTTCTTCAGCATTCTCTGCTAGAATCATTTCCCTTACAGCTATTATCCTATCGCCCTCAAAGAACATATGCTCAGTCCTGCAAAGCCCTATGCCTTCTGCTCCAAAATCTCTCGCTACTTTGCTGTCATGCGGCGTGTCTGCGTTTGTCTTTACCTTTATTTTTCTAAATGAATCTGCCCACCCCATCAAAGTTTTAAATTCGCCCTTTAGCTGGGGGTCTACAGTTGGAACTTCTCCTTTTATTACCTCTCCTTCTGTTCCGTCTAAGGTTATTGAATCGCCTTCTTTAAAGGTTAATTCTTTGGCTATAAACTTATTTTCATCCTCATGCACAATGATATCTGAGCAGCCAGCAACACAGCATTTTCCCATGCCTCTTGCTACAACAGCTGCGTGACTTGTTAAACCACCCCTAGAAGTTAATATGCCTTCAGCAGCATTCATCCCTTGAATATCCTCTGGGCTTGTTTCAGTCCTCACCAAGATAACTTTTTCTCCTTTCCCTGCCAATTCAACTGCTCTTTCTGCTGTAAAAACAATCTTTCCAACAGCTGCCCCAGGTGAAGCTGGCAGTCCCTTTGCTATAACCTCAGCTTTTTGTTTTGCAACTTGATCTAACTGCTTGTGCAACAGCTGGTCAAGCTGTTCAGGGTCAACCTTTAGAACAGCCTCTTCTTTTGATATTAATCCCTCTTTGACCATATCAGTGGCTATTTTAACAGCAGCATAAGCTGTTCTTTTGCCGTTTCTTGTTTGCAATAAATATAGCCTGCCTTCTTGTATAGTAAATTCCATATCTTGCATATCTTTGTAATGTTTTTCTACTTTTTTGTAGATATCAATTAATTCATCATAAATTTTAGGCATCACTTTCTTTAGCTGCGTTATTGGCTGAGGCGTTCTTATGCCTGCTACAACATCCTCGCCCTGGGCATTCATTAAATACTCTCCATAAAACTCGTTTTCTCCTGTGCTGGGGTTTCTCGAAAAGAAAACTCCTGTTCCAGAGTTATCACCCATATTGCCAAAGACCATTGTTTGAACATTAACAGCAGTTCCCAATAAACCTGTAATGTTGTTTATTCTTCTGTAAGCAATGGCTCTTTTATTGTTCCACGAATCAAAAACAGCATCAATTGACATCTGCAATTGTTTTTTGGGGTCATCAGGAAATAGTTTTCCTGTATTTTTTTTAATAACTCCCTTATATTGCTCACAGATCTTTTTCAAATCTTCTGCGTCTAAATCAGTGTCAAACTTAACATTTTTCGTTTTCTTTGCTTTGCTTAAAACCTCTTCAAAATACTTGTGGTCAACGCCCATAACAACATCCCCGAACATGTTGATAAATCTTCTATACGCATCATAAGCAAATCTTTCATTCTTTGTTTTTTTAGCTAATCCTAAAACTGACTTGTCATTTAAGCCTAAATTCAATACGGTGTCCATCATTCCGGGCATTGAAACAACTGCCCCGCTTCTTACAGAAACAAGCAGGGGATTTTCATTATCTCCAAGCTTTGCTTTCATCTTTTTTTCCAGTTCTTCCAGCTTTTTGTCTACCTCTTCTTTTAAGCCAGCGGGCCATTTCTTTCCTGACCTATAGAATTCAGCGCAGGCTTCTGTTGTGAGCGTAAAGCCGGGCGGAACACGAATGCCCAAGCCGGTCATCTCTGCCAGGCCAGCCCCTTTGCCCCCCAACAGGCTTTTCAGCTTTTCGCTTCCTTCCTCGAATGAATAAACATATTTTTTCATGTAAAATCCCTCCTGTGATTATCAAATAACAATTCAAAATGGTAAAGTATTTATAAAGTTTATGTAGGTTTTATCAATGATTATTACTAAGCTCTTTTAAAGTATCCAGCCTCATTGTTGTCAGATGGTAAATTATTCTTGTTGAAAAATCCATAGAAATTAACGCTTTTATCTCATTCAGGTTATTTGTTCTTAACGATTTTTCTATTAATTTTTCTATCTCTTTGTGCAATAAAAAAGCCCTTACTGCCTTTTGTTTTTCGGGTTTATAAAAGAATTCATAACTTAATCTGAACATCTCATTCATCTTTTTTAATATTTCAATAAGATTCTCTTTTCTTTTTTCTATCTTAGCTAAGAGCGCCCCTAAAACTTTTAATTCATCACCCAAATCCTCTAAACTTTCAATTAAATAATAAAGAATAGAGGTGCCAAAGCTCATCCTTTGAGCACTTTTATTTAAATACCTCAAGCAAAAATATAAAAACCTGTTTACATCAAAATCCTTATGAAAAATGTTTTCTAATGCTTTTTTATTTCCTTTAGCATAAGCATCTTGGCACGTCTGACCCATATCGATTAATAATAACAGCCCTTTTCTTAATGTAGTATCAAAATCTATATCCAGCTGTGATGAAATAGCCTTAATTTCAATATGATTATTGCTAATATCCATTATTTCGTACCCTATTAATTCACTCACCTTATTCTGCACAGCAACCATTAAATCCTCGCTGTCAAATTTTATGCTTATCTTGTCATAACCTTTTTGATAAGACCTGGCCATAAACCTGTCTGCTAACCTTGGTAATAATCCACTAACATCAACAGATATCTCTTCAATCTGGGGGGTGCCCTCTGTGGAGATATTCAGTGCAGTGCCTCTTTCCTCCACTTCTACCTCGTCACCTGGCTTTAAATTAAGCCTTTTGGTCCAATCAGAAGGCAAGGATAGAGTTAGAGTATTAACCCCCTGCTTTATTATCTTCCTTTTCATATAGTATAGTAAGACGAGCATATATTTAAATCTTTCTATGAATATACATATATTTTACTATATATACAATATACAAAAAGAATATATATCTATTCAGCTTATATATTCATGTAAATATTACGAGGTGAGCGAAATGATCATGCCAAATGAAATGCGGGTTGTTAAAGAGGATGAGTGCGTATACGGAGAATATGGAGAAACTGTTGATAAAAGACCACCCATCACATCTATATCTAATTTAGCCAGAGCAGCTTAAGGTGGTTAAAATGGATAAGAAAGATGCGTTTTGGTTTGTTATCTTTTGTGATACGGACAAAATGAAAGAATTTGAGGATAAATAACTTTTTTTAGATGAAAGTATTGTTGTTTTTTATTTATAAACTGATAAAGGGAGTTATATAATTTGTCAAAAACGCATTTTGTATGGAAACTGTATAGACGAAGGAAAGTGTGCTGTTATAGGCTATATGTTACAGTAATTGGAGGTAGACTAGATGAGAACTGCATTTGGGTTTGAAATCGGGGATGCAACCCTTGATAGGAAAATAACATTAACATATATCGGCTTTAGAGATAAGAAAGAAATGGGAAAGCCATTTGTTGTACAGCTACCTGATTCAGACGTTATTACCCAACCAATGGCTGTTTTTTATGGAGTTGGTAAAGAAGATAGTATAATGGTTGACAGGCTTTCTCGTAATAAAGATGGTAAAGTAATCCTTGATTCAAATGGCGCAGTTGCAGGGGGAGAATTATATGATTTTCTTGGAATGAAAGCAGCGCATAATGCAGAGATGACTGAAGACGGAATTCCAATCCCTCCAGGTGTTACTCTTCCACTAAATGTTCACGCGTATTATTTAGAACAAGGCAAACTACCTGATGGATTATATGCGGAAATTGACCTCCAAATCAGAAAATTAGAAGAGATTGTAGGAAAAGAATTTGGCAATCCAGATAACCCACTTTTAAATTCTGTTCGTGGCTGTCCTCGCATTACAATGCCTGGCATGATGGCTACTATACTTAACCTTGGTATAACCCCCGATATTGTAAAAGGATTAGAAAAAATAACAGGAAACAAGCGCTTTGCTTACGATACTTATAGAAGATTTATCGATATGTTTTCTGATACTCTTTTTTGGGTTCCGCATGAGAGGTTTGAAAAAGTATTTCAGGATGTAAAAAATACTTGGAGTATTGAAAACGATTTAGACCTAACAGGGTCCCATATGGAAACAATAGCGAGAGAGTACCTCAAATTAGTGAAGGATTCTGGTAATCAAATTCCTTATGATCCTAAGGAACAATTAGATTTGGCAATAAAAGCAGTGTTTATGTCTGCATACCTCCCACAAGCTGTAGAATATATGGAATTAAATAATTTAATGGGCAAAAGTGGTAATACAATCACCATCATGCCAATGGTGTATGGTAACATAGGGGAAGATTCAGGGACAGGTGTATCTTTTACAAGAAACCCTAATACTGGAGAGAATAAACTGTTTGGGAACTTTTTGCTAAATGCACAAGGAGAGGATGTTGTTGCTGGTATAAGAACACCTCTTCCACTGGAAAAGTTAGCTGAACTATTTCCGGACTTATATAAACAGTTAATCTTAGCTGGAAAAAAATTAGAAAAGCGTTATAAAGATATGCAGGAAAACGAGTGGACAATAGAAAAAAGAAAACTCTATTTTCTCCAAACGAGAACAGAAGAAAGGACAGCCCTTGCTTCTTTGATAATTGCAACTGACCTTTATAGTGAAAAAATAATTGATGAAAAAGAATTAGTTGAAAGAGTTTTTCCTAATGAGATTGATGTTTTATTACATCCTGTGTTTGATCCTAAATCAGAGAAGAAAGTTTTAGGTAAAGGCACAGGTGCATCGCCAGGTGATGTTTCTGGGATTATTGCATTAACACCAGGCTATGCTAAAGAATTATACCAACGGGGGAAGAAAGTTATACTTGTTCGCAGAGAAACCTCTCCTGAGGATGTTGGTGGTATGAGTGCGTCTAAAGGAATTCTCACAAAAATCGGAGGGCCAACATCACATGCAGCAGTAGTTGGAAGAGGCATGAATAAGTCAGTAGTTTGCGGGTATGGTGACAGTTTGGAGATTTATGAAGGGAATAATTCTAATAGGGGGTATATACTAATTAATGGAGTTAAATTGACGGAAGGGGAAGAAACCTCAACCAATATGCTTTCTTTATGCGGCTCGACAGGAGAAGTTATAAAAGGAGAAGTTCCAACAATAGAGTCAATTATAGCACAAACCGCTATAGGCATTGCTAAACAATTAATAGGTCAAAATCAAACAGAAGAAGATAGAGCACAAATTAGATTTGCAGAAGAGCATAAGAATTCAAAGCTTTATCGTGCTTTTAATGAATATCTTGAAATATGCAAGAAACATTCCAAATTAGGTGTCAGAGCAAATGCTGATACGCCTCTTGATGCTGCAGTAGCAATAGAATTTGGCGCAGAAGGCATTGGCCTTGCCAGAACTGAGCATATGTTTTTCCAAGGTAGCAAGACAGATGCTATAAGGAAATTTATATTTGGGTATACAGAACAAATGAAGACGGATGGTCTAGCTGAAATGAAACAATACCATAAAGAAGACTTTAAAGGAATGTTTAAAGTAATGGATAACTTTCCAGTTACAATACGCTTACTTGATCCACCTTTAGAAGAGTTTACTTTTCCTGATAATGACGCGATTAATAGATTCGCAGAGCAACTTGTTACTCATTATGGAGGGGATAGAGATGGAGTAAGAGAGAGGATCTCGCAACAAATGAAGAGTTTGCATGAAATAAATCCAATGTTAGGTTGTAGAGGAAACAGGCTTAGTGTGATGTACCCTAAACTGATTGAGGCTCAGGTTAGTGGGATTATAGAAGCTGCTTATGAGTTAAAAAAAGACAGTTATAATCCGATAGTGGAAATTATGATTCCTGTGGCTAATTGTGCTGGTGAAATTAAATATACCAGAGAGGAAGCAGAAAAAGTAATTGAGAAGGTAAAAGCTAGGTACGAAGGAGTTAATGTTGAGTACAAAATAGGAACAATGATAGAGCTACCAGGTGCGGCTTTAACAGCTGATAGGATTGCAGGAGAAGCTGACTTTTTTTCATTTGGGACAAATGACCTTACACAAGCAACATTAGGCATTAGCAGAGATGACGGTGGGAAATTTATATCTCAATATACTCAAATGTTCTATAACCATAAAGATCCATTTGTAACTCTTGATGTAGAAAGAGTAGGGAGATTAATGCAAATTTGTGTAAAGGAGGGAAGGGCAGTTAAGCCAGGGCTAAAAATAGGTATTTGTGGCGAACATGGCGGTGATCCAGCTTCTGTTGAGTTCTGCCATAAAATTGGATTAAATTATGTTTCTTGCAGCCCGTATAGGGTAGCTGTTGCGATAGTTGCAGTAGCACATGCAAATCTTGGTATAGAGCATACGAGAAGATAGCTGAACTAAAACTCAGCTAGGATTTCTAAATCCAGCCAAGAGTTCGTATGGAAGAATCCTCTGCACGCAATTATCACATAAGTTATTGGAATTTTTGCTTAAAGTTATCTTCGAGAAACTAAAGGGTTTTTGGAACGGAGTGGTTTTGATGGAATAGGCATCAATAATAGGGGTGGGTTTTGCTCTTATTTAAGAGCAATGGTTGGATATCTAAGACACTTTGTTCTTGAGATTTACTATTTTATACCATTTTATAGTAGCAAAAACAATAAGATTTTTAAATAGTATGCTAGTCTTAACTTTTTATGCCAGAAAAAGAAAAGTTCAATATTTTAGTTGCAGGAAGTGACGAGGGACCTAAGGTTGAAATATCACGCTCATTATCTAATTTAGGTTATGCAGTTGAACAGGCTAGAAGTGGGGATGAGGTGTTATACAATGCAAGAACTACTTTTGAAAGAGCCACTATAAAAAGAGCACGGCAATTAAAAGGCCCAGAGTATTTTATCAATAATGTAATAAGAGAAGCATTAGCTAATGCAAAGAAGAGCCATTCCAATTATGATTTTTCTCATCTTGATTTAGTTATTCTTGATGCCAAATTACCTGAGCTAAATGCGGTTTTATCTACAATTAAAGAAAATGATGAATATCTTCCCGTACTAGCAACCGGGCCAGAAGATACAGAACTAGCATCTAGAGCTGTAAAACTTGGTGTATTTAATTATGTGAATAATCCTAAAGAAAACTTGAATAAGATATTAACTCACGTAAAAGAAAGACTAACTCTATCTGTAAATGTTGGAAAGGTTACAGTTATCAAATATGGAGGCAGTTTATTTGATCAAGATGATGATAACGAAATTCCCTATAAAAATTTAGAAGTTGTACTTGAATGTTGTGCAGGTTATGTTAATTCAAAAAAAGGAGGATTGATAATGACAGTGGGCGGAGGAAGATTGGGGGACATACAAAAAAGATTTAACGCTAAGTACCACAAAAAGGTTGATGTTTTAGAAGGGTATTTTCATAAGCAGATGAGAGCGTGTATAGAGCTAAATGTTAGAAATATTTGTGATACTTTTAATGACGGGGGCATAGCACAGTATATCTCTCCAGATGATTTTGTGCGAGTTAGTGATGAACTTCTTCAGAAGAAAATTGTTGTAATACCCTTTGCTCCAGTACCTATCCATAGAAGACATGGTATATCATTTGGCGATTCTGATGTTGAGACAATAGCTACAACAGCATTTTATGAAGCAGAAGAATTGATTATAATAAAAGATACAGATGCAGTTTATTGGCGCGACCCTCTTTTTGGCTCTCAGTATGGAGAAACAAGATGGATGGAATTACAGAGAACCAATCAAAGATTAAGACAAATTAGTGCAAAAGAATTGCTCAATGTTGATAGGAGGGGTGCTTTTGACGGACATCCAGACCACTTGTTAGAAACCAATGCGATAAAGTACTGGTTAGAACACGCACCTAAATTAAAAGCAATATACCTTGTTCCTATAGCTCCTGAAAAAATGTTTATTAAAGACTCAGGTAGTTTTGCTGACAATTCATTAAGGTTAAGACATGTTATAGATGGTCTCATGGAGTTCCAGCCATTAAAGGAAAAATTATCAGCAGCATTAAACGGGGAGGGTTATAAAATAACAAGAGAATAATGCCACAAAAAGATAAATTTAAAATCTTAGTAGCTGGTAAAGACCACAAACTTAGTGAAGGATTAGTTAAAAAACTAGAATCTGGAGATTATGATGTTGAACAAGCAGTAAATGGAAAGACTGCATTAGAAAAGGCAATGCCTAACCTTTCCAATAATGGTTTTTCTCCTTATGACTTAATTATTTATGATTCCGAATTAACCGATTTGTCCTTTTCTGCTTTTTTGGAAAGAGTTAAAGTTGAAGATAAATATCTTCCTATACTAGTAACCGGGCCAGAAAATACAGAGTTAGCGTCCATGGCCGTAAATGCTGGCGCACTTCATTATATAAGCAAATCCAGGCAAGATATAATTGAGGTGCTAACAGACCATATTCTAAAAAGGCTAACACTATCAGCAGATGTTGGAGAAGTTACAGTTATTCATATAGGAAACAGCGCATCTAGTTTTGACGATAAATACCAAGGACTAAACAATTTAGAAAGAGCAATTGAAGTTTGTATAGAGCATAAGCGTCTAGGAGGGAAACTTATAATTACAACAGGGGACGGCGTATTTGGAGAAACACAAAGAAGGTATTTGCGCCATCATGAAAACGCAGGCTCTGTAAAAAAGAGTTTTAATGGGCGCATTAAACAGGCTGTTGAGATAAATACTAAAAATATTTATCTTCTTTTTAAGGGCGCAGCACAGTATATCTCTCCAGATGATTTTGTGCGAGTTAGTGATGAACTTCTAAAAAATAAGATTGCACTAGTGCCTTTTCCTCCAGTACCTGTATACCGGAAATATAATATTCCATTTGATGACCCAGCTGTTAGATCAATATCTATATCAGAGTTTTATAGAGCAAAAAGATTAATCATCTTAGGGGATATAGCTGGTGGAGGGCTTTATTCTTATGACCACCACAAAGGTTTTGAGGGTGGTGCAGAAACATGGCTAATGGAACAGAAGGATAATATAATATATAAAAATACTATCTTAGCATCAGGTTTGTTGGAGGGATATAACGGAACAGATGCAAAGGATGGAAAAGGCTATAGTTTACTTACAGAGCGCGCAATAAGTTATTTTCTAGAAAAAACAGAAAGTTTGCAGGAAATAGTTGTTGTTCCAATAGACCCACACCAGATGTTTGTGAGAGATCCAGATTTAAGCGAAGAACTTGGATGGAGGCATGTTGTAAACAAAGACCTTAAATTTATATCACTCCAAAAGCAGCTAGAGGGCGCATTTAAAGGGGAATGTCCTTATGGTGTTAAGATACTAAGACCTTATCCATCTGAAAAACCAAGGATAGAAGAAAAAACAGACCATCAAATTATAAGGGAGGATATATTCAAGAAAATATTTTAAATAATCTTGATAAATAATTATTTAACAAACTTCCTTAAAATCTCCATCACTTTTTTCCCGTCCACCTTTCCCCTGTACTTTGCCATTGCCAGGCCCATATAAGCGCCAATTGTCAGTCCCGATCAACCTTTTTTCCTTTGGCAGCTTCTGTTAACAGCTCAATAACTGCCTCTTTTGCTATTTTTCCTTCATTCAAATATCGCAAAACTTCCTCAAAATTCTCGTCTGTTAAGGAAGCTGTATTAACATCAAACCTCGTTTTTATCTCTTTCGGAACATTAATTAGAATACTGGCAATCTGCTGCGGCTCGATATTTTTAAATTTACCAACATAATCTTCAAACTTGTCAAAAACCAAAGGTTTTTGAGCATGCTCAGAAATGCTTTGCATTTCTGACATCTCATGAGAAATCAACTCTTTTGCTAACTCCTTACCTAGCCCGTATTTTTTCTCAAACTCTTTTTCTTTTTCTGTTAATAGTTTTGGCAGTTTTTTCCTTATTTTTTCAATCCTTTCTTTGGCTATTCTGATAACAGGGATATCAGTTTCAGGGTACATTCTCGCTGCTCCGGGCATCGGCCTTAAAAAAGATGTTGTTAAATTAGGCTCTGCCTTTCTTACTGTTTGCTCTATTTTCTTGCCTGATTTAATGTCATTTAACTGTCTTTCAACCTCATATTCTATAACTTTAGGTATTGACCTTAGCTCCTGAAAGCCTTTAATTTCTGTCCTTGCTCCTTTTGCAATAGAAATATTAACATCCTGCCTTATTGTCCCCAAACCTCTTTTTACTTTTTCAGTGCTTCTTAGCATCATGCCTAAGATGGAAGCAACTTCTTTGGCATGCTCTGGATTTTTTATTTCAGTTCCCGTGCCTATCTCAACCAAGGCAACCCCTAATCTATCCAGCCTAAAGGTAACTGAATCTTTATCATCCTTAATTCTTTTGGCAGCTTCTTCCTCCAGGCATATCGTTGGTATTGAAACCTTGCCTAAGCTTGTATCAACATAGCCATTGGTAGCAATTAAAGCAGTCCTCTGAAAGCCAGCTGTATTAGAGCCATCAACTACAGTTTTTCTCATAAACTGGATTGTATCAACTATTTTTGCATTTAACAATAAGGCAATTTCTAAAGCTGTTTCTAATGCTTCCTGGTTTACGGGGTGTGGTGGCTCATCGTCCAGCTCAACAAGGCAGCTACTTGAAGAACAAGCTTCATAAATTATCTTCCTGCCTTTAATCATCTCATGCTTTGCAGCTATATCAATTTCTCCTGTTTCACCAGCTACTGCCCTTAATCTTCTCTCAACCAAAATGTCTGCTTTATTGGTGTCATTAACCAAGCTAGGGCAATCACAAAAAAGTTTATGTGTTTCTAGCTGTTGATGAATCTCAATCCCGCATTTAAATCCAAGTTGTTGATAATCTATCATTAGAAATAATAGAACATCTATTATTTATTAAACTTTCTCTCTGTTCCAAATAACAAGCCAATTTTTCCTAACCTGCTTTACTCTATGCAGAGGAATATTAACCTCTTCTCCGCCCCTATCTAAAACCATAAAAGTCCCTTCTATTTTCTTGATATCATTATAAGCCATTTCTTTGTACTTTCCCTCAACTCTATCTTTATAAACAATGGTGTAATCAGAAGGGTCTTCTTTTTTATCCCATTTGATTTTGTTTAACAAATCCTTTATAGAAATCATTCTAAAAATTCGTCTGGCATTATCCTTTCATTAATTTCTCCCCTTAAATTCCTGCCTATTAATTCTTTAACTTCTTCTTTCTTATAATTGCCTAATAACCATGCTAATTTAACAAAAGCAGTTTCAGGCAGCATGTCCTCTCCCGGGATAACGCCTGCTTTCAATAAATCCCTGCCAGTAGAATAAACATTCATATCAACCCTGCCAAATAAAGTCTGCGATGCCATAACAACAACTGAATTTTTTGCCAATTCCTCAATTGCCTTAAAGTTTTCCTTGTTTATTTTGCAATAGTCGTTTGGAACGCCAACAGGGGCATGTCCCAAACCGGTTCCTTCTAGCACAATCCCTTTATATCCTTTTAGTGATTTGAATTGGTCAGGGTGCATATTTGGATGAATCTTTAATAAAGCTATTTTTTCTTCTATTTCATCCTTAACCTTTAGTTTTCTGTTTTTATCTTTTCTTGTATAATCTTTTTTTATGAATTCAATTTTTTTGTTGTCAAGAACCGCCGCCCTAAAGGGCGGGGCGTGTTCTTGAGCATGCTCAGAAATTGCCCTCTTACCCCAAGCTGAAGCAGGGGGATTGCGAGTAGCAATTTCTGACATTTCAAAATTAATCCTTGCTATTATTGTGTCATTAACTACCTTAAACGCATCTCTTCTAGATGTGTGCAGTTTTCTTGTTTTGCATGGCGGCATTATAGCACAAGTTTTATCTTCCATGCTTTCATGCATGCAGATTGCAACACCAGCAAAATCAGTTTTTGCTATAAACTCTGCTGCGCAAATTAAGTTTACACCAGCATCAGAAGAGCCCCTGTCAGAGCTTCTCTGGCTGCCAACAATAATAACAGGTATAGGTAAATCCTCAAGCATAAATGCCAAAGCGGCTGCGCTGTAGCCCATTGTGTCTGTGCCATGCGTCAGAATTATCCCGTCAACGCCTTTTTTAACTTCTTTTTCAATCTCTTTTGCCATCAATGAATAAAGCTTAAACCTCATGTCCTCAGAAAACATGCTTGCTGCAAGCTTAGAATCAAAATTAGCTATTTCGCTTAATTCGGGGAACATCCCGATTAAGTCTTCTGGACTGAACGATGCAAAAACAGCGCCAGTCCTGTAATCAACCTTGGAAGCAATTGTTCCTCCTGTGTGCAGTATTGTTATATTTGGCAATCCTTTTTTCTTTTCCAATTTGATTCTGTGTGTTATTTCCAATTTCTTACCATCACCAACTTTTTCAATCTTTTTTATATTTTTTTTATCAATGCCTATATTATAACCATTATCAAGCTTGATAAAAACAGAATTATTTTCTTCATTAACAAATATACCCTCTTTTTCGCCTTCCTTTGTTACAACCTTTACCTTGTCTCCTGGCTTATGCAACGTCATTCACCTTTATTATATGCCAGCCAAACTGTGTTTTAACTGGCTTTGACATCTCTCCTTTCTTTAAAGAGAAAGCAGCAGTTTCAAATTCTTTTACCATTTGGTTCCTTCCAAACCAGCCCAAATTCCCTCCTTTTTTCTTTGAGGGGCATAATGACTTTTCTTTTGCAACATCCTCAAAGCTTTTTCCATGGGTTACATCATAATATACAACGTTCGCTTCCGGCTCTGTTTTTACCAGTATATGCGAAGCATTTAGTTTGTTTGGCATTTTAAAGCATAAGAAGAAGTTTTATTTCTTCTTCTTTTTTCCTCCGCAACTCCCGCATGTCATGGCTAATCACCTCACCAGAGAATTAAAGCCAACTACATTATAAACTTTTTGGTAAATAGCTTAATCAATAATAGATAAAAATAATCCCCGCTTTTCGCTGTAAGATAAAGGCAAAGGCGAAAAGCGGGTCCCCTACGATGCTTATTAGCAAATTTTTCGCTTTAAAGCCAGAGAAGAAAGCGAAAATTTTGCATATAAGCATAGATTGAATACGAAATGTTGAAGCTGATTTAAGAAAGGTTAAAAAATAAAAAAAAGTTATTGATAAGGAAATAGTGATTAAAAATAAGATAGGGGATATTCATTAAAAAAGTTATAGAAATATTTTACCCCATATAAGTAGGCTTCTCTTCCTTCATCTGCTTTCCCCTGGCTGCTGTAAATTGATCTCCAATCTCTTCATAAGCCTTCTCAACTTCTTTTGTGGCAGATGGCCTGACCTTTTTCAAAGCTTCGTTAAAGGACTTCATTGCTATCTCTTTCGCTTTTATATCCTCCCTTAAAACCATAATTGCGGCTTCCCTGCAAACTGATTCTATATCCGCCCCAACATAACCTTCGGTATTCTTTGCTAATTCCTCTAGCTTAACACCTTTCAAAGGCATCCCTTTTGTATGTACTTTAAATATCTCAAGCCTTGTTTTCTCTTCAGGCACTGGGCATAGAATCATCCTGTCAAACCTTCCCGGCCTTAGCAAAGCAGTGTCAATTATATCCGGCCTGTTAGAGGCTGCCAAAACAACAACATCCTGCATTTCCTCCAAACCATCTATTTCTGTAAGCAGTTGATTAACAACCCTCTCAGTAACATGGCTGTCTGTTCCTGCCTCCCTTCTAGGAGCTAAACTGTCAATCTCGTCAAAAAATATGATGGTAGGGGCAGTTTGTCTGGCTTTCTTAAACACCTCTCTAACAGCTTTTTCACTTTCACCAACCCACTTAGAGAGCAGCTCGGGGCCTTTAACTAAAATAAAATTAGCTTCAGATTCAGTGGCAACCGCTTTTGCCAATAATGTCTTGCCAGTGCCAGGAGCGCCATAAAGCAATATCCCCCTTGGTGCTCTAACACCCAGCCTTTTAAAAGCTTCTGGATGCTTTAACGGCCATTCAACAGCTTCCTTTAACTCTTGCTTTACTTCCTCTAAACCGCCAATATCAGTCCATTTAACATTTGGTTTTTCAATTAAGACCTCTCTCAAAGCGCTTGGCCTTACAACCTTCAATGCTTCTTTAAAATCTTTCTGGGAAATCCTGAGCTGTTCTAACATCTCTTTGGGAATAGCTTCCTCTTCCTTCAGTTTTAGCTCGGGTAAAACTTTTCTTAAAACAATCATTGCAGCCTCTTTAGCTAAAGCAGCCAAATCAGCCCCAACAAAACCATGGGTTATATCAGCCAATTCTTTTAGGTTAACATCTTTTGCCAAAGGCATATTTCTTGTATGGATTTTTAAGATATTCAGCCTTCCTTCTTTTCTAGGAACCCCAATTTCAATTTCCCTGTCAAACCTTCCAGGACGCCTTAAAGCGGGGTCTAGTAAGTTAGGAACATTAGTGGCAGCAATAACAACAACTTTTCCTCTGCTCTGCAAACCGTCCATATTAGCCAGCAGCTGGGCAACAACTCTTCTTTCCACTTCTCCTCTGGTCTCTTCCCTCTTTGTAGCGATTGCGTCTATCTCATCAATAAATATTATAGAAGGGGCGCTTTTTTGCGCTTCCTCGAATTTATTGCGGATGTTTTCTTCTGACTGGCCATAATATTTTGACATTATTTCCGGGCCATTAATCAAAATAAAATGTGAATTAGTTTCATTAGCAACAGCCTTTGCCAGCAAAGTTTTGCCAGTGCCAGGCGGACCATGCAATAAAACGCCCTTTGGCGGCTCTATGCCCAATCTTTCAAATATCTCTGGATGTTTCAATGGTAACTCTACCATTTCTCTTATCTTTTTTATTTCATCTTCCAACCCGCCAATATCTTCATAAGTTACCTCTGGTAATCTTTCTTCATCTACTTCAACAGCCTCAGGATTAAATACAATCTCTGTTTCTTCGGATATTATAACAGCTTGCTTGGGATTAGTGTCTATAACCACAAATTTGATATCCCCCAACCCAAATCCCATCATGCCTTCATCTAATATATTAAAGACATCTTCAAAAAAAGGATTATCTACCATGGTTGTTTTTCTTCTTCTCGTTCCGCCCAAAGAAACAATATCCCCCTTCACAACCGCCCTTCCAAGCAAACCCTGTTTGAAAATTTCAGGAGAAGCCCTTACTAAAACGCCTTTTCTTGCAGGCGCTATAATGACCTTTTTTGCCCCCTTAACATTAACCTTCCTTACTTTGATAATCTCTCCTATACCTGTTTTAGCGTTCTTCCTTATAATGCCATCCATCCTAATTATATTAAGGCCAATATCACCGGGATAAGCCCTATCAGCAATTGCAACTGTTTTTCTTTCACCCTCTAACTCAACTATGTCACCAACCCTTGCTCCTATCTCTTGCATAAAACCGGAATCAATCCTGACTATGCCTTTGTTTACATCATCTTGTATGGCTTCAGCTACCTTAAGTTTCAGCTCTTTGTCAGATTTATCTTCCGCCATTTTCATCTAGTGGATAGCCTTATCTTTTATAAATCTTGTGGTAACAGAGGCTTTGGTGAAAATCTCATAGAAAAATTAATAACCCCCCAAGAGCCGTAAGGCTCTATGAGGGGTGGTTGGAGCATACCCAACCATGAAAAAGAAA
>JAGVXP010000044.1 GCA_018303725.1 Candidatus Woesearchaeota archaeon | reverse complement strand
TCTATTGTTAGAGTTATTGATTTGCTTTCAGTTAAGTTAACAGCTGCTGTAGCTTTATAGGACGAGTTTGATGCTGTTATTGTGTAGTTTGTTTTGTATACATACTGGAAGAGAGGTGGAGGAGGGGGGTCTGGCAGGAATGATAATTCTTCTACTATCCGTGTTTTAATATTCCCAGAAGCGTTCGTAGTTGTGGTAAATTCTAGATTATTGTTTTTATCATATCCCCCTACCATTATATTATTTGCATTATTTCCATTGCTGTCATTAATATAAACATCTAAATACCATTTAACTGTAAGATTCCCGCCATCTGAATCAACTTTTGAGATGTTAAATGTTGTATTGATTAGCGTATTATTGCCGCTTCTTTTACTATAGTAGATATCATGCTCATCTGACGAGATAACACTATCTTGGATTATATTATTATCAGAGCCAGGATCTGTTTGTGTGCCGTTTTGAAATACAATGCCTTTTGTATTTGCTGAAATTAAGGTGTTAGTTATTTTATTATTTAATGCTTCTATAAAATATATTCCTCTGTAATTCTGATTTATTTTATTGCCTTTTATTATGTTATAAGTAGATGAACCAATTTGTTGTGTCTTTTTAAAGAATATCCCGGAATCACAGTCAGTAGTAATATTGTTGAAGCTTATATTGCTTTGATCTGTATTGTCAAACTCTATACATGCGTTATTAACTGGGGTTGGTCCTGTAATCATGTTACTGTCTATTAATAAATTAGAAGGAATGTTTTCAGCTAAGATTCCTATTGTTCCTTGGCTGGTATTGATTATGTTGTTAATTATTTTATTGTTTAGGCCAGTTACATAGATTCCATAATTTGTGTTATTTGTAATGTTGTTGTTATTTATTAGGTTATTTTCAGAAAGGATTGTTAAGCCATTATAATTGTTTATTATTTTATTATTCTCTATAATTGAGTTATTTGCATTGATTTCAAGGCCCCCTGTTGTTTGGATTTGCATTAAAGCCAGCACCTGCTAGCTTTGAGTTTCTCATCTCAAATACTGCCCCTCCATTAACAATAAGGTTGTAAGCTGCTCCACCTTCTCCCCTTTCAATAACGCTTCTATCATTAGTTGTTAATTTATTGTCATCTCTATCAGTTATATACACCTTTCCACCTGACTGAACTGTTATGCCATATTGCCCACCAACAGTGCTGTTAATCTGCAAAGTAATATTCCTAAATGTAAGGTTTCCATTGTTTTGCACTATTAGGTTTGCTTTTAATGGTATAGTTTCATTCTGGCATGTTATATTTGAGTTAACTGTCCAGTCACCCATTGAAACGTTGTAATGGTCATTGCAGTAGGTTATGTAGACTGTAACATTCCATTGGATTGAGTCAATTCCACCTAAATTGTCTTTAACAGTTAGGTTAACAATATGATTTCCAGCATCAGACATTGTTGGTTGGTAAAGCCATGATTGACTAATTGATTGAGTTAGTCCATCTAGGCTCCAATTATAATATAAAGTAGGATTGTCTATGTCTTCTGATGTATGATTAAATAGCTGTTCGCCATTTGTAGCAACAAATACTTTAAGATTTTCTGGAGAATGCCATGTTATGTTTGGTGGATCATTCAATTTTTCAACTATAACTAGGGTGGTATCATTACTAGTTAAACCATCCATATCTACGACTGTGAATGTAATGTTTATTCCATTAGGATCATTATAATAATTTAGAGCAGAAGTAAAATTAACTCTATGGTCTGGTAATATTTTAACTCTTACTGTATCGCTACTATTACCAGAAACAGTCCATGTTAGCTCTGCATCGGAATCTTCATCACTAACATAATTATCTAAAACAATAGCATCACTATAATTATCTTCTTTAAAAGTGACATCAGGCAATGGAGAAATAACGGGGGTTGTGTTTGTCTTAACTGATAATGTTGTGGAATGATTGTTAAGGTTGTCATAAGCGTTTGCTATGACATTATATTCCCCAACAGAATAATTGTAGTTAGTGTAAATACGAATATTTTCACCTGCTGTTAAATTAAATAGTATATTGCTATTGATTATATTGCCATTACCCATGTTAAGGCTCCAGTTAATATCTGTTAGTGTAGTTGTTCCACTATTATTAATCAAAAATTCAAATATGAAGTTTGTTTGATCAAGATAAAGATAGCTAAAGTCTGTTATTACTATATCGCTAACAGTTACTAAAAGGTTTTCTGTGTCTGTTAATGTTCCATTAGAGGCGTTTACAGTTATGTTAAATATTCCTCTTGTTGTATAATTATATTTGACAAAAACAGAGATATTTTCATTAACAGACAGGTTAATATTTTGATTATTTTTGATTACATTATTATTTTTAGTATCAAGTGACCAATTCACGGCATCAAGTGCCGCACTATCATTATTCTTGATAGTAAATTCAAATATTCTTAAGGTATCGCTACTGTATAGCTCTGATAGGGATGTTATTTGAATTGCGGAAACAAAGCTGATACTAATTAAACTAAATACTATACTTAGAAGCAATAATTTTTTCATCCTACCCTCTTTTTTTAATGGTATATTTTTAGAGTATGAAATTTAGTTGCTGAAATGTCATAATCAATAATTGATGTAATAACTACCCCCAAATATTTGGGGGTAGTTAGAGGTTATTTAAATATGTTTCTATTTTAGATGATATAGGTAGAATATAAGTAGTATAGGGGTAGATACAAAAATTATTTAAATTAGTGGGTATTGTCCTTGGTAAAAAGAGGTGGATATACCTCAGATTTCTTTGAGGTTTATTAATTAACTAAAGGAGGTTATGAAAATGGTTATAGAAAAAGGAAATGTCGGGTTAAGTCTGCCTAAAGCGTTTGTTAATATAATAGATGAAATTGTAGAAAAAAACCCCGACTTTAAAAACAGGGTTAATGTAATAAGGCTTGCTGTTAGGAATTATTATGATGAATTAAGAAGATTGAAGAAGGTTTAATATTTTGTTCTTTCTTTGTTTATTATCTAATTTATATACTCTACTATAATAATCTTTATATAGCTATTAGTAGCTATAAATAGCTATATGAAAAAGATTGATGGAAAGTTTAGCGGTAAAATATCACTTAATGATATAGAATTTTCTGAATTTCTTACAAGAAAAGTAGAACCTGCTAATAAAAAAAGGACTAGTGGAAGAATTTATCTACCCTCTAAATTGATAGATGAAGAGATATATATCTTAGTACCAAAAAAGAAAAATGAAAAATAATATAAAAAAAGAGGTTATATTTAGAATAATATTATTTAGCTTTTTTATATTAGTTTTATCTGGTTTTGCTAGTGCGGCTAGTGTAACAGTATGTTCTTCTGGATGCAATTATACTTCTATACAGAATGCTATAAATAATACTTCTGCTGGAGACATAATCTCAGTTTTAGCTGGGACTTACAATGAAAATATAACTGTTAATGTTAGTGTAGTATTAAATGGAAGCGCACATCCAACTATTTATGGTGGATTCAATATTTCAGCTAGTAATGTTGAGTTATATGGGTTTAACATAACTGACGGGTTGGGTTGGGACACTGATGGTACTGGTACTACTGGTGCTTATAGAATAGGTATTTTTATAAGCAGTAGTAATAATAGTATTCACAACAATATAATAAATAATATCACTGCAATAGATGGTGATACAGGGGATAGTGGAGGTATAGGAGGTATTGGTGTTGGGATTTATTTTTCTGGATCATCTAATAATAATATTACTAACAATAATATAACTAACATACATGGTGGGATTGGTGGAGCTGGTGGAAGTTTTGCTACTGGTGGAAATGGAGGAATTGGTAGCGGAATTTATTTAACTAATTCGATGAGTAATAACATATCCCTAAATAATATTTCAAATATATATGGTGGTCAAGGAGGGGATGGTGATAATGGTGGTGTTGCTGCTCCTGGAGGTACAGGTGGTTTAGCAACTGGTATTTACTTAACTAATTCTACCCTTAATAATATAACCTCAAATAATTTTACCAGCCTTAACGGAGGCGTAGGTGGAACTGGCTATAGTGGTTCAGGTGTTCCTGCTAATGGAGCAAATCAGATAGGGGTTGGAATTTATATAAATTCAGACAGCTACAACAATGAAATAGACACAACAAATATGATAAATGAGGAATCTATTTATTACTACTACAAAAAAAATGGAATAACTATCAGCAACCTTGTATTAAGCAAAAATATAAGCCCTACTAACTTGGGAAAAATTGCATTAATTAATTCTTCTAATTTTACAATAATAAGCAATGCAATTGCTAATTTTACAGGAGAATCTGGAGATGCTGGTATAAACCACAATTTTGATGGTGAAGGGGGTGGAATTGGAGCTGGAATTTATTTGTTGAATAGCTCTAATATAAATATATCTTCTAATACAATCATCTTGGTTTATGGAGGAAAAGGAGGTAATGGGGGAAGAACAGAAGAAGGTGGAAAAGGTGGCACATCTGCTTCAGTTTATTTAAATAATTCTATAAATATATATATTTTTAATAATACAATCTCAAAAATAATTGGTAGAAATGCAGGAGCTGGTGGTTATGGCGATGGTTCAGGAGGCACAGGTGGAATTGGAGCTGGAATTTATTTAACAAACTCTATAAATAATAATATTACTAACAATAATATAACAGAAATAAATGGCAGTAAAGGAGGCACTGGTTCAGGTAGGGGTTCAGGAGGTACAGGCGGTTTAGCAGCTGGAATTTATTTAACATCATCAACAAGCAATAACATTTCATTAAATAATATCTCTCAGTTAAATGGCGGATTAGGAGGAGATGGTGGTGGTGCTGCAGGTTCAGATGGGTCTAAGCAAATGGGTTTTGGAGTTTATATAAACTCAGACAGCTATAATAACGAGATAGATACAACAAATAGTTTAGATGAGGATAAAATATTTTATTATTACAACAAAACAGGCATTACAGTTAAAGATGGTATATCAGTTAAGAATTCCAGCCAAACAAACTTAGGCAAAATTGTTTTAATTAATTCGTCTGGTTTTACAATAAAAAATAATACAATTGCTAATTTCACAGGAGAAGCTGGTGCTACTGGAGATTTTGGTGCTACCGGAAATCCAGGAAAAACAGCTCAAGGCATATATCTGCTTAATTCTTCTGGTAATAATATAACCTTAAATGTAATAATCCAGATATATGGTGGCATTGGTGGTACATCTGGGGATGATGGCGGATTAGGAGGCACAGGAGGCAACAGCCATGGGATTTATTTGGAATTTTCAGCAAATAACAATATAACAAACAACACTATAAAAGAAATAACGGGGGGTCAGGGAGGTACTGCAGGACAAAGTAGTACCGGAGGAGGAACAGGAGGTATAGGAATCGGCATTTATTTAAGTAATTCTTCTAACAATAATCTAACTTACAATAATATAACTGAAACTTACAAGGGGCCAGCAGGTGCTTCAGGATCAGGGGCTTCAGCAGGAGTTGAAGGAACATCAGCAGCCATCTACCTAACAGCAGGAAGCAACAACACTATAACCACTAACTGGCTTTATAATAATTCCAATTACACCATCTACAACAACCAAGAGCTTA
>JAGVXP010000018.1 GCA_018303725.1 Candidatus Woesearchaeota archaeon | reverse complement strand
AAGAAGTAACAATTTCCGAACGCAGCACTCGGAAGTTGCTGCGCGGATAATCTTACACAATCTTATTTCTTTTTTGGCTAGACTTTTTCACGTATGCCTTTGTAAACGAAAAGTTTATATATGTAAACTAATAGTTTACAATAAAATGGAAAAAATAGACAAATTAAGCGATAATCTGCCTAAAACAGATGATAAAATTATAAGTGCATATGAAGACTGCTGCAGAGAAAGGAGGATGGTAGAGCGGATTAATACATTTGTTGAAATTTCTAAAGATAGGTATAAAGATTATCTTGAATCAGCTACAAATGCTCTTGCGGCTGCCAAGAGCATGCTTGATAATGAACACTATGAATGGGTCATAGTACCAGCATATTCTGCAATATTTCAGGCAGGAAACGCTGTTTTAATAAAAGAGCTTGGAAGAGAATGCAAGGATCATTTCTGCTTATTGGTATCTTTGCTGAAACTTAAAAAATTAGGCGCAGAAGAAGCAGAAAAAATATCAAAAATAAAGGATAATCTTGCTGAAATCAGCGAGAAGGAAATTGGCTTTGCAAGCAAATTAAGGCTAGTAAGAAGCTCAATAATATACAAGCCATCCCTAGAATATAATGAAAGGGAAATTGCAGAAGAAGTCTTTAAAAATGCACAGGATTTTGTTAGTAAAATAAATGGTATATTGAGAACATAAGAAAATGATAAAAACAACTGATAATCTGTTTAAAATAGTTGTAGTTTTGTTTAGTAATAAAAATCTTACATATCATGATATCTCAAGAACTACAAAGTTAAGTGTAATGGGCGTATCTAAGATAATCAGTAAATTAGTTGAAGCAGGTATTGTAAATGTAGAAAGAATAGGAAGAAGCAAAACCCCTAATCTTATACTAAGCAAAAATAACCTTGAAATTTTTGTTCTTGCTGAGAAATCCAGATTTAAAAATTTCATTAACAAACATAAGAGATTAAAAGGCTTTCTGCTTACGTTAAAGGATAGCTTAGATTCGGATTTTTCATTAGTCTTTGGCTCATACGCATCTGGTGAAGAAACTCCACAATCTGATTTAGACCTATTGATAGTTTCCAACAAAGACAACATCAATAGCCTAAACAGGGCAAAAGCTTTGCTGGATATAGAGGTCAACCCCATATTTATTAAAAAAAAGGATTTTATAAGCGAGTATAAAAAAGGCCATAGGTTATACAAAGAAATTATCAATGGCAAAAGGGTGATGGTTAATGGTGAATATAACTTCTGGAATCTCTTGCTGTCTCTTTAGGTTTATTTCTAACTAATGATAGATCAAAAAAAGAAGAAAAGAAAGAAAAAACACCAGCTGAGAAATATTCACCAGAGCAATTACAACAATTAGCGCAGCAAGCTGGATATAAGCCTGGGGCTGCTTAATGTTTTTCTATCTCATCTAAAATACTTTTTCCAAATGTTTTCTCTCTTGCTTTATCAATGGCCTCTATACTCTTTTTAACGCCCTCTTCAGCAGCATCGATTTGCGCTTTAAATGCTGCTTGATTTAATGGATCATTTGTTCCTTCTTCACCCATAACTCTAGGGCCAAAATCATAAAAATGATCTGGGCCAGCTATTCTTCTTAAAACCTTTCCAGCTTGATCATAAAATTTCATGTGGAATAATACCTCAAAAATAATATACATTGAAATGCCCCTGCTGCTTATTGTTGGCCCAATAGCAGAAGCAATATCTGGTCTTTTCTCTGGATTCTTTTCCCAATCCTTCAACTCATTTATAATCCTGTATGCAGGATCATAATAATATTTTCTTCCTAAATGAACCCATTTATCCTCTATACCACCGCCTCGCTCTAAGAAACGTTTATCAAATGCTGGTGATAAGTCAGTTGGTCTTCTTTTGCCTTTCTTTTCAAATTCTGTATTATTGTCACAATTGTAATATTTCATTATATATTTCCTATAATTATTTGCATAGTTTTTATCTTTCAAAAGGTGTTCATTTGCTGGCGGCCATTCATAAACCCTTCTCAAACTACTACTTTTAGCAGAATCAATTTGTGGGTTTTCAGCCATTAGGTAATCCATTGCCGTTAAACTATTTATATGGAATCTTCCATCCCTGATATCATCCCTTACAGCATCCCACTCATTATGTATAATATTAGCCATAAGCAGAGGATCCATCTCAGCAATATATTTTTCTTTAACGCTTCTCCATTGCCCTTGTGGTAAACCATCAAAAACATCTATCAATACAGTTCCTTCTGGAATTGTTTTTCCATAATATTTATACCCTTTGCCAGCTACTTCATATGGCCATCCATTTTCATCTAAACCAGGAACTTTGTCTACCCTGCAAAGAGACCTTATGTCACGATCTGGATTTTTTAAGTCATCCCTCATCCAAAAGTTGCCTAATTTCTTAGGGTCTGTTACCCTTTCCTTTAATGTTACCCTTTCCTTTAATCTTCTGCCAAATAAGATTGTAGTTTCTATATCTTCTCCACTATCTGATTTGAATCCTAATCTATCAGCTATTAGCTTTAATTTATGTTCTTCTTCCTCCCTAATTCGTGCCTTTTTTTCAGTGTCTTTTTCTTTGCTTATCTTTTCATTTAATTCCCCTTCAAAATTAATTAAAAGCTCTATCTCACCATTCGTTAACTTTTTTATTCTCTCGCTATCAGTAGGAGTTAAAGGATTATCAGGGACAGTATTTATACCCCCACCAGCTATTTTAAATTTATCGCCTGCTGATTGTAGGTTGGTTATCTTTTCTTTTAATCTTCCCCCAAAAGACACAGCTTTATCTATCTCTCTTGCTGCAGTAGATACAAACTTTAATTTTCTTGCTATTGGCTTCAACCTTTCTCTTTCTTCCTGTATAATCCCGCATTTTATTTTAATATCTTTTGTACTTTCTAATTTCTTTGTTAGAACATCTTCAAATGTTGTTAAATCAGTTATATCTTTTGCATCCAAAACTTTCATCCTTTCATAGTCAAAAGCAGTCAAAAGTTTTAGGGGGTTGATATATTTGTAAGAACGTTCGAATCTTATATTAACCAAAGAAGCAGGTATATTAGCATTTAGATCATCTCTCATATTCTCTATAATATCTATAGCATCGCCAACCACCTTATAATGCTTGAATATCTCATCTTCCCTTCCTTTGATAAAATCAACAAATGCTTTTGTAACCACATCTTTAAATGCTGATTGAACAATTTCTAAATTCTTATTAATTTGTATTCCTTTATCTGGATGTTTTGCAATTAATTTATCTGCAACCTTTTTTGTTGTCTTATCTATTAACTCCCAATAACTTGTTCTCCACGGTCCCTCTCTTTTAAAACCAAAATATGAAACATCATAATCTGATGCAAAATCATCTTTATCATTAAGGAGAGAACTCCAGTATTTTAATCTTCCAGATGCTGGTGCTGGGTATACCTCTTCCACAGTTCCATATTCGCCTAAATTAATCTTTAAAGGATACCATTCCGTTCTCTTAGGGTCTAATGCTTTTAACTCCCCCCCTTCCTCACTTTTTATGTCCTTTATATCTTTAGCTGATAAAGTTAATTCGCCCCCTGCTGTTCCAAATTTTGCATAACCCGATTCTTTAAGAGCCTCATCCTGGAACCTCACAAAACCAGCTGTTGAATACTTCTCCTGTATATCCATCCAAGCTTTATCTCTAAAATTATCCCACCTTTTTTCAACAGATAGCATCTGTTTAATAATCTGTTTGAACGATTCTGTGACGCCTTCTCTATCAAGCTTATTTTCAATATTTACTTCATACCCTTCTACATCAACTTCATGGAAAGGAAGCTTAACTCTACCTCTAGTCAGTCTTTCCATTTTCCATCTAGAATTGGATTTTAACCAGTTCTTCCATCTGCTAAATTCAACTGAAGCTTTCTTTTTCACAGCCTCAGTTGCTTTTTCAGCTACTCCTTTACCTTCTTCAGCTTTAGTTGGCATTAGTCTTCACCTCATTTTGATTTGGTTTCCTTATTAATTGTGGAATATTCGCCCATTTGATTTCAATTCCATTATCAGCCAAAAACTTCATTAAATCAACTAGTTTTGCATTGAATTCTCTCCCAAGAACAATTGCTTTATCCAATCTGCCGGATTCTTTAGCATGAACAATCCTTTGGCAGGAACGCAATAGCTGTACTAGCATTTCATCATATAAACTAGCAACCTGTTCACAACCTAAAATACATCCTATTGTATTTCCAATAGCAGATCCAATTGAACCATTTATTCTGTTTGTGCTATTCTCTAAATAATCATACCATGCAGGAGATGCTTCAGCTATTTTACTAATAACCCCCATTGGGGTGCTTAAATCATAATGCTCTTTTAACTCCACAATCATTTTTACCACTTCATAAAAATCCTTTCCAAAAATCTTTTTTTCCTTTGAATTATACATCTTCCTAGCTCTAGCTAAAACCTTGCCAAGTCTTTTCTTTCTCTCATCTGCTGATTTCATAATCCTTTTTGCTCCATTTTCTATCTCTCCTTTTCTCTTCTCTAATCTGGGTCTTATTTTTCTAAAAGCTTCTTGCATTCTTGAGTCAACATCAGTTTCAATTTCTTTAACCCTTCTTTCCAAAATTTCAATCAAAACATTAATTCCCTCTCCTATTATCCCGCCTACTTTGCCATTATTATATAATCCTCGTTCAATCTCACCGCATTTCCTTATCCAATCCTCAATCGCTTGGTCTTTTTTTAATCCCTTCAATTCATCAACAGCTTCCCTATCACCAAAATCTTTAATTATTTTTTTAAACTCTTCCTTTCGTTTTGGGAAGAACCGCTTCAGGAAATAATCCCATCCATATGTCTGCTCTGATTTATAAAATCTAAACTGAAGACCTTCTTTCTCAGCATTTTTCCTGTCTCTATACCTTTGCATACTAAAATAGCCCCTTTCTTCTAAAAGATAGGTGAGGCGTCTAAGAGGCTCTGATTCATCCATCCTTTTAACCAATTTATTATCCCTGTAAATAGTTCCTAGATGGTACCTCAACTGATATATCATGGCAACATAACTTCTTAAATTTATAGGACTAAGACCTGCTTCTACCATGCCTTTTAATTGGTCTAGAAAACTTTTTATAAATGGTTTCTCTTTAGCTAGCCTAAACTCCATATCCACCACATTTTTTAGGATGCCGCTAATTGCTGCTTTTAATTTTTCATCACCAAACTTTTCCAATTGGCTGCTGTAAGTTTCATATCTTTCAATAAAGTGGGTAATTGCCTCTTCCCTGTTATAACCCTTTGTTAATTGTTGAAGTTGCATCAGTAATGGCAGTTCCTCTGGTTTTATATTCAATTTTGTAATAGCTTCTGCTAATTTATGATCAAGTGCTTGTATCTCACTTAATCTTGAAAGAACATTCATGCTAAACTGCATTTCAGTTGCTGGTTTTTTCCTCTCCTCTAAAACTAAATTTACACCTGCCCATTTTCTATGGTTTTTTGTAATCCATTCATCATTCAAAAAATTCTTTCTGTTAAATGGCCTGCTAGCTTCTGATCTTATTAGTTCATAAGCAACTTTTTGTAATTCAGCTAATTTAGCTTCAAGTTCAGGATCATCACTTACCCTATCCAACCAATAGTAAACTACCTCAACAAGCTTATCCCTTCTTATTTTTGTTGGAAATACATCACCATTCATTATTCCTCACCCTTGCCTCCAAATTCAAAGATTGTATCCTCTCTTAAACTGTCAAATACCCAATCTTTAAGATATTTTTGTCTTGACTTAACATCTGCTACCTTATATTTTATTCTGCTTTGTAAATATTTAGTTAAGCCTTGAGTTGAGATAGCAGGAGCATAATTCTTTGGAGGTGTGTTTAAATCTACTTCTTCAGTAATATTATGCCATCTTAATCCTCTGTGGATAAACTTGCCTGGATCTTTTAAAGCCTCCCTATCAAATGCAGGATTATCCTCACTAACTTTCTTTAATCTCTGTAAGCTCGAATAACCAAAATCCCTCCCTATTACTTTTTCTCTACCTAATCTTCCTTTAACTTTCTGTCCTTTATGGCATTGTATATAATCATAAACACTCCTAGAGCACGGATGATATTTGCCAGTTCTAAAATCCCTTGTAAAATAAAGCCAGTATTTATTGAGATTACTCATAATAAATTGTGGGCTTGCATGCTCAAACATTTCTTCAGGTAGAACCTGCCTATAATATAATCCATCATCTAATTTACTTACATCCTCCAGTTTTTTCATCTCTTCACCATCAGACAAGAAATCTGGTCTTTCATTCTTAGCTCTAATCTGATTAAAGTCATCCATGAAAATACCTCTTTCATCAACTTCATACAATGTGTGTGTGCTGCCAAATGTTCCATATTCATCTTGAACCCCAACAATAGCTTTATACCTAGCTAATTTAGTGAGGTCATCCGGCATTCTGTCTATATCGGGCACAACACTTACATCACCTGTTTCTTTGTCCTCTACTCTTTTTGCTGGAATAAGCATTGGCATGGCCCATGCCCTGCAGTAATGATAAGCGTGCATGTACGTTCCTCCTCTGCTACTATTATTTTGATCCTGTACCTGCATTCTATAACTCTCTCTTTTCTGTGTCCATCCATAATGTTTCAAATTAGCATGGTTTTTCTTGTAATACATTGTGTAGAATGGTGGTTCTTTTTCATTAATAACTATATTGAAGAAATTGTCTACAGTACCTATATAAGGGCCTACAGTTTTATTCCAATAACTTACCTTAAGCTCTAATTCTTTTTCATTTAAGTTAAGTAGGTTATTTGTATTTTCAAGCACTTTTTTTAGATGGTTAACCACAGTAAACATCAAATATCTGTGATTACCAAATCCAATCTCTCCTAGCTCTTTTGGTTTTGTATAGACATATTCTATATTATATTCTTTGCTGGTCCCATATTCCTCAGTGTATTTTTTACCACCAAGGGGATAATCTCTACCAGGGAGAGGATGGACATGCAGTGCTCCATCATCAGTTGAGAATTCCATAATCCTTATTTTTGTTTTCCATTCGGTTGTTTCTGGATCTTGGTAAACTGTCATTCCCTGCTTGTATTCATAAATATCTGATTTAAGTCTATTAGCAGCTCTAACATTCTTATATGTATCATCCTTTATTTTATTAATCTCAACTTCTAATTCTGCTACTTTATTTTTTTTAATCTCATAAATCTGTATCCTTAATAAATAATTCATCAATGTAGCAAACTCAATTTTTCTTCTTCTGAACTCAAATGGGATTTCTTCTTCTGGTTCTCCTTCTTTCCATTGTCTTATCCTCCTTAAGAACCTAGCTAAAACATTTTTTGAGCTTAATACCCAATTTGCTAGGCCGCCCGAGAATAGGTAACTTACACCATCTGTAAGTATGCGTGATTTTTGCGCTCCCTTTATCGCACCAAACCCAAGTAATGGTATTGCTAGCCCAAGTGCGAACCAGAAGATAATTGTTTTTATCAGTCCACCTGGAGAACTGATATTAAAGAGCCTAAATATAAAAAATCCTTTATCCGGGAATACAATTGAAGAGATAATTGAGACTAATGCAAAAGCCCAAACAAGAGCGCCCCAGTCTCTCGTTTGCCCTCCTCTCTCACTCTTAAACTGCCTATACAATAAGTAGGTTGCAATAAACTGACCAAGTGTTATAACACCATTCTTTCCAATCACCCCAGAATGCGCTGCATCCATTGATATTATAATTGCTAAAGCAGCATCTATCTTATGCTTTCCTTTGCCTACGTTTAATACTGCAATAAACAGCCATGATATCAGTAATGAAAGCCCTATAAATATGAATAATCTCTTAGGTGTTAATATTCCAGCTGTTCCATCTGCTTTCTCTTCCCCAAATAGATACTCTACTCCATCTTTGAATACAGGAGTTCCCCATATAAATTTGTTCTTGAACAGTTCTCCGCTTGTTTTTTCACCAATCTGTATTGCAAAGTATATTGAAGCTATTATTATCACAATAACAAGCACGGCTTTTCCTTGTTTAGAGCCTGCACCAAACCATTTTCCGCCTATAGTAGTTGCTAATAAATAGAATACAAGCCCTAATATTATGGCATTAACAATAACTGGAAGGAAATCTCTTCCCCTGCCTCCTACTTTGCTTCTGATATTTGAAAGTGAATCTCTTATATCATCTGTAATAGCTGCTTCTACTGCAACAGAGGAGAGAATAGTTAAAACTACTAAAATTGCTACTACCATAAATAGCAGTTTTTTATTCTTCATTCTTCCCTCTTTTATTCTCTAATTCCTTCAGAAGTTTGAGTACAGCCTTATCAACAAAGTTTTTAACAGAAGGATAATCAAATCTGTTTTCCCCCCTTAAAATAAATTCCTCTATCCTTTTCTTCAATTCAGCATCAATCTTTACCGGGACATCCTTAGGCATTTTATCCAGTTTTCCTTTTATAAAGTAACTAATAGTTACTAATAATAAACAAATATATACTAAAAGTAACTTCTAATATATAAAGTTTTCTATATCAACAAACACCAACAAAAAAACCAAAATAGAAAACTTTATATAATAAAAAGCAAAAGAGAACCCTGAGGTGAGCATATGCTTAAACTATTAAAAACAAAGAAAGGAATAATAACACACCCTGTTACATGGTCTGTTGTAGCATTTCTTCTAGGGATGTTGCTTATGTACCTGTTGGCTAAAGGGATTATAGAGACACCATTAGAGATTTGCTAGTCATTTGCTCATTAGAAGGTCAAATAAAACAGCTCCAGCGCCAGTTACAATATGCGCTGTTAGCATGGCTCTCCCAAAAATAGCCAAAGGATCAGCAAAGGCTATTCTCCCAAAACCAACCAATGCTGCAGTTGCCACTACAAACACTGTAATATAAACAAAAAAAAGCCTTCTGAACGCAATTGCCAGGGAATAGCTTAATTTGTGCTTCTTTATCAAAAGCGATGCAAAAAATATTAGTAAGAATAAGACAGCCATAACCTCAACAAAAACCATCTTCCACAAGGGGATCTGGACTAGTCTGGCCCAAAAATCAGGAAACAGCAGCCACGGAAATCCAAAAACTAAAGCTCCCAACCCCAAATACACCACATTATTAAAATTAAATTCCTTTATATATTTTTCATCTATCATCTGATGCACCTCCTTAATCCAGTATAAAGTCAAATGTGACAGCGCCGGCCATTCCAATTGAATGCGTTGACAAAATATACCTTATCATTGTCAATGTTGTTATATCTGGTGTTAACCTGTGAAAACCCCATAACAACAAAATCATTGTGACCATCACAGCCATATAAATATAAAAAACTCTTTTGCTAAGTGCCTTTAAGAATTTATAGTCAAATTTAAAATTCTTCCTGAATGCATAGTTAAGAGTAACAATGACACAAAATAGGATGAATAGGTGTACAACCAAAACTTTGTAGGTGGGTATAGGTACAGGCGGTGTCGACCACAAACCATCTATAAAATTCCAGAAATCGGGCGTCCACATAGCGGGTATTCCAAAAAGCGTAGCACCAACAACACACTGTGCAAAATCAGCAAAACCAAAAACCTTGACCTTTGATTCATGCAGCTCTGTAGTTTCTTCAACTCTCTTCCAGAGTTTTTTTTCAACCCCCTCAATCTCTTCCTCTTTTTTCTCCTCCTCATCCAATCTCTTAAGAATTTTCTCTTCAACTTTCTCAACTTTCTCTAGTTCCCTCTCTATCTCCCTCTTTTTTTTAGCCATAAAACTAACTATTATTTAGCTGATTTATAAATTTTTTGAAGAATTAGGCAATATTGACTTTATTACCTAAACTCTGTCCTGGCATGCCCGTCTCAAACATTTCTTTTTATCAAAAGAAATGAGCAAAGAAAAGGGTGCTACACTCGCAACTTCGTTGCTCGGTAGCACGAACATTATACTATACTATAAAACCAATACACTTACTTAATCTCAACTTTATTACCTAAACTCTGTCCTGGCATGCCCGTCTCAAAAATAACCCTAACAGCGCCTTTATTGCCATGAGCGCTGGCTACCTTGCCCTTAATCTCTTTTCCAGCAGGGCTTTTCCAAACAACAGCTTTACCGACTAACTCGGCTGCTTTTTCTCTTTTAGCTATACCTTTAACTTTAACAACCATATGGTTTCCTTTCTGCACATGCCTGCTCATCTTAAAATTTGCAATTATGCCTTCCATAAAAGCCAAGAATTATACCTTATTTAAAAAGATTTCCTTTAAATCACAAAATAGAGTATCACCGGCAGCAACAGGCAGCCCATAGACAGGCTCCTTTTGACATTAGTCAAAGGAGCAACCAACCCCACAGACGTGCTTATAATTAAAATCAGCAATCCAACAAAGCCGGAAAAATAAACAGTTAATGCCACAATAAATGCTATAACCCCTAAAGCAAGCATTTTATAATTCAACCTGTTCATGAAATTAGCAAATACCCTGCTGATGCCCAAAGTCAAGAATGTGGCTATCCCGCCAGCCAGCAAAGCAGCCCCTGTAAACGCCACAAGCCCATTCATGTCAATAGACTTGATTATTTCAAGCACCGCAACAATTGCGCCGTTCCTTGCCTTCTGTAAGCTGTAAAGCGTAGCCAAAGAAAATGTAAAGTTAACAGTATTCATCCCGCCAATCAAAATAATAAAGCCATACATTCCAATCTCACCAACAACCTGCATTGCTATTATAGCAGCCTGTGCTGAGCCCAGGCCCGGAAATAAAGCAGCCAGGCTGCCAAAAACTACAGCGCCTGCAACAGCCCTGAAAGTTTTATTCTTTTCAACCTTGACAATCTCGGTTATCCTTTGTTTTGGCAAAACTACGTTTTCAGAAAGCGACAATAATAAGGTGCTAATGCCAAAAAGCCCTGAAAGAAGGGGAAATAATGGCTGTTCTAAATTCTGCCAGTTTAAAACAATCAGCCCCAAAACCCCGCTTAGCATGAAAACAACAAAACCCCAGAATTTCTCATTAAGCCCCTTTTCCTTCAAAATCATATAAATAACCACAACAATCAGGATATAGCCGATATAGGGCTGCAAAAATGAATAAACCATTGGCAGAAACGGCAGGACAAAAGGAAATGCTATAACAGTAAATATCAATGCCATCAAAGAGCCAACAACTGTTAATTTTACAGCCTCATAGCCCATGCCCTGCAAAAGCATCCTATGCCCCGGTAGAACATTCAGAGCCATATCAGCATCAGGCGCTCCTAAAAATATAGAAGGAATGGCATCTAAAAAAGTATGCGTAACAGCAAGGGCAACTATAAATGTGCATAAAACAATCGGGCTTGTAAACCCTAAAAAATAGCCGGACAGGCTGGCAAGCAGCATAGCCACCAAATTTACATGCACCCCTGGCGTCAAGCCCGTTATGATGCCAAAAAAACACCCAATCAAAACTGCAATTAATAACTGAAAAAACAAATCCACCATATTGCCTTCTATTAAAAGATATGTTTTATTTAAATTTACCTGTCACTAAAGAGATATATTTATATATTTAAATATATAAATCCGTTAATTATGGCAGATGATAGAATAAAGTTGCTTAAGTCTTTGTCAGACGAGACAAGGTTTAATATAATTAAGGGCTTGTTAAAAGGAGAAAAAACAGTTTCTCAAATCGTCAAAGAAGTGAAAAAAGCTCAGCCTACTATCTCCCTTCATCTAAAATTATTGCACTTAAATAACATAATCACTTCAAGGAAAGAAGGCAAATTCATATTTTACAAAATAAAAAACAAAGAGGTAAAAAAGGTTATTGACATTTTAAAATAAGATGGCAGAAGAATCTCCAAAAAGCAACGCATCAGAAAAAGCACCAAAGGCATTTTTGACTAAGGGTGTATTGTGGACTATGATTATATTAGGTGGATTAATCTTCTTTTTAGGCTATAATTATTTCTACAGTCTAGACAATGGAGAGTCAATAACCCTTGGTAATCTATTTTATCCTTCTTATTTGGATAATTTTTTTGAAGATACAACAACAAAAGTGGATGACTTCTTTAAGGATGAACCAATAGGAGAAAAACCAGTTGAAGAAAAACCAGGCGAAGAAAAAAAAGAAGGATGGAATAAGAATTGGTTATGGACAGCGGCAATGCCCATAATAATTATAATCATTTTGATGATGAGAAGAAGAGGCAGATCAACTGAACCATCCACAAATATTCCTGATCCCAAGTGGGATCCTGGGAAAGGGGGTCCAGGCCCAGTAACCCCTGATCAAGAAGACCCGCCCGTATCCCCAACCGTACCCCCAAAAGAGATTCCAAAAAAACCACCAATTCCTATTAGTGAGGAATTATTAATAGATTTAGAAGAAAATTTTTTAGATACAAAAAAACAGAATCCTTATGGATCTTGTGCTGCATTTGCAACGTGTGCATTACTTGAATATTATTTAAATGGTATCAAAAAAATCCTTCTAAAGATGAAAAAGATATTTCAGAACTCTTTGTTTTTTATTATATGAATCATGGAAAACTTCCTTTCTATGGAACCACAGAAAAATCAATTAACTTTGTTAAAGATAATGGAGCTTGCAAAGGTAAATTATGGATGTATTACCCAGTTCATAAAGAAGACGAAAAACCATCAGAAGAAGCACAAAATGATGCACCCAATCAAAAAATATTGGGGTTTTTTAGATTAGAGCCTTATAATGTTTCAGACCCAAACAAAACAGACCTTTTGATAGATTGTTTAAGGCAAGACGCACCAATTCCAATAAATATCAGCATAGGTGTAAACAAATCATTTGATGCATATAAGGCTAAGGAGACGGTAACTAGCGGAGTAGGTCCTTATCGTGGACGCCATGCTGTTGTTTGTATGGGTTATCACACTCATAGGGATTATGGTGATGGAACAAAAGGTCCTGCATTTAAGATAAGAAACAGTTGGGGGTCTGCTTGGGGGGAAGGTGGATATGTTTGGATTTCTAAAAATGCCCTTGAACAGATGCTTACAGATAGACAACCAATCATAATAAATGGTGCTAAAGGAGAAGGAAAAAAAGAACCCAAAGAACCAGAAAAGCCCAAAAAAACTTCTGCCGAGCTGTTAAATGGCATCATAGAGAGGAAAAAGGAAGTAATTACAAAAATAGGGAATGTTGAAAAAATAAAACAAAGCTTATTAAAAGAAACTAAAGCACTTTCAGAAGAAATAAGCGGTAAAATACAAAATGAAAAAGATATAACCCTATATTTAGAAGAAACATCTCCCCACTTAATGGATCGGACTGATAAAAGATATGAAAAAGCAGATGAGGAGCTCTCAGTTACTGAAAGATTAACCAAGAGCGAAATAATTCTAGAAAACCTTTTGAAGGAATTATATCAAATAGAATTTGAGCTAAACCAGGCAATCAGGCTTCTTTTGAATGAGCAAACAAATGAGGAGATAAAAGCAATTATAACAAATTTAGATAAAATTGGAAGGGAGATTGTTGCTTCTTTATCAACCTATTTTAGGGAATCAAAACAAGAATTACTTAACGAGTCAAAATTAAAAAATATTCTTGATAAAAAGCATTTAACTGACAGAGTAAAAAGAACGTGGATATTCACAAAAAAATGGTTAGAAGATGGAACAGTAAGACTATTCAACTACCAACTAATGTCTTATAGGAAACTTTCTGAAAAAATAAAGCAGGAAATTGAAGTTACGCAACAATTAATAAGTTTGTTAGAGCCTAAGAAATCACCACAGCCTTATGAAGGGCCCCATGGAACATATGAAGGACCAGAGCCAACACCAGAACTTCCTGAACCAGAAGAGGAAGAACATTATAAAGATTATTCTCCAGAAGAAACAAAATGTTTAGTTCCTTTGCTAAAGGAGAATTTTGGCGGGACTAAATTTAAGCTATTCTATCCAGGGGCCTTCAAAGGAATAGACCATGTTTTTAGGTTGTCTGAATCTGATGAAATTGTTTTAGTAGACCCCCAATTTAGTTCATCTGAGTATAGCAATCTAAACTATGAAATTGATTTTTTAAAAACAATAAGTAAAACCCAATTAGAAATAAAAGGTAAATTGCCATTAAAGCCTAAAAGCAAAGTTGAATTGTTCTACACTTTTAATGGCCAACAAAAGAAGGTTATTGTTATAGCTGATGATGCTCTTAATGATTTAGAGGATTTAAAAAAATATGATGTACTTCATTACGCGCATGCACCAACAGCACCCTATGGAATTAAAAAATTGAGTGATGAAAACAATAAAATTAAGCTACTAAATAAATTAAGAATAGGCGGAATAACAATCCATGTCTTATTACCCCTGGCATTAGGGCCTTATTTTGAGGAGATTGGTTCTTATATGTGGCCTAATAGTTGGGGTAATGGTCTGCCGCCAACAAAAGAAATCATTTATAGAAAAATTAAGGATTTTGAACTTAAAGTATCAGAACCTCCACTAGAAGAACTAAAATACGAAAAAACAGAAGAAATAGAAGTTGAAGGAAAGAAAAAGATAGCCAAAATCTCAGTTAAATTTGATGAGAAATGTTATCCTAATAGCCAAGCTGTTATCAATGAAATTATTAAAGTAGGTAGGAGATATGGAAAAGGGTCAGACGAAATAAGTGTCCATCCTATGTTTCCTAAAAAAACAAATAAATACCATACTGAAGTGGAATTTATAATTAATGAATATTTGGGTTTATGCACAAATTCGGCTTTAAAGGCTGTTGACAAACTTAAAATATTTCTTCTTGAGGGTATCAACCAATTAAAAGTTAACATCCTCTTCACAAATATAGATGCGAACATCTCAGAAAACTGGGAGGAAAGAATTTATTTTAAGTACGAAGGCGGTGTATCGCAGAAAGACAAAATTTTAATTAGGTGTGATGTATTTGGGTTTTTCTATTTTGGATTTATACATACACTCTTCCCATTAGGAGTATCAAAAGAGCAATATCTTTACCAAGCCTTAATTCATGAACTAAGTCATCATTTATCAGAAGACGCTATAAAGGAGAATGAACTTCAAATAATGAATGAAGAACAAAGAGCATTAGAAGTTTATAATATCAATAGACAAGAAGGCGTAAAATTGTATAATAAATATTTATTAAATCTTACATTATTTAAGATAAGATCTGAAGGTTTAACTACATTTAATGATCTGACAGAAAGACAACTTATGCATCCACTTTCAGTAGGTCTTTTTTTATCTATTGCTCCTCTATTTGAACGCATTACAAGTTATGGTTCTATTAAAGAAATAGAAGACACTTTCTTAAAATACGAACTTCTAGATAAGCATTCTTATTATTTAGGTAGTATGATGTATTTGATAATTGGTTTTGCTAAATTATACTCAAAAGGAAAAGAGAGCGAAGTAAAGATACTCGCTGCAAAGGGCGTTGAAACACCTGAAGATTTTATTGATAAATGTTCTATTTTAGAATTGGGAGAGTTAAGTAAGCTAGTCTACCCTGTTGACCCTAAACTAATCATTTCTTTCGTAAGCAAAGAATGGACAACTAATAAATCAACCACCAACCCATTCATGCCAGAAGACATAAGAAACGAAGTTATCAGCGAAGGAAGAAAGTTAGACATACTGGACTTCATAAAAGAATACGAAAAAGCCTGTGACCAATTAGGAATCTCTAAAGAAAATAGGATTATAACAACAGAGTTTGTTAACAGCTTCTTATCAGCTTAACATATTAATCTTTTTGGATTTGCTAACTGCTAAATAAAGTCTCTGCGGGATATGCCAAAAAGCCAATTAAAAAAGAAAAGTTTAAATAGTATCACCATAGTAATACGTTTTAGGTGACCGAAAATGGAAACAGTACCAGCAAAATTAACTAGAAAATTAATAGACGAGGCAGATGCACTCATAAAAGAAGGGTGGTATGCGAATAAATCAGAGTTGATAAGAGATGCTGTGAGGGAGTTAATCAAAAAATTAAAAGCCGAACGCTTAGAATCAGCCATAAAAGAAGACGTATTATGGGGCTTACATGGCAAATAAGGTTGTCTCTAATACTGGCCCATTAATACATCTTAGTGAAATTGAACTATTTGAAGCTTTAGAGGTGTTTGACAATATCTACATCCCAGAAGAAGTTCAAAATGAGCTGATAAAAAGCAAAATCAAAGAAATTAGAAAAATTAAATTAATAAAGTTAAAAGCGCAATTTAAGGATGTAGCAGAGATACTAATCAACAAATTCAATCTTGATCTAGGAGAATCACAAGCAATAGCATTGGCATTGCAAGAAAAAGCCGATTATTTTTTAACAGACGACCTAGATGCGAGAACAGTAGCAAATGTGCATGGTGTAGAAGCACATGGAACAGTAGGTATTATTTTAAGAGCTTTTAGAGAAAAAATTATTAGTAAAGAAAAAGCCATTGAAAAATTAAATGGGTTATATGCCATCTCGTCTTTGTTTATAACTAAAGACCTAATTGATCATATAGTTAAATCAATAAATGAATTTGAATAATTATCACTCAACCACCCTCACCCTATCCGCAATAACCTCCCTCTTGCCTTCGTATTCCTCTATCTTGCCGATAATCTCAACATAATTGCCTTCTGTCAAATTTAAAATCTGGCCTTTATCTTTAAATATTATCACATCCATATTCTGCGCTTGTGTTATCTCCAAAAACACAACATTTTCTGTATCGCTGACTTTTGTTAAAACTCCTTTAATCTTGACCTTTTCTCCAATATCTCCTTTGTTTATTTCATCAATTGTCTTTTCATTTATTGATATATTTAAAGAAACAGCATATAATATAGCAATTCCAACTACAGAGCAAATTAAAGCTATCTTAAGCAGAGTTTTTTCTTTCATCTTTTCTTTTGTGCAACTTTTCTTTGGGCAACTTTCTTTAAAAAAGAAAGTTGCTGATAGGCAAGTTATTTATTTTATTTATTGTTTTTATAGTAAATTGCAAAAATATTGGAACTTTTTACTTGCAATTTACTATTCTAGCAAATCTCACAAATGTTCAATAACTAATGAGATTTGCTATTAGTATCAATTATTTTATTTTTGATCATTAATTATTTTTTTATTGATTTTAAATTACTGCTCTTTTATCAGTTTATTTTATTGATTATTTAAACTTTTATCCTTTATGTTGGGAATATTAGGAAGAGCCGGAAGGAGCTGGAGACGAATACTTGGCCTTAGAACTGGCATGCTCCTCCTCGACCTTCCTTAAATATCCCTTATTTAGGAAAAAACTTCCAAGAATATAAATTGCAGAAGAAAGTACACTAGCAACAACAGTAGCAGCAACAGCAGGCGCTCCTAAAGCCAATAAAGCAGCGCCTATTGGGGCATAAGCTGCATAAGAAGCGATAGTAGCAGGAATGCTTCTGGCATGAAAACCAACCTCATCTTTTATAAACCTTAATTTTCCGCTAAACCCTTTATAGGCCTCTCTATTGGCATTATACCAATAAATACCATCAAATAAGCTGCCAACCAAATAATCACCACATATCCCGCCAGTTAAAACACGTGCGAACCTATTCCCCCTAAAAAAAGTGTCACCGACATAACCCCCTATGCCGGAACCTATAGCTGCGCCTACCTCGCCAATAGCTGCGCCTTTTACGAATCTATCCCTATACTCCTTACTAACATTACTACCTAAATCTTCTCCAGCCATATTCGTCTCCTATACAAAATATAAATGCCACCATAGTAATCCCTATATAAATCTTTCGTTTTTGTAATTATCCAATAGTAGTAACAAACAGTCTAATAATATTAATCAAAAGATTTAAAAACATGCCTCATTTAACTAAAATCATGCCCAATATTAATTTTAAATCAACTCTATCTATCAAAATACCAAATAGACTAATAGACCATGTTATAGGCCAAGATGATTCTGTTAGAGTTATAAAAAAAGCAGCTGAGCAAAGAAGGCACGTTCTTTTAATAGGAGAGCCAGGAACAGGAAAATCAATGCTGGGCATGGGTTTAGCGGAACTGCTTCCAAAGGAAAAATTAGTTGATATAATCTCTTTCCCAAATCTTAATGATGAGCACACACCCTTAATAAGAACAGTGCCAGCAGGCAAAGGCCGCGAACTAATAGCTAAAGCAAGAATACAAAACATTGGCATGTTCAAAAATCAAAACATTTTCATGTTTATATTAGTGCTTCTTGCAATGTTTGCTCCTTGGTGGGTTATGAAATACTATGGCGATAAATTTGGTTCTACAGTTGGTGCAATTATGTTCGCAGCTTTTTTCCTTGGCGGGATGGTTTTCTTAGGAGCATTTGTTCTTTTCCTTAATCTGGGCAAAAAGATGGATGGCAAAATAAAAATACCAAGAGTGATAGTAGACAACTTTAGAATGAAAAAAGCTCCTTTTTATGATGCAACAGGAGCACATGCAGGTGCTTTACTTGGCGATGTGCTGCATGACCCGTTCCAAAGCGGAGGCTTAGGGACACCAGCACATGAAAGGGTGGTAGCTGGAATGATCCACAAAGCCAACTTAGGTGTTTTATTTATAGATGAAATTGCAACATTACAGCCGGCAACACAGCAAGAACTTTTATCAGCATTACAAGAAAAGGTATTTCCGATCACTGGCCAGAGCGAAAGATCAGCAGGAGCTATGGTAAGAACAGAGCCAGTGCCTTGTGATTTTATTTTAGTAGCAGCTGGTAATCTTGAAACAGTTAAAAATATGCATCCTGCTTTGAGGTCTAGAATCAGGGGCTATGGTTATGAGGTTTATATGAATGAGACAATCCCGGACACGCAAGAAAACAGGAATAAGATAGCAGTTTTTGTGGCGCAAGAGGTCGTTAAAGACAAAAAGATACCCCACTTCAGCAGAGAAGCAGTTGACTTAATAATTGAAGAAGCAAGGAAAAGGGCAAATAGAAAAGGCCATCTGACCTTAAGATTGAGGGAACTAGGTGGATTAATAAGGGCAGCTGGTGACGTAGCAAAGGAACAAAAATCTTCCTTAGTTCAGAAAAAACATATTTTAGAAGCAAAAGGAATAGCAAGAACATTAGAAAAACAGCTGGCTGATAAGTACATTGAAAGAAAAAAAGAATATGAGGTTATAATTACTGAAGGAAAGAAAGTTGGCAGAGTAAATGGTTTAGCAGTTATTGGGGGGGAAGATGCATATTCCGGAATAATCCTAGCTATTGAAAGCCAGGTAACACCGGGCGGAAAAGAATCTGAGATTATCGCAACTGGAAAATTAGGGGAGATAGCAAAGGAAGCAATAAAAAATGTTGCAGCCATAATAAAAAAATACTTTGGCCAAGACATTAAAGAAACATATGATATACATGTCCAATTCCTGCAAACATATGAGGGCGTTGAAGGTGATTCAGCGTCCATAGCTGTAGCTACCTCAGTAATATCTGCCTTTAAAGACATTCCAATAAAACAAGATTATGCAATGACGGGCTCTCTATCAGTTAGAGGAGAAGTTTTGCCAGTAGGAGGCGTAACATCAAAAGTAGAAGCAGCAATCGAAGCAGGAATAAAAAATGTTATAGTACCAAAATCAAACCTGAAAGATATAATAATAGATCCAAATAAATTAAAACAAATAAAAATAATACCAGTTGAAACAATTGGAGAGGTTTTAAAAGAAGCTTTGGTATGGAAAGGAAAAGAGAAGATTCTTAGAAAAATAATAAACTCTTAAAATGGAGGTTTTCTGAATGGCAAAAGGAAAAGGCAAAATATCAATAAAAAAAGATGAGTGTCCTGAATGCGGTTCTAGTAATATAATATACAAAAAAGAAAAAGACCAAATCATTTGTAAAGACTGCGGAGCAATATTCGAACAGTTAACCCCAGAAGAAGAAAAAAAGTTTGAAGAAGCACATAAACAAAAATAAAAATAATTATCTCCAGTCAACCTTTACATCATCGGTTCTCCAATAAGGCCTAATATCAACCTTATTTAATTTCTTAGTTCCATTCCTCATTTCTAAAATACCTTGCCATGCTATCATAAGCCCATTATCAACCATAACGTTGTTTAGCGGAATAAAACACCTACTACCACGATCATTACACATCTTATTGCACATCTCTTGTAATCTTTTATTACAACAAACCCCTCCGCCAAGCAATAACTCATTTTTTTCACAATGCGCCATTGCTCTTTCTGCTACCTCAATTAACATTGCAAAAACAGTTTCCTGGCATGAATAAGCCAAATCCTCTTTTTTATAACTCCCGGAATTAATTTTTTGCTTTAAATTAGTCAAAATCCCACCAACACTAATGTCCATTCCTTTGACAACATAAGGCAATTCAATATAATTTTTTCCTTTTAAAGCCAATTCATAAATCTTTGGTCCGCCAGGAAATCCAATGCCTAAAAGCCTGGCAAAAGCGTCTAAAAAATTACCCACACCATTATCAAGAGTTTCACCAAAAATCCTGTATTTACCACCCTCATAAGCGATAACTTGTGTGTTAGCGCCAGAAACATACAACAATACGGGGTCCTTTGCTTTTGTCAATAATCTACCAATTTCTAAATGAGCAATGCAATGGTTAACCCCCACCAAAGGAACATCTAATTTTTTACTAAGTTCTTTTGCTTTTTCCATACCTACAACCAAACAAGGAGCTAAACCAGGGCCTTGCGAAAAGGAGATTAGATTAATTTCATGAGCTTTAATATCAGCATCAATTAAAGCATTTTCAATAACTTTATCGCAAACAGCTTCATGATGCCTTCTTGCCTCGCTTGGGTGTATGCCGCCAGAAACCGTTGTATAACTATCTTTAACATTAGCTAAGGTTTTTCCTTTATCATCAATTATTCCAGCACCAAATGTATGTGCAGTACTTTCTATCCCTAGGCATATCATTTTTCCTGCTTGAATTTCGTAAAAAACTTCTTTTTACTTTCAAATCTTGATTCAATGTTTTCCATAAATCTGAATATCTTTATCATTAATATATCTAATTTGTTAAATAAAGAATCATAATCTTTTTTGGTAATATAACCTAAATCCTTTGACATGGACAACAAAACGTCAAGTTCTTTGCATGAACCATATGAATAACTTAAAAAATTTAGGAACTCCCTGTCTGATTTTTTTACAGCTCCTTCTGCCATGTTGACTGGAATAGAAGTTGCTGCTCTTCTCATCTGGGATACAATATTATCTTTCTCTTTTTCAGGAAATTTATTAACTAACCTATTTATGTCTAACGCCAGTTCGTACCCTAATTGGAATATCTCCATATTTTTGTAAAGTCGTGCCATAATAAAAAAGATTATTTATTCTTATTTAAAATTATTGATTAATAAGCTGGGTTCAAGCTAGGCAGTTTGTTTAATATCAAAATTATAGAGTTTGTACTAAACAAAAAAAGAGTTGATAGAACTAAAAATAAATGAAAAACCATGCATATATTAGATTACAAATACGAACTGTTGGAAACCGCATGCTGAATACATCGCCGAAGCTTTGTACTTACACATCGGTTCCATTAAACAGGTGTTTTACCTGTGTTCTATGATGTCTCTTTTCAAGGAGGTCTTCGTGCTTAGATGCTTTCAGCACTTATACCTATAAAGCGTAGCTGCCCGGCATACCTTGTCAGATAACCGGTTGACCAGTGGCTTCGAACCTTCGTTCCTCTCGTACTAAAAGGTCCTTCCTTTCAGACATCAAACATTTCCAGTAGATATTAAACAAACTGCCTCACAGCGTTCTGAACCCAGCTCACGATCCCTTTTAATAGGTGAACACCCTCACCCTTGGCTGCTTCTGCACAGCCAGGATAGGAAGAGCCGACATCGATGTAGCAAGCCGCGCCGTCGATATGAACTCTCGGGCGCGACAACTCTGTTA
>JAGVXP010000058.1 GCA_018303725.1 Candidatus Woesearchaeota archaeon | reverse complement strand
GTTATTTCAGGCTTGGCTTCGAAGCCTTCCGGAACAATCTGGAGTACAATGTTTTCCTTTGCTTTTCCAATAAGCTCATTGCCTTTTATCTCGTACTCATAAGAGTCAGGAATATAGGCATCAGGATAATTTCCAATATAATTCCTGAAGCTTTCATTGAAATACCTAAGGAAATTTTCATTAAGGCTTTTGTCATCAAGGCTGCATTCCTTCAAATCAAAATCATCGCCTTTTTTTGCTATGGCAGCCAGGGCATTTACTCCGTCGAAAGAGCCGCATTCTGGCTCGTAAAGAATGCCTTCGTCAGCCATTTGCTGCAGTGCCTGCTGCACTGAGTATTTTGCTGACTGGTCGATGTAGAAGAGGGATGATTCGGCGTTCTGAAAATTTCTTATGATGTCTAACTGCACATTACCTATATAATCACCACTTACTGGATTTTCATTTAATGAATAGTGATAAGAAAAGGTGCCTAAACCTATGAGAATAGCAAGAATTAAAATAATTGTATGGACAGCAAATCCTTTTTTGTTTATCATTTTATTCAACGTTCACCGACATGCAGTTCAATTCTCACTATTTCTCCATTTATTAGCGGGATATGTCTTGTTGATTTTGCAATCTCATCTTCAAACTCTGCAGAATTTAGGCTCTTTCCATTGATTGATATATCATAACCCATTGGGCCATTGGGGCTATAAATCTGATTAAAAAACTGATTGGATGTCATTTTTAACTTTTCATAATTATTATTCAAGTAGGACTCACTAACTAAATCTGCCACTATCTTGTTGTCTACGCTAAGCTGCAAAAAATACCCTAGGTTACGATTTGCATTTATATCCTCAAATGAAATTTTAACTTGCTGCTGCTTTTTAGATTCGTTGAGGTAATTAAGAGAGAATAATACCAGTATTAAAACAAGAAGAAACAGTATGAGTACAAATAGCCCGGGCAATTCCTCTGCATCTATGCCGCCTTTTTTTGAGTCAAGCATCTTGTATAAAAATTGACAATCTGCCGTTTTGGATCTTATTATTATAATAAACAAAGACATCTCTTTGCTCTAACCTGAAATCTGCACCACCTGCCCAATTTGTGGTTGTGACAGATAACCTGCCAATGCCTTCAGGATTGTCTAATTCGAGCTTAAATGAATATTTGGAGCCTATGGATGGCAGGCATTTGTCAATAACAGCGTTACTTTTGAACTTGTTCCAATCAATCGTGTTTAAGTATGTCCTGATTTTTTCATCTTCATATGCAAAACAATCAGGAGAGTTGTAAAATCTCTCCATAAGTATTCTTTCTTCAACATTTTTTGGTATATCAATGCTTCCTGCAAGAAAAGAGTTGATTATCATCAAAAACACCACTGTGCTGAATCCCAGAATTATCACAAATATTATAAAATAAGGCATCGAGCCAGGTGCCCAATTTTCGCTTGCTTTAGTATTCCTTAATATTTTCATATTTGCTTATTATTAACTTGTTTTTTAGTTTTTCAAACTTGATTGCTTTAGGATTTTCTATCTTAACTTTTATAGTAGTTGCGCCTGTAACGGAAAAATGGTATTTTGCCGGCGCAGGATCAAAATTCTTCAGCCTTGCATCATAAACCATTACATTCTGCTCAGAAAACTCAACAGCCAATCCAGTAAGGTCTTTTTCGTAATATACAGTTGCGTCAAAAGGATATGCATAAAGAGTATCAATTAACAAAGCTATTTCTCTCGCTGCTATAGTCTTCTTGTATATTTCTCTTTTGCCGTAAATTTCCCCTATAGCTGGGAAAAAAAGGACTAGTACTACAGAAATTATAAGAATTATTATGAATTTAAGGACTAGCTGACCTCTTTTTATCATGATCTTTTACTAACGTATCATATATAAATATCTTTGTGCAGTCTACTTGCAATTATCAGTTCCTAAGCTGTTTTTGTGTATGGCATTTAGAAATTGTACTATATCATTTTTATACGAGGTTGCAGGAAAATCCTTGCTCAACAGGCAAAGCGCATCCGCTGATTCCTTATGTTTTGCTTGATCAAAATATGATTTGCCTATGATAAATAATGATTCTTCAACTTCCCTGCCTATTTTATATTTCTTAACAAACTCTTCATATTTTTTGAGTGCCTCTTGCATATTGGTTTTCTCTAATCTTTTTGCCTCATCATATTCTGTCACCATGCATTTGTCGAATCCGAGCCTTTTGTTGAAATCCAATATTTCCTGGTTGCAGACTGCAACTGTGTTAAATCTTTTTTCTGCTATTAAGGTATTTATCTCCAGATTTACCGGCTGAAGTCCATTTGCATTCTCCACACCATTTACAAACAAAAAGCCATTCCAGTGTCCTCTAGCTCCGGCAAGATGAATTTTAAAAGGCAAATAGTCTGTGATGTCTTTTTCTGTACTTTTGCAGACTAGATTAGCTTGGCATTCCCCATATACTATTTGTTTTCCTTCTACGGCTTTTGGGACTAGCTTAAAGCCTTCAACACAAAGGCAGATGCATGCGTTTCCGTTACAGGCGTCATTTATCGGCTTTTCCACTACTCTTGTCGCCATATTTTCAGTCCCTAACAGGCAGTTAAAGCATTCATACTTTTGAGAGTTCTTGCTGAAGCCAATTATTGCTGAAGTTTCTTTTAGCCTTATTGTGAATGTCTCTCTTCCAAGCCCCATCTTATTTATTCCATCAGCAAGATTTTCAAATGATTTCAAATACTCTTGACCCCTCAAATAGTGGTATAGCTTATCACAAGCGGGAAAAATTATAAGAAGGAATACAAGGACTGCACCTATTATTCTAACCAGAGCTTCTGGAGAAAGTATGGATGATTTTTTATTTATATGGATTTTCATTTTATAAGAATTAACTATTTAGTGGTGCCTTTAATCTTATTATGACACACCTCTTCCCTTTTTTTTGCAACATCGCCTGATGTTGGCATGCCAACCGGGCAGCATTCATTTTTCTCGTATCCGGCTTCACAATCACATTTATCAAAATAATCGCCACACTCATCTCCATCATAATTTTCGCTTCCGCTTAGAAAGTCTGATGCCTGAGCACTGCCTTTCCCAAAAAGGTTTTGCTCTATAACTACCAAAATAAAGAATGCAAATAATCCTACTCCAAACCACACTATCATATCAACCATTGCAAGGGATTTTTTCCTTTTCATTTTGCAGTATTAAGCACACTCTTTGTATGCATTTATAATCTTGTCGGTGCATTCATCATCTATTTTGCCTTCCACTTGGCTGCAGCCCGGAACAAAATCTATTCCGTCCAAGTAGATTATGCATAGATGCTTACTGTCAAATTTGAACAAAAATGGCGCAATTCTTGAACTCTTATCAAGAGTGATTGATGCATCTTCTTGATAAGCATCTGTGCATTTAATAGATTTGCTAAAGCATTCATGAAATTTTGCCGCTTTGTCGCCTCGAACAGAACACGGCTTAAATCCTTCAATTGTCTCAACTTTTTCTGGTGGTGTTTTTCCCCTGTCACTCGTTTGCCCTATTTGTATTTTGTTAGGGTATAAACTTATGACGGCACTTTTTGGGTTTGTTATTTTGCCTATCTCAAGCCTGCATGACTCTCCTGAGCCCGGGTTTTTTATTCTTGATACTAGCCTGTCAAAATAATTGTTTAGTTCTGCGGATACTCTGCCTTGTGATAAAATTTGCGGGGCATTCTTTTCCGGCATTGAATCAGAGCCGAATGAAAAAATGGAATCTTTTGCCTTTGAAAATAATTGTTTTGGGGAAAAAAGAATGTAGCTTATAATAAACAAGATGAATAGCGCCAATAACAATCGAAGCGCTTCTGTGCCTGTAAATCCTTTCTTTCTTATTTTCACTTTGTCAACCAAAAATGTTTATACGGTCAATCCATGCTTTCATTAATGGCCACAAGTACCATACAATGGCAGCCATAGCAACAAAGACTAATAAGAGTAATATTATCTGTATAGCTGTGAATGCCTCATCAGCCTTCTTATTATATAACATTTTAGATTCCATAGTTTATAGCGCATCCTAGCTCTTTTGCATCCTTTAAAGTTGATACAATTATAAAGTTTGGCACATCAGTCCCAATAGGGGCAAAAGCAAGATTAACTGCTTCATTTAGGAGATTGTCAAGAGCCCCTATTTGATATGCTCCTATTGCAAGCAAAGCGTTGCTACTTATCAATTTAGCAGTTGTGCCAATAACTTTTAAGGCTGCTCCAACAGCGCCAGCAACAGTGCCAACTTTGACAAGAATAATGCTTCCGCCTGCTATTACTACTCCATAAGTTCCAATCATAGCGTAACAGCCTGCACTTGGGTCATCGCCTTGTATACACACCTTCTGGCTTGGGCTAACAAAGGAAATAGCATATATTTCTCCCGGGGCATAGCTTATATCGTTAGATTGGGAAGTGCTTGGGGGCTTAAAAAATATATCGCCACCCCTAGGACCAAAATTTCTTATATAGCTTGTATAAGAATAAATAGCCTCTTTTTCTACATAACAGCTTTGCTCTGATTTTGGGCATCCCCATTCTGGACTATTGTAGATTCCATACTCTGAAGGCTTTGTTTGCGCACATATGCCTCTTTTGTTTTCACACCCGTTTCTAAATCCTTTAATGCAGCATTTATCTGTATTTGTTTTAATTTTTCTTGAAGTAGTTTCCTCTTCATCAGGATTGCATTGCTGCCTTATATAGCCACCGCCTGCAGGGGCGCATTTGTCGCTTTTGTCTTCTGCATAAAAAGGATCTTCCATTGACTTTTCCAGGGAATTGTAGGTTACGCCTTGAACTTGCTCTTTAATCTTGAACGTATAGCAGGTAAAACAGTTCTCGCTTAATGGGCGTCCCCTAAACATATCCGGCTTTGCGCCATCAAGCCACATATACCAGCATTTCTTAATCATGTCCCTTATTTCCAATTCAGCTCCTTCTTTGTCTTGATTATAGTTAGATCTTGGGACGAACAACTTCTCATCCGTATGCTTATCGATAGTGTTGCAGATTGATTCTCCAGAAGTTAATAATTCACTGCTCATTTTTTTAATGCCAAATTTCAGTTCGTTCAAAAGCCTGCATGATGTAACCTGCACTCCCTCACTTAGCTTTGATGATGTATATTTTATTCCTGCGAAAATAACACCTCCAGACAATAATAGTATAGCAATAGCTACGATAATATAGAATCCAAAATCTCCCTTTCTATTTTGTTTTAATGACATTCTTCATCACTAAGTATATGACTAATAGCCCTACTGCTAAGGAGATTGCTATTACTATTATGTCTTCAAAACCTGTAGCTGTTTGACCTCTTTTGGAGATTTTAGATTTTATTAGCCAGAGATTATTTAAAATTAAGATTGTGATCATTTTTTCTCATTAAAAATTCTGATACAACATACTTGAGTACCTTGGCATTTTGCATCACTTTTCTCTACCTCTCCACTCAAACATCCTGATGATTTTTCTCTGCAACTTCCTGCTATGCCGCCACAACTTTCCAAAGTAGAAATAGTTTTCCTAGTTTGACCTGTGAAGATGACTATCAATACAACAAGCACAATCAAAGCTAGTGCTGCGATGATAATCACATTTATTGACAATCCTTGAGCCTTTTTATTGTTTTTAACCATACATTTATTCCTAAAG
>JAGVXP010000057.1 GCA_018303725.1 Candidatus Woesearchaeota archaeon | reverse complement strand
GAAAGAAATGGAAAACAAAAGGAATGAGCTTTGTTATGGCTATCCTGATGAAGAAGATGTTAAAGGGTATACCAAAAAATTTTATAAAATAAAGGAAATCCTTGAAAATGCATCGGGTTTAAAATTTGAAATTGATTTTTTGGAAAAATACATGTCCAGAATTAAAGGCGAAAAAAATGAATGATTTGATGTCTTACACCTATGACTTTGTATCCTATTTAATGTTACAGCCGCCTATTAAAAAATACCCCATCACTAAAATAATCCTGTTCGGCTCTGTTGCTAGAGGGGACTGCACTAAAAGAAGCGATATAGACCTTTTTATTGATATAGCAAATCTTAATAAAATAAGCTCATTATCAAATGAAATAGAAAAAATAAAAACAAATTTTTTTGAATCTGAGCGAATGAAAAAATGGGGCAGGTTAAATATTGCGAATAATTTTAACATAACCATCGGCAATTTAAAAGAGAAAAAATGGAACGAGCTTAAAAGAAGCATGCATTCCCATGCTATATTAATTTGGGCAAGATTTTCCGATATAGGCGAAGAAGAATTAGTGCCATATGCCTTGATTAAATGGAATATAGGGATGGATAATGCCAGCAAAAGAGTTAATATAGCCAGGAAATTATATGGCTATACACAGAAAGGCAGAACATATGCTGGTTTGCTAAAAGAAATCGATGCAAAATTAATCGGCAAAGGAAGGCATAGCTTTGGTGCCCGCAGAACATATCAACAGGTTTAGGGAACTATTTACCAATTTAGAAATAAAGTATAATATAGTAGATGTCTTTATAAAATAATTTTCTTGAGAATTTTGAATTGAAATCCAAACCCTTTTAAACCAATAAAAAATACCCCTTGTTATGAACCCAGAGCTAATCGCACCGGCAGGCAACTGGCCAATGCTAAGGGCAGCTATAAAAGCAAAGGCTGATGCTGTCTATTTTGGCGTAAAGCAGCTGAACATGAGGATGACTGCAAATAATTTTGAATTGTCAGAATTAAAAAGAGTTGTTTCAGAGTGCCATAAGAACAAAGTTAAAGCATACCTAACTCTAAATACCATAATCTATGACAACGAGATAGAAAAACTAAAAAACCTACTTAAAGAAGCAAAAAAAGCCAAAATAGACGCTGTTATAGCATGGGATTTTGCTGTTTTAAAAGAAGCAAACAAATTAAAAATACCAATCCATTTGTCAACACAGGCTTCTGTAAGCAACTATGAAAGCGCAGAATATTATTATAAAAAATTCAATGTTGAGAGCATAACATTAGCAAGAGAATTATCACTGGAGCAGATAAAAGAAATAATAAAAAAAATAAAGAAAAACAAGCTAAAGCTAAAGATAGAAACATTCATCCACGGCGCAATGTGCGTATCTATTTCTGGCAGATGCTTTTTAAGCCAGGAAATATTCAACAAATCAGCAAATAGAGGCGAGTGTTTGCAGCCATGCAGAAGAAAATACATTGCTTACGAGCCAGAGGATAAATACAAGCTAGCTTTAGGGGAAGATTATATAATGAGCCCAAAAGACTTATGTGCATTGCCTTTTATAGACAAGCTGATTGAAACAGGAATCAATGCTTTTAAAATAGAAGGAAGGAACAGAAGCCCTGAATATGTTAAAACAGCTGTGGAGTGTTACAGGGAAGCGATTAATAACTATAAACAATTAGGTAAGATAAAAAACAAACTACTAACCAAATTAAAAACAGTCTACAATCGCGGCTTTAGCTCGGGTTTTTATTTAGGCCTGCCAACAGCAAAGGATTTTACAGATGCTTACGGCTCAAAACAGGCTAAAACAAAGTTTTATGCAGGTAAAATAAGAAATTATTACAAAAAAATAAAGGTAGCAGAGATCCTGGTAGAAAACGAGCCGATTAAGGTTGGAGATGAATTAATAATCATAGGCAATAAAACAGGATGCGTGGAAGAAAGATTAAGCTCAATGGAAATAAGCCATAAAAAAGTAAAAGAAGCAAAAAAAGGGCAGAGAGTTGCGATAAAGACAAACAATCTGCTAAGGGAAAATGACAGGGTTTTTGTTCTAAGCCCAAACCTCTAATTTATTGGCTTTTTTTTCAGTTAAAGCAGAGCCAATTCCCTTCCCAACAAAAAAGGATTTTTCGTTGAGTGTTCCAGCTAAAATATCAAAAAAACTTGGTTTTTCTACATATTCCACGATTTCAACTGTGATGTTAAGCTCTTTCTCTAGGTAAGCAATAGCTTCCTCTTCACCACCTAACTCATCAACCAAGCCAAGCTCTTTTGCCTCAGAGCCAAGGTAGAAAATTCCAGTTGCTAAATCATTTACTTGCTCATTTGTAAGGCCCCTGTTTTTAGCTACCTCTTCTATAAAATATTCATGAATCAAATCCAATTTTTTTTGGAATAAAATCCTTTCGGTGGGCGTTAATTCCCTAAACGGCACACCCATATCCTTATATTTGCCGGAAACGAGCCTTTCATAGGTTACATTGTAATCTTTTATTAACCCAGAAAAATCCAGATAAGATGCTATCACGCCTATTGAGCCGGTGACAGACATCCTGTTGGCTATTATATAATCCGTGGCAGAAGCAACCCAATAACCTCCTGATGCGCCCGTTTCCCTTATTAAGGCAACTGTTGTTTTATCAACTTTTTTAATGGCGTTTGCTATTTCTTCAGAGGCAACAGCGCTACCGCCGGGGGAATTTATCTCAAATATTATTGCTTTTATTGTAGGGTCTGCATCGGCATCTTCTATATCCAGCTTGATTTTGGTGGAAGAAACAACATCCTCATCAAAGAAACCACCGCCGCCTTCTGTTAATATCAATCCGTTTATATGAATTAAAGCAACATTTCCTGTGCCTATCCTTTCTGCCTCACTCAAACCGAAAAATAAGGCGACTATACCAGCAAAAATAAATGCAAAAAACAGCAGTATAACCAACACAACTGCAATAATTACCCATTTCACATTTGATTTTTTTTCCATTTTTATCACCCAACCTAATTATATTTGTTTACAACCATTGTTTTGCTTAAAATTTCACTTAACCTTTGGTTAGTTTTAGTTAAAAACATCAAAATGGGGTCTATGACCCATAACAGCACAAATGGAAATACAGGTATTAGGAACAAACTCCTTACAGCACATTGCCAGAATCTTAATTTATTTGTTTGGCTGGCTACTGTTATTCTTGTGAATATCTTGCCAATTGTTTGCCCCAGCTTCCATTCCAATATTGCAAAATATAGCAATGTCAATATACCAAAAAACAGCATAATAATATTGATTGTTTTGGAAATTGATGGATTGGATTGTAGGTAGCTATAGGTTTCTTTAAAACTGGCGGTTGGCATTATTTTAGTCAATATTCCCCTGAAAGGGAAGAAAAGAACAAAATCAACTACCAACAGATCTATAATAAATGCTATTATCCTTCTCCATTTAGAAGCAGGCCCTCCTTTATTGAAGGCATATTCTTTTGGTATATCACTAAGCCCCTTTTTTTTCATAGTAGTGTAAGGATAAACCAATTGATATAAAAAGGTTTTTATCGAAAGGTATATAAATAGTTTAATTATCCTGTTACTCAATGAGTAGAAAAAAAGAAGAACAGGAAAGGCAGGAACAGATGCAGCAAGAGATCAGCAGGATCAGGCTGCCTTATGGAAGACAGGTTCTTGGTATTTTAGACCAACGCTTAGGAGCTTCCAGGATGAGAGCCAGGTGTTTGGATGGAAAGACAAGGATATGCAGAATACCTGGGAGATTAAAAAGAAGGCTGTGGGTAAGAGAAGGCGATATATTAATAGTTGAGCCATGGGAGTTTGGCGGCGATGGCAAGGGAGACATCATCTATAAATACTCACCAACACAAGTTGTTTTTCTTAAAAAGAGGGGTTATTTAAAGAAATTAGAGGAATTTGAGGGTTTTTAGTTTTATTACTACTCTAGAATAGAAATCTTTAAATATGAGTTGGATTCTACCTTTATTAAGATGGGGGAGAAGAACACCAACTTATTTTTAGCTGTAGATTTGATATTATTAGCAGTCTTTCTCGGGCTTATTCTTTTAACGTTTGATTTAGGCGGTGTGGTGTTTGGTTTGCAGTTTTTTTTGATACTGTTCCTGTTATTTGCAAGCTTTATTTCCCTGCTTGTTGTTTATAATGGGGTGGATTGGGGGTGGCCTTCTTTATCATTGATATTTGCCGTTATATTAATTGATTTGCTTTTGGTTTATTCTGTAAATAGGCTGGTTAATGCCGTATATTTTTTCACTACGATAGCAGCTGCTGTTGGTTTTATAATAGCTGTTATAAGCGTAAAAGATAGAAGACTGGAAAAATTAGAGGAAGAAATGGAGCCTTATGAAGAGGCAGTTACGAAGTATACACCTGGAAAGTATATAACAAGCAGAAGGAGCATATATTATCATGCGCCAAAGTGCGACTGGGCAAAGAAGATAAGGAAAAAGAACCAGCTATGGTTGAGTGAAGAAGACGTTAAGAAGAAGGGGCTGAAGAAGCATAATTGTTTAAAATGATTATTTTTTCTTTATAAGGTGGATTATTAATATTACAGCGCCAACTGTCAAAGCAGAATCCGCCACATTAAAAGCTGGCCATATCCTAAAGTCTAGGAAATCTATGACATAGTTTAGCCTAATCCTGTCAATTAGATTGCCGATTGTTCCGCCTAAGATAAAGGCAATAGATGTCCATGCAATCTTGCTTTTAGGAAGCTTATCAAAATAATATAAGATAGCACCTATAACTATTATGGAGATCCATACCAAAAGCCATTGCTGGTTTTGCAGGATGCCAAATGCAGCTCCTGTGTTTCTTATGTAGGTTAAGTGGAAAACATTAGTTATTATTGGCAATGATGTTATGTTTTTGGAGGCTAGCAATTTGGCTAGTTGGTCAATTATCACAACTAGTAATGCGATTGAGAAAATGAATGATTCTTTTTTATATTTCATAATAAGAATTTACTATGGCATATTTATAAATTTTACCACGCTCTTCTTCTGGGGCGCTGCTCTTCTTCTCCTGCTGCAATCCTTTCTATGTTAGCCAGCCTTTGGTTTATGCTTTCTAAAGATGCCCTTAGAGCATCCAGTTTGCTTGATATTACCTCCACTTTAGCCTTTAGATACTCATCTTGCGGCGTTGCTGCTTGTTGAGGGTAATCGTATCTTGGCTGTTGATAGGGGTTTTGAAAACCTTGTGGCTGCCCAAAGCTTTGTTGTGGAGGCATTTGTTGTTGTGCTGGCTCATTTGGGAAACTTAAATCAGAGCCCAGGCCCAGGTTTTCTGGGCCACCCCCTAAATCAGGGCCAAGACCAAGATCCTTGCCAGGGCCACCAAGGTCACCAAACTCGTCCTTATTTTTCCCCCAGAACTTTAATTTACTAAAAAATGCCATATCCCGCACCTCTTTTTTATGAAATTATTGATCTTCTACCTCTAATATGGGGTTATCTTTTATTTTGCTTATGTTTATATTCTCTTTAGCATAATCAACAGCTTTATCTTCAACTTTGCCGATTGCCATACCAACAACTTTGGCTGTTTTTTCCTTAACAAAATTTTTAAAGTTCAAGTTAGTCAATAAACCTATCAGAATAATTATTAATAGTATAGCTGCTATATAAGTAACAACTTTGGCTGTTTTTTTGATTATGAAGAGCAGTAATGCAACAACAATAATTGCAATAATTGATGTTATTAGTATCTCCATCATTCAAATCTTGCTTATTTCTTTTAAGATATATAAAGGTTTTTGTTTTTTAGGGTTGTTGCGAAATTAACGGCTTTGCCCTACTCGCTTTTGCTCCCTTCGGTTGCAAAAGCTTCATCTCGTCTTTGCATTGCTTACTTTGTAAGCAATGCAAACAAAGACTTCGACGGTCAAAGCCTATTTCGCAACAACCCCTATTTTTTCAGTTATTTCTTTTACAATATTTAGTTATAGGGCAGTTTTCGCAATTTGGCTTCTTTTTGCAGTAATTTTTACCTAATTCTACCAATAAAGCGTGGTATTCATTAAAAATCCTATGGTCCTTTTTTAGGTTGTTCATGAAAAGTTCTTGCAATCCATCATAACCCTCTTCCTTAAAACCCAATCTGGCCATTATCCTTTTTGTGTAAGCGTCTATGACAAATATTGGCTTATTAAAAGCGTACAATAAGATAGAATCTGCTGTTTCTGGGCCAATTCCTTTAACATCCAATAATTGTTCCCTAGCTGGATTTTTGTTTTTTGACATGTCAGACACCTTCGCACGCTCCGAGCTTTAGCTCTGAGAAAGAAGGGCGATTTCTGAGCATGCTCAAAAACACGCTCCGCCCTTTAGGGCGGGGTGTTTTTGACAGGAAATTGGCAATTATCTTCAGCCTTTCTGCCTTTTGGTTGTAGTAGCCAGCAGAGCGGATTAATTTTGCTAATTGCTTTTGGTTTATTTTTTTTATCTTTTCAATATCAATCAAGCTGTTTTTTCTTAGAGCTTCAATTGCTTTCTCTACATTCTTCCAAGCTGTGTTTTGAGTTAGTATTGCCCCTATAACTATCTCAAATTGTGCATTATCAGAAGTTACAGGCCACCAGTGTTGAGGGCCAAATTTTTTCAATAAAGCGCAGTAAATATTTTCTAGTTTATTGGCCATACCCAGAGATAAACAGGGAAATTTTAAAAATGTTATTGTTTTCCTTCAATGATGTCCCTTATACTCTCTCTTATATCCTTTTGATGCCAGCAGTGATCCCACCTTCTGTTACCCCAACAATTGCAATCCGTGTCAAAAGAATCAAGCTCGTATAAATTTCCACTAGCAGTGGTTGTCCACCATACTCCTTTTTTAGACCTGCTGGCATATTTTATTTTTACAATGAGTGGTGTATGCTCAATAGTTTTGGACTCTACTTTAATTATTTCAGGTTCCTGCAACCTCTCTGTTAAGTCAGCGTATAATAAAGAAAGCGCATGATCCTCTGGAACCTTATTCCCTTCCAATTGAATTGCAATGTGTTCTGCGTGATCAATTAATGGCCCTCGCTCAGAAAGGGGTGTAGAAGATATTTTTCTTTCCAGTAATGCCAATTCCTGCCTTAAGGCCAGCCCATGGGGTTCTTCACATTTAATGTTGGGCAATGCCAAAAAGTCTGATAGCAACAGGTTTTGCCCGTTTAAGCCCCTCCCTAAATTATACCCTTCTATCCTGCCATCTAATTGCTGGATAACCCTTCTGCCTGCCTCTTGTGAAGGAATAACTGTGAAAAACGATGACTGCTCTACAGGCACGGGTAGCATCTCCTCCCTTGCGTCATACATTCCGGGGGGATTGACTATGTATATTCCTTTCTTATCATACCCCTCATAATGCTCATTTTGATGTCTTTGAACTGTTTCTATTCTAAACCTCCTTAAACATTCTTTGAGACGGGGTGATTTAGGTTGATACAGCAGCATATTACCAGACAATAAAGGCATTACTAATTCTCTCTCAAATCTGGTTAATCTTCTCAAAGATTCTTGTAGTTTTCCAAGATGTTTAAAGCTATCTTTCCTGTATCCTGCAACTTTATGAAAACTAGCGCCTGGTGATCTAGCTTCATCAAGAATAAACCTTCTCCATAATGGACCTACAGTTTCAGTTTGTTTCTTGCTTTGGAGATATTTATATATCACATGCATTGTATAAACATTTGATAAAGAGGCAGCTGCTAATTTTTCTCCAAAATCCTTTCCGGACATTATATCTGAATTAGCTATGATTAAATATTTCCTTGGTTCCCTATCAAAAGCACAATCTGCTCTTTCCTCAAGATAAATATGCCTTTTTCTCTGCACATTAAGTCCCTGGGCATGCTCTCCTTTAAACCTGTATGCTGGTTCTACTACAGAAAAACAATTAGTGGAATTTAGAACTTTTAATAAATAACTAATTATGTTATCTCTTTGAGTTTCGTAGGGCATATCAAGTATGGGATATGTATCATATATTTAAATCTTTTTCAATTTATTATTATTAAGTAACAATTAAGAAATCAGCACAGCATTAACAGTGCCGTCCTGGCCAGGCCTTGAGGTTATCCTTGCCTTGCCCCTTTCAGTGTCTATTATGCTGCCCTTTGTCATTATATTCCTCCTTACAAAATGCCTGTTTGCGGGGTTGTCTGTTATTGTTTTGATCTTAACCTGCTCGTATTTCTTTGTTTTTGGATCAAATAGATTGGCAGTTTCTGTGCTTAATAAGCGGGCTTTTTGGTTGTTGCCCATTGTTCTTATAATCTTTAATCTTCTTTTTTCTAATTTTGTTAAGGAGGGCGACCTGCCCAGCTCGTATTGTTTTTTCTTTTTATAGTCTTTATAACGGGCTCCTGTTTGTTTTCTTTTTGGTCTTGATTGAGTTATTGCCATAGTTTTTGGTAATTATGGCTGGTTTATAAAAGTTTTCCTTTTTGGTGGCAGTCTAAACATATAAATTAATAGTAACATTTATATATAAAACAATTATCCCTCTGTATATTAAACCTAGGTTGGTTTTTTGGGGGAAAAAAACATGACAGAAGCTGCAAGACCTTTGGATGCTTTAAACAGAGCAAGGGATAAAAGAGTTATAGTAGAGTTAAAGAATGGGAGACAGTATATTGGGCAATTAAAGGCATTTGATATCCACGTTAATGTGGTTTTGGATAATGCTGAAGAAAGAGAAGCAGGAGAGGTTAAGAAAAAGCTTGGGACTGTATTCATTAGAGGAGACACAATAACAGTCATATCACCCGAATAAGGCTTGTTCTAAGTGATTTATCATGAAAGGAACTCCGTCAATGGGTAAAAAGTCTGGAAAGAAGAATATGATACATTGCAGAAGATGCGGCAGACGGACTTACCATATTGCAAAAAAAGTTTGTTCCAGCTGCG
>JAGVXP010000017.1 GCA_018303725.1 Candidatus Woesearchaeota archaeon | reverse complement strand
TCTTGACATCTCTTATTTTCAATAAAAATTTAAATACTGGCTCACTTCCCCTTTTTATGAACATAATAAAATTTAATATCAGCAAAATAAAAATAGACAACTTCTCTCCTAAAGATAAAGCACTCGATTTAACAATACACTTTAATGATGGCGCTAACAAAGAAATATCTAAAATCGTAGAGATAAATGACCCTTACACCCTATCTGAATTTATTGTCTCTGACATTAGAGGAATAATAAAGCAAGCAAAAGGCAATGTTGTTCCTATAACTATAACAGATGAAGAGGAATTAATACACAAAATAAGCATCTTTTTCTCTAAAGTTGCCGATAAAATAGATAATATAAAAAGAACAAAAGTAGCTGAAGGTTATCTTCAGCTTATAAGGGAAGTAAACAATATGCAATTAAAGTTGTAATTAACCGCGGCTTGGCCTTAATTTCTCTGCTCCTTTTCCTTTATTTAAAAGTCCTCTTGATCTCCTACCAGCAGAAGTCAAGCCACGAGCAGCTCTTCCCCTTTTGTTGCAAATCCAGTTTATATTAGGGTCTGCCATTATAACAGGATGTGCTCTATCCACCAATATAACTTCATACCATAAACGATTTCCATCCTCACCTACATAATAGGAATTTAACACGGTGCAATTTACATATTTTTTTTGTGCTCTCTCTTCAGCAACCCACTGGTAATTTTTGTTTACTATCTTTTTCCTTCTCATGTGTTTGCTTCTTCTTGCTTTCCTTATCTTTTCTCTCAGTCTTCCTCCCCTATCTACCTTTTGCCTAATCAAAATATAGCCTTGTTTTGCTTTATATCCCAAAGAACGAGCCCTATCCACCCTAGTTGGCTTATCAATCCTTATTGTAACAGGCTGTTTTTTCCATTCCATCAGCCTATTACGCCAAATCTCCTTTAAATTCTCTTTTGGTTTTTTCCAAGCCTCCCTTATATACTTGTACATTCCCATTTTAGCCTCCATTATTTGCATATCAAGGTTCAAGGAAGCAACTCCTCACATCCCTTAAGCCAAAGAAATTATAGTCTGTTTATAAATATTACTTAAATTTAAACACAAATTTTATATATTACATTCACAAATTATATCAAAAGGTGATAATCATGACACATTCAGCTGAAATTGAAGAATTAAAATCTGCTTTGAAAAAAGCAGAGAAATGGAATGTTTCTGAGAGCAAGGAAATTAAAAGATTTGGAGCTTTGGTGGAACTCTTAAGAAAAAAACAAGGATTGACTGAAATGGAGGTATGTGATACCCTACCTAAATTTAGAAGAACGCTTATAAGGGAGGAAGAAAAGACAAGCCTTCTTGAAAAAAGATTAGATGAACTTATTAAAATAGTCTTGGATAATATAGATTCTTTAGACAAAATTATTAGAGTAGATATATTAGCAAAAGCAAAAGCAGATATAAATAGATTGAATATTAAGCAATATGAAAAGGATGAAGAAGCTGTAGCTGCCGATTTGTGGATTGCAAGAAAAATTGCAGAAACTTTTAATGCTGTTTTTTACAATAATGAACCTTTTATTGATTACCACAACCTATTCCATAATATACGTAATTGTCGTTCGCTTGGTCATTCTGGCGGGGGGTACATTGCACATAAAATAGGACAGAACTCAAGTGCCCTGATAAAAATAAGGCTTACAGAAGAAGAAATAAAATTAGGTGAAGAATTTATCAGTAAACCTTATCCCAATAGCAGCTTAAGCGACCTAGATAAGAGTGCCATTATAAATATGATAAAACAACTAAAAATATTGATCATACCACAACAGTTCTTGTGTAATTTACTAATGGGTTTGATAGAGGATATATATGTTTGGGACACCCTAAAGCACTCTTATTATTACGTTATTAGTAGGATTTGCAAAGAAGAGGAGGAGTTTAAAGACCCAAAAATGAAAAAGAATTTAGCTATAGAGTTAATAAAACATGATCTACGTTTGTTAACCAGTTTGTATAACCTTGTTAATTTAATATATGATAAAGGTCTGGATTGGGGCACTGTTTTAAGAAATAATAATGTTAATGTGCATACTCGATTTGATGAGCAATTATGTGAATATGCAAGGTAGATTATTTATAAGAGAGTTAAAACATTTATCTGAAATATCCACTTCAAAATAGTAAATTATTTAAACAATGAAATTCCATACCCCTACCTTGTAATCGCATGGAATTTTGTGTGCTCAAAAACCAAATCATTGGTTTTTGGCATAAAGCAATAAACAAAAACAAAGATGATAGACAAATCAAATTATCTTGGAGTTTTGGAAAACTTCCCTAAACAATGCAGGGAAGCCTTAGCTCTGCCAAAAGGAGGGGTAATATCTGGAGAAATAACAAGCATTGTAGTTTGCGGCATGGGTGGCTCAGCAATTGGCGGTGATTTATTAAAAACGTATCTTTCTAGCACCAATATACCTGTTTTTGTTAATAGGGACTATTCAATACCTAATTTTGTCGATAACTACACTCTTGTTTTTGTTGTATCCTATTCCGGGAACACAGAAGAAACAATATCAGCATATAAAGAGGCAGTTGAAAAAAAAGCAAATGTTGTTGCAATAACATCGGGTGGCAAATTAGCTGGGTTATGCAAAAAAGTAATAAAAATCCCGTCTGGCTTACAACCAAGAGCAGCTATTGGTTATTTATTCTTCCCCATGCTGGGTTTATTGCATAATTCAGGGATTGTTAATGTTACAAACAACGAATTAAACGAAACGCTTGTTACTTTAAAAGATACAGAAACATTCAAAAACAAGGCCCAAGAGCTGATCAAAAAAATAAGGGGGAAAACGCCAATAATATACGCCTCAAACCAATTAGAGCCGGTTGCCTATAGACTCAGGACACAAATCAATGAAAACGCAAAGCTTCCTGCTTTACATCATGTGTTCCCAGAACAAAACCATAATGAAATAAATGCATTTGCAAATATGAGTAGAAATGACTTTGTTGTTTTGATGATAAGAGACGAGCACTACAATGAAAGAATAAAGAAAAGAATGGATATCTGCAGGGATATAATGGAAAGGAATGTTGATGTTGTTGAGATCCATACAAAAGGCAACTTCCTGCTAGCAAGAATCTTTTATGCAATCTATTTGGTGGATTTTATCTCTTATTATTTAGCAATAGACAATAGGGTTGATCCTACTCCCGTCGGTGTTATAGAGCAATTAAAGCAAGAACTCAGAAGATGACAATCCTATCTTTCTTAATAAGAAATCCACTAGCAGTAATCTTTGGTTTGTTTATACTAGCGATAATAACCTATTTTTTCTTTGAAATATTTGCAGAGAATAAAAGAATACAAAAACACTACACTTTAAGGAATATCATATGGGGTGTAATATTAATAGTGCTAGCTTTGGTCTCATTATTCACGCCAGCCCTGGGGTATATAGTTACAGCTGTTTATGATGGAAGACCTCAGCTGCAGCTAATCTACTTTTTGGATAAAACTTGTGACAATTCAACCGAAACAAATACATTTTTTGAGAATACCAGATGTATAGTTATTGAATTGATAGCCTACTTTTTTTATATACTTCTTGTTATAGGGCTGCTGATGATAATAATGGGCCTGATATGGCTAAAGTAAGCTTATTCTAAGACCTTTACCACACCGCGCTCTTCTATTAAATCTCCTCTTTTAATCAAATCATCAACCCCTTTCTCGCCAAATTTCTTTATAAGTTCCATTGCATCTGCAGATCCTTTTTTTCTGACAAAATCCAGAATTTTATCAGATTTATTCTTATTTTTTAAAGAAACTTGTTTTACTTTGCCATATCTTTCTTTAACAGCATTTATGTGCTTGCATTCCTCTCCAATTTTCTTCATTCTAATAAGGAAGTGAGGGCATGTGCATGAAGGACCATTTAAATCCACCTTATAAAATTTCCCCTTTAGATGGCTCTCCACCTTATAGCCCTTCTTTAACTTGATTATCCTCATACCAACAAATATAGTACCATAACTATTAAAGCTTTTCCTCTAATATTAGGAACAACAAAAACCTTATAAATAGGAAACATCTTTTTGTTAAAGGGGGAAGATGATAATAAAATCCTTAAAGCTAAACAATATAAGGTCTTATTTAAGCCAAGAAATAGAATTTCCTAAAGGCTCGGTTCTTTTGGCTGGGGATATAGGCTCTGGCAAGTCAACAATATTGCTGGCAATTGAATTTGCATTATTTGGAACCAGAAGAAAGCATCTTTCCGCATCATCCCTGTTGCGCCATGGAAAAAAAGAAGGAGAAGTTGAGCTGAGCTTTGATTTGGATGGCAAGGGTATAATAGTAAAAAGAAAACTAAAAAGAGGAAAAGAAGACATAGCGCAAGAAGCAGGCTACATAATAGTTGATGACAAAAAAAAAGAAGGCACAGCCATTGAATTAAAGACAGATATTCTCAATCTTTTAGGTTATCCTAAGGAGCTGGTTACAAAAAGCAAAGATATCATCTACAGGTATACGGTTTATACCCCGCAGGAAGAGATGAAACAAATTATATTGGAAGAAAAGGACATAAGGCTGGACACATTAAGGAAGGTTTTTAACATAGACAAATACAAAAGAATAAGGGAAAATTCTCAAATATTTATCAATGCTTTAAAAGAAAAGAAAAAAGAAGATGAAGGGAGAATAGCTGATTTAGAAGAAAAGAAAAAGCAAAAAACAGCTTATGGTAAAGAGGTAAAAGAGTTGGACAGCAAGATCGATGACTTAAAGCCAAAATTAGAGCTAATGAAGTATAATGTTAAAAAAAATAAAGAAAACATAAGCAAAGCAGAAAAAGAGATAGAAGCATTGAATAGGTTAAAAAAGGAATTAGCTTTAAATGACCTAAATTTGAAAAACAAATTAGAGCGGAGAAAAAGCAATAAAAATAATTTAGAACAATTGGAAAAACAAATTAACGGGATAAAAAAAGAAGTTGCTGAAAAAGAAAAGATAAACATAGAAGATCTATTCAAAAAAACCAAGGAGAAAGAGAACCAAATTGAGCTGATGGAAAAAACTTCAAGGGAAATATCCAAAAAAATAAACGAGTTTGAATTGGAATCATCTCATTCTAATGAAATAAAAATGAAGATAGCTCAAATCGAGCAATGCCCTCTGTGCGAACAAGCAGTTGGCGCTGAACATAAGAAAAGGATAGCAGAAAGGGAGGATAAAAAACTGGCCGAATTTAAGGATCACCTAACCCTCCATAAAGAGCAGGAAAAAAACGCTAAAAATAAGTTAAATGAACTAAAAAACGAACTAAAAAAATTAAAAGAAGATGAATTTAGTATTTCTGTGATTGAACTAAAAATAAAAAATTTAGAGGAAAAAACAAGATTAAAGGACAGTTTATTGGAAGAGCAGGAAAAAATAAAGAAAGAAATTGGAAAGATAAACAAGGATAAGATTGAAATCAGCGAAAAAATAGAAAAATTTGGGGCCGTTGAAAAAGATTATAGAATAATAAAAGACCAGTTTGATAAAATTTTGGATGAAGAAAAAAGGTTAGAATTGGATATTAACAGCCTAGAAAAGGAGAAAGAAGGCATAAACAAGCTGATGCTTAATCTTGATTTTGAGATAAAAACCAAGCTGAAAATAAAGGAGAATATTGCTTATTTAGCTGAAACAAAGAACTGGTTGGAAAATTATTTTATCGGCCTTATGGGGGTGATGGAGAAACATATTATGCTGCAGGTTCATAGGGAGTTTGATGAATTATTCCAAAGGTGGTTTAGTATCCTAATAGAAGATGAAACATTAGCTGTAAGGTTGGATGATGAATTCAGCCCCGTTATAGAGCAGAATGGCTATGAAACATTCATTGAAAATCTTTCTGGCGGCGAAAGAACAGCAGTAGCCTTATCCTACAGGTTAGCCCTTAACAAGGTTATAAATGATATAATAAGCCAGATAAAAACAAAAGACATAATAATGCTTGATGAGCCTACTGATGGCTTCTCCACAGAGCAACTTGATAAAGTAAGGGACGTATTAGACCAACTAAACATAAAACAGGTTATTCTTGTTTCTCATGAGAATAAAATAGAGAGTTTTGTTGATAATGTGATTAGAATAAATAAGCATGAACATATAAGTGAAATAAATCCATAGAAAAAAGTATCATCTAACGCTTTTCTTGCCAACCTTCAACTATTTTCTTGTATACTCCATATACATCAATTTGTATATTAGTATACAAAAACGTAACATTTATATACTAGCTGTGTTATAATAAGAAACTCCATCTCATTAAAGGGATGTTGCATTGAGAGTTCAAAAATGTCAGAAATCCATAGGATTTCTGAGCATGCTCAAAAATATTTGATTTTTGACAAATAAAAGAAAAAATAAAAAGAGGTCGAGAAAAATGGGGCGGTACTAAACAAAAGCGGAACTGAGATTGGCAAAGCTAACATAAAGGTAATAGGTGTAGGCGGGGCTGGCAATAATATGGTCAGCTGGCTATACAAAAAAGGGATTAAAGGTGCTGATGTTATAGCATGCAACACTGACCAGCAGCATCTAAACATAACTGAAGCAGACTTGAAGTTTCTCATTGGAAAAAACATAACAAGGGGCTTAGGATGCGGCGGCTATCCTTCAAAGGGTTCGGAAGCAGCTAAAGAAACACTATCACAAATAAAAGAAGTTTTTGAAAACACAGACATGATTTTTGTATGTGCTGGAATGGGCGGCGGAACAGGAACTGGCGCAACTCCGGTAATTGCCCAAGTAGCAAGAGAAAGAGGAGCTATTGTTATCGGAACTGTAACAATGCCCTTCAAAATTGAAAGGGCAAGGATAGACAAGGCTGAGTTTGGGCTTGAACAGTTAAGAGAGGTATGTGACACCGTCATAGTAATTGATAACAACAGGTTATTAAGAGTTGCAGGAAACTTGCCTATACAGCAGGCATTCGCAGTCGCAAACGAATTAATCTCTACAATGATCAGGGGCATAGTTGAAACAATAGCAGTGCCAAGCTTAGTTAATCTAGACTTTGCAGATGTAAAAGCAATAATGAAAATCGGAGGCGTAGCTGCAATTGGTGTCGGGATATCTGACACAACTAACAGGGTAAAGGAAGCAGTAAATGGCGCTTTATCAAACCCATTATTAGATATAGACTATAAAGGCGCGGAAGGAGCTTTGATACATATCGAAGGCGGTCCAGATATGACCCTTGACGAAGTTGCAGAGATGGGCGACTTAGTAACTAAAAATTTTGATGAAGATGCAAATGTCATATGGGGAGCCCGAGTTAATGAGTCAATGAAGGGCAAAATTTGCATTATAACCATAATTACAGGCGTAACTTCTCCATGGATTATAGGGAGAAAAAGCCAGCGAGTAGCAGACCTCCAAAAAAAATCTATTGGGAGAGAATTGGGTATAGACGTCATTTGAGGTGAGAATATGGAAGAAGAGAAGATCATTAAAAAAATGGTGATGAATATTGTAGAAGATAATGAGAGGATCTTTAATCAAGCAGAAAACACAAACAAATTCAGTAGGATAGTGCCCTCACTATTAAAAAAAGGCATTGACGAACTAAACCTATCAATGTTTAGCCCAGAAATAAGGTATAGCATCCTAACTGCCCTAGGAGAGGAATATAAGAGAAAGGGCAACTTGAATGATGCTGTAAAATCGTTCATTTTAGCTGGGAACAGGGAAAAGCTGAATGAGGTAGGCCAGGATTATGAGAGGTTATTCCAGCTTGATAACTGTATAGAGGTGTATAAATTAGCAAACAACAAAGAAAGGCTGTTGGAGCTTGGTAAAAGGTGCCTTAATGAAGGCAGGCTAAATCACGCAATAAAGGCATTTATTGCTCTAGGGGATGATAGCCAGTTGATTGAGGTAGGAAACGAATGCCTGAACAAATACAAGTGGGAACATGCGTTTGAAATCTTTTCTACAATAAAAGACAAAGAAAAATTGGTTGAGTTTGGAATGAAATGCATGGAAGAAAAGCAGTATGATTATGCCACCAAGTCATTTGAATTGGCTGCTGATAAAGAAAAGCTGAATATGATAGGCGACCTATGCCTGAAAGATGAGCTTATATCAAAAGCACTGGAAGCTTATGGTTTGGCGCACAATGAAATAATGGTAGAGTTCATCAAAGAAAATTTTAATGACTAAAGGGGTTTTATAAAATGGAAAACATATCTTTACAGAACAATCTAGAATCAGGTGATAGTTATTTTATGCAAAAAAGATTTGAGATGATAGTTGAATCCAATCACAAAAAAATAAAGAGCGAGCTGGATGATATAAGGAACACGCTTGATGCATTAAACAGGAATATTAGCGAGATCAAACGATTTTTAACTATGGGCAGCAGAGGAACAGAACATAGTGTTACACAACTATCTGACGCTGGTACAACTAACCCGCCCAGCTCTAAAAACCAAGCTGATGCTACTAGTAGCATATCAAGCAGAGAAAGCCAAAATCAGAATGAAGGAAAGCCCCGTTATGGCGGTTATCAGCCAGAGGATGTGCCTATAGAAAAGTTTTTTTATTTTGGCAACAAAACAAAGTAGCTAAATGGCGAGATTATGGAAGCACATACACCTCAGTTATATCTTTGCGCTATCTGCAAGGGAAAATTTCAATTTAAAAACGTCAAATACAGCAAAGATGGAAAAAGGATTCTTTGCGCGGATTGCTATAGCAAAGATGTTAAAAATACAACAAAGAAAGAGACTAAGGATATAAAAACAACAAATGGACAACCAATAAAGGAAACCATAAAAATTATATGTGTTAATTGCAACTATAAGTTTTCTTATAAGAAAGGGTCTAATACCAAGCTTATGTGCCCATATTGCGGGGGAAATAGACTAATGAGAGATAATATAACTGCTGATAAGTTAATAGAAGAAGTTTCAAAAAGTGGAGATGTTTATTGATTCAATAGGGTTAACAGTAAACTCACTTAATGGCCTTAAAATACTCTTTAACCCTATCCTTTATAGACTCCAGATAAAACTTCTCTATTTTCTCATCAAAAATCTCTTCTAAGGAAGCATTTTCAGTTATCCTGTATTTGTTTGCAATGCTCTCAATTAAAAATAGATCCTTAAGCCTTTTTAACTGCCTTCTTATATTAGAGCCAGCTATTCCTAACATTGCCAGGTTATTTTTTTTCCTTTCCTCTTTAACCAGCTCTTCGATTTCCTTGCTGTCCATCTCTTTTTTTGCATTCAACAAAACACTTAGAACATCAACAACAACATCTCTAGAATCACCTGGCTGCAACAAGCCAATGCTCAGGCATAATTTTCTTACTAAATCCCTGCCCTTTAGGTTGGAGGGTTTTTCATAGCGCCTTAATGTGATTTCAGCCAAAGGCGTGTCTTTTGCAATAGTTTTAGGCATATACAAGAAAGAATAATCAAAGCTTAAAAAGTTTTTGGTATTTATCTGCCGGAATAATATGAAATAACCATAGACCCAATCACTGATGCCGCAGCGAACATAGTCCCTAATATTAGCCAAGGCATTACTGCTGACCTCCTATACCTAACTAGTGAAGGCTCATTTGAATGTAATGAATAAGCCATAAGGGATAAATCTCCTATTGTGTTATCAAAGATAGTTTTAATCTTGGAATATGTTCTTGCCTTTCTGTTATCTATCTCTTTATACAAGCACTCCCTGTTTCTTCCTATTGGAGTGAATCCAACTTCCATTAGCCTTATATTAACTGGCTCAGTGATGGTGTGTCCTATTACACTGGACAGTTCTTTTTTTCCTATAGTCTCTTTTGGATTGTCTGGGCTGGTATAGTTGTCAATTAGTTTGTCTTGGCCATCTGTTATATTGTAATTTAATTGTATGATAATCTCCTTTATAATACTCCCAATTTCTACTGCAAGGGTTATATCATACCTATCCCATTTGTTATAACCAGCGCCTGCAAAATGCTTGTTTAAATGCTCTTCATTTGTAAAATCAGCAATTATCTTTGTGCAAGAACTGTCTTCTGATGCTTTCTTTACCAGCCCTTTAACTATGTCTTCTATTGTGCCATCAGGCTTAGCAGTTATACTAATCATTTCATGATAGAAACAAGGAGCTGTTTATAAATCTTATTTTTTTTACTACGGAATGTTAGTAATTTATCCAAAAATAATGCAGAAATAATAAAAAAATAATCTACTTCCCCTTCAGTTTAGGTATATTCAGCAGCTCATCCTTGCCAAGCAATGCAATTCCTGCTTTATTCCCTATTATTTCCACTTTCACTATTTTATCTGGCTTTTCCAAATCCACTTTTGGCTTGTTTATGACTTCTGTCAATTTTATTATCAAGTCCTTTTCATGCAAATCTGTTTTTCTCTTGCCTAAATCCATTTTCCAGCTTTCTTTTTCCTTTATTGCCTTGTCAAATTTCTTTAATTCCTTCTGCATGTCCTTGATTGATGCTTTAACCCACTTGTCTATGGGTATCCAGTGGAAGGTTTTGTCGAATAAATCAGGCTTTTTTTTGCACAGCTTCACCAGGCTCTGCACAACCTTCCTTGCGTCTTTCACCCTTGTGTTAAAAATTCCATCTATCCCGCTTTTTAGATGCTTTGCCTCATTTTTTATTTCCTTTAGAACCCTGTCTACTTCCTCTTTCGCAGAACCGGCATGCGCAGGGTCATATGTTACAATAAGATTGGCTTCCACCATTGTGTATCACCCCTGTAAGGCATAGGGGATAATAACTATTTATACTTTGTGTTTTGGGATTGGAAATTTAGCTGCAATAATTTGTTGTTTTAATTTAACTATCAAATAGTAGTTAAATTAGCAATATTTTTAAAGGAAAGTGTATTATTATGTTTTAAAATGGCTCAAGAGTATTCAGTAAGGGATATATGCACATTTATACGCAAAAACTATAGTGATGAGCCTGCAAAAAATGCGTTTGAATATTTAAAAAAAATAACAGAAGGAGCAAACCGGATTGATGATTCTGGGCTTAAGAGTGCTGTAGATATTTTGGCAGAAACATACCCAGCTCTATGTAATCTAGGCCGGTATGATTTCAATAAAGTTATCACGGATTTAAAGCGCTCTAGAAGGAACATAAGATTAACTGTGGGTTTTACAATCATTGCCATATTAACTAGTATCTTAGCCTATAGGAGTTGTGCTAAACCCCAAGAACAGGAGCCAACCATAGAACAACAAGCAGAACAATATGTGCGGGGAGTAATTGACGAAAGAGTGCAGCATACAGAAAAAGGAATACAAGTTGACCTTGATGACAGTTCTGAATTCTATGGTAAACTAATAAAGTTTAAAAAAGCTTACAATAATTTGAGTAGTGAAGAAAAAGAGCTCATGAAAAAAAAAGCAGGCGCTATAGCTGAATTGTACGCCTCTCCTGAACCAGAAAACAAAGAAAAGGCAAAGCAAGGACTTGATGACTTATTAGTTGAATTAGAAAAAAAGGGAATTAAACTGGAATAAAATCAATCAAACCTTGTCAAAAAATATCTCAAACTCTTTTCCCTTAACCTTTTCATTGCTGTGCTCTTTATGCTTCTTAGCTGGGCCTAGCTCAGAGCTTATCTTAATTTTGTCCGCCCCAACTTTCTCCTGTATCTGTTTTTCCCATTTTTTCAGCATTTCTTCAAGGTCTTCGTCAACCTTCAAAAACAAAGAAATCCTGTCAGCCTTTTGCAGTCCAGCCTTTTTTCTTAATGCCTGGACTCTTCTCATTACCTCCCTGGCATAGCCTTCTGCTTCTAACTCCTCATTCCTTTCTTTGTTTAGGTAAACCAATCCTCCCCTAAATGGGGTTTCTTCATAGGGATATGGCACTTCCCTTGTGACAATTAAATGCTCTTTTACAATATTTATTTTTTCTCCATCTATATCTAATCCAAATTTTCCTTCTTTTTCTATATGCTTTAGGATTGTTTCAGCACTTTCTGAAGCCAATTTTGCTATTATCTTAGGCGCTTTACTGCCAAAATCAGGGCCTATCTGCTTGAAATCAGCTTTAACAACAGATTTAACTCCAGCTAATTTATCCTTTACTATAACCTCCTTAACATTCATTTGTATGCTTATAATTGGCATTAATTTTTCAACAGCATCTACAACCCTTTTATCTGAACTAACCACAACGATTTCCTTAAGGGGCCATCTTACTCCTAACTGTATCTTTTCTCTTGCTGCCAGCGCATTCTGCACAATAGAGCTTACTATATCCATGTTTTCTTCAAGTTTTTTATCAACTAATTTTGTTTCTGAAACAGGCCATTCAAATAAATGGATGCTTTCTTCCTTTAAGCCAAACTCTTCCTTTAAATTTTGGTAAATTGCTTCTGTTATAAATGGGACAATAGGCGCAAATAATTTTAGGGATTCCAAAAGAACTTTGTATATCGTACAAAGGACTATTTTTTTCTCTTCTTTAGAGCCTGTTGAGGATTTGTCTCTTGTTAATTGTATGTATGTTCTTGATAACTCTAAAAATAACTCTTCCGCAACCCAGGGCATCTCATTTAGCTTATACTCATTGAACAATAATGTTACTTTTTCTATAGTTGAATTTAATTTTGAAATGATGTACCTCTCTTCAATTGAGAAATTTGCAGCTTTAATCTTTGATGGGTTTATCTCCAAGTCCTTTGAATAATCAATAAGATATTTATGCAGATTCCATAAAATATTGAGGTTTTTGTTCTTTATTTTTGTGTCTTCAAGATTATAGTTTATATCCACGCCGGGATTTGCGCCTCCTATCATATAATACCTTAATGTGTCTGCTCCGTATTTGTCTATGACTTCATAAGGGCTTATGACATTGCCAAGGCTTTTTGACATCTTTCTTCCTTCTGCGTCCTGCACAAAGCCGTGCATGTAGCATGTCTTATAGCTGTGCTTGCCCATTGAAACCATAGAAGCAACCAAAAGCAGATTAAACCAGCCCCTTATCTGGTCTTTTCCTTCCAGAATAAATTCAGGAGGCCACAGCTTTTTGAACAGCTCTTCTTTTTGGGGATAATCAAGGCAGGTCCATGATGTTGTTCCGGCATCTATCCACACATCCAAAATATCAGGAATCCTGTTTTGCGTTCCGCCGCAGCTGCATTTGATTGTTACTTCATCAATGTAAGGCTTGTGCAGGTCATCCGGCACTTTGCCAGCCAGTTTTTTTAGCTCGGCAATTGAACCAATTATAGTATAGTTATCGCATTTGTTGCATTTCCATATTGGCAGCGGAGTTCCCCAATATCTCTGCCTTGTAATCCCATTATCCCTCAAATTAGACAGCCATGAATCAAACCAGCTTGAGCCTGCCCAATCCGGCTGCCAGAATACCTTTTTGTTCAAATCCTTCATTTTTTCAATTAAGTCCTCTACTTTAAAGAACCACTGCTTTGTTGTCCTGAAAACAACAGGGTTATGGCATCTCCAGCAATGGGCATATTCATGCTCAACGGGCGCTATAGTGATTAGCGCATTTTTTTCCTTTAATGCCTCTATGAATTTTTTATCATCCTTTTTTGCAGTCAATCCAGAAAATTTTCCCATTGTTTTTGGGAATACGCCCTGCTCATCAATATTATTGAATGGAGGCAATCCTTCTTTGTGGCCGATTTCATAGTCTTCGGGCCCGCAGCCAGGAGCGCAATGAACCAGGCCGGAGCCTGCAGACAGGTCGACATACTCTGATGATAAAACAACTGTATGCAGCTTATCTGACTTAATCTCATCAAACGGCTTTATCTCGTTTTTCAGCGGATGCTCGTATTTCATGCCTTTTAATGCAGCTCCTTTAAACTGCTCAATAAGCTCAAATTTTTTGTCTATGGAGCCTAAGAAAACATTTGCAAGGCCTTTTGCAATAATCCATGTTTCAGAGCCGACTTTTGCCCTTACATATTCAAGTTCAGGATTGACCATTACTGCCAGGTTAAATGCCAAAGTCCATGGCGTTGTAGTCCATATGATGAGGTATTCATTCTCTTTTCCTTCTACTTTGAATTTTACAAAAATAGAATCCTCTTTTATGTTGCTGTATTCAAGCTCATGCTTTGCCAGAGCTGTTCCGCAATGGCTGCACCACTGCATTGTTTTCAAGCCTTCGTAAAGCCTTTTGTTTTCATGCGCTTTCTTTATCAGCCACCATTCACCTTCCATAAATTCGTTTGTTATGGACTTGTATGCGTTTTCAAAATCCATCCAGACGCCAATTCTTGTAAAATCCTTATTCATCATCTCCAGATTGTAGAGGCTTAATTTTTTGCATTCTTTAGTAAATTTTTCAATTCCAAACTTAGGGATTTCATCCTTGTTTTTTATGCCTAATTTTTCTTCTGCCCTGTGCTCTGTCGGCAAGCCGTGCATGTCATAGCCTGCCCTGTCCCAGACATCAAAGCCAGCCATTCTTTTGAACCTTAAAACAGAGTCCTTTAGCGCCTTGTTCCAAGCTTGCCCAAGATGTATCCTGCCAGAAGTGTATGGCGGGCCATCTAAGAAATAATAGCTCTTTTTCCCTTTATTCTTCTCTTTAGCCTTCTGGTATATTTTTTGGGTTTCCCAGAACTTTAATATTTCCGGCTCTATTGCATTTGGCTCGTATTTAGCTATCATGATTAGTATAAGAAAAAGGGTTTATATTTAAATATTTACCTTAAAACAAAGCCGTATTTTAACAAATGCGCTTAAAAGAATTTGCCAAGCTGTTTCTGCCCTTGCTTTTCGAATATATCTTCTTTTTTATAGCCTAAAACTGCAAATATTTTTTCTACAGAAGGAATCACTTGGTTCTCAATGTAATAGTCCGCGTCATAGTCTTCCTGCTTTACTTCCTCAGGGAGCTTTGCTTTGTCCCTTATCTTTTTTTCCCCTTTTGTAACAACATACTTTATCATAAAACCAGGGCCAACTTCTATGCCCCTTTCTTTTAATTTTTTTGCAATTGCAACATGGGGGCCAATTGCAGCATAATCCTGCGTTTCCTTTTGCAGCTGTGTGTGGATTATGACTTTCTCCAAAGGAATTTTTTTATTTTTTAGCCCTTTAACAATCTGTTTTACATAATCCAGCGCTTTTTCTGGCTTGTTCTCCTTCAGGATGATGTTTAACACCTGCTCCTGGACCTCTTTTGCTATAAAGCTCCAGTTCCTTCTTACTGTTTCAAAACCACGAATTTTCAGAGCGCCTTCTTCTGTCAGCAGGGCATATTTCTTTTTTGCGCCAAACTCACCTGCTTTTGCTGAAACAAAAATTCCCCTAGTGTAAAAGCCCTCATACCCCAATTCCATTAATCCTGGAAGCTCAAGATTAATTTTTTCTGCAAATTTGTCTGCAGCTTCCTTTGTTTTTCCATCCAATGTCAAAAATACAGAATCAGTGTCAGAGTAAAGAACCTTAAATCCAGCACCCTCCGCTTTGTTTATAACATTATGAATATAAAATCTTCCCCACGCCGTTGTAGCTCTTGCGCATTCTATGCTGTACCACCTAGCCCCAAAAAAACCCAAGTAACCATAGAACGAATTTGCCAATAATTTTAATGAATGTTCTCTAGCATCCAGCAAAGGAGACGGCTTTCTCTCTTTTATTATTTCTTTTATCCTCATTCTCCTTTTTATTAAATCTTCTATCATCAGTGGTATAAATCCTTTTTTCTTGGTGCAAAACCAATATATCTCTTTTTTATTTTCTGTTGGAGCGACCTTTGCTTTCTCCCTGCAGCAATCGCAATTTATAGTTTCTGGCCCTATGTTGTGGGAAGAGATTATTGTAGGGTAAAGGCTTCTGTAATCAAATACAACAATATCGCTGTACAGGCCCGGTTTTGGTTCATAGACAAAACCGCCTTTATAAGTCTGCATTCTCCTCTGCCTTATCTCATCATGGTGGGGTTTGTTAGGGGCAATCTCCTTGAAATTATATGCTTGCTTCAATAGGTATGATTCAACCAATTGTGAAAAACCCATCCTATTGATATCATAAATTGGCAATCCAATTATTTTTACCAGCTCCATAATATTAGGCAATAATTTCTTGCATAATTTATATGTTAATACAGAATCATGCAAGTTATATTCGCAGAACTCGCCTAGCTGTGCAGGCGTTTTATCCCAAATAACACTCATCCCATCCAGGTCAACATCTAGCTTTTTTTCATTTAGAAGCTCTTTTGCTGTATTATTCAATGAATAGGCTTCTGTGTCAAAAGAACCGCCCATTGTTTTTACTATAAATTTAAATATGTCCAGGTGGGTAAGTCCTCTAATGCTGGAAACCGTTGTTCTTCCATGTTTTACCTTTAACTCAGAATGATCTAAACCAATATCTATTTTTATTTTGTATCTTTCAGCTCTTGTTTTTATGTAAGGCATGTCAAATTCATCTGAGAAATAGCCTGTTAATATATCCGGCCTGTAGTGCTCAATAGTCTCTTTAAATTTTTCTATCAATTCTTCTTCTCCATCAACAAACTCGACATACTTCAAATCGGTTTTAAACTTTTTCCATAAAAAGACCTTCTCAAATTTTTCTCCATAAAAGCTGATCATTATAATGGGGTTTTTTTCCGGGGCAATTGCTTTTCCTAACGGGCTGTATGTCTCTATATCAAAAGCAAGGATCCTTGGGTTTTCTAATGCATCGTCAGAATATTGCTTAATGCTGGTTGCCTTAAGCACAGGCACTTTGCTTTTTTGTGTTACAAAATCGCCTTCCACCTCAACCAGTGTTAAGGGTGTAATTCCCTTATCGATTAAATAACGCCTTCTGAACTGTATGTCATACTCATTAACAGACTCCAAAACATTCCAGTCCTTTATTATCTCCCTTATTATAGGGACATCTTTTGGTAATTTGGTGTAAACCTTAACAGCATCAACCTCTTTACCCAAATACTTTCTCTTGGCTATCTCTGTTTTTGTTACAGCGGCCTCTTCATTTTCCTTCTCTACCTTTATTTTTTCCAGTTTTTCTTGTACCTCTTTGCCCATTTTGGGTATTACATAAAAATAGGGCTCAAAATTCTCATCTAGAACGCATAGCTGCTCATTCTTAATTGTTTTTCCGTATAAATGAATAACTGCTTTGCCATCTATTATTTTATAGGTTACTTCTAACGGGAAAAACCTTATTTTTTCTGCCATACGATTATGTGGTAATATATTGTTTATAAACATTATGATAGATTTAGGGCCAAGTTGACAAATTTAGAGAAGATTTATAAATAATTGCTGTTCTACTACTCAAATAGTTAAAGAAAATGGATCATGATGGGGAAGGCTGGAAAAAGGAACTTGAAAAGGTAAAGCCAGTTAAAAGGTGCCCCAAATGCCATGGTTTAGCTTTAACCTTTGATATAGAAAATGGGAAGATATGTTGTGAAGATTGCGGTTATGAAGAAACCACTTCAAAAATTTAAAAGGGTGAAAAAATGAGGTCACAGTATAAAGGGCAAAGAGTAGGTGTTTTTGTTGATGTGCAAAATTTGTATTATTCTGCAAGAAGTTTGTATAATACAAAAGTAAATTTTAATGCTGTATTGAAAATAGCTGTTGGCGGGAGAGATTTAATTAGGGCAATTGCTTATGTCATAAAAGCAGAGGCAATGAAAGAGACTACATTTTTTGATGCTCTAAAAGCAATAGGTTTTGAAGTCAAAGCAAAAGACTTGCAGGTATTTTATGGAGGCAATAAAAAAGGCGATTGGGATATAGGCATTGCTATGGATACAATTGAATTGGCCCCCAAGCTGGATACAATCATACTGGTCAGCGGCGATGGTGATTATGTCCCATTGGTCCAGCATCTAAGAAGGGCCTTTGGCTGCAGGGTAGAAGTAGTTGCTTTTGGCAAGTCAGGCTCTTTAAAGCTGAAAGAGGAAGCGGACTCATTCTTGGATTTGGATATAGATGCAAGGAAATATTTAATGGCAGGGAAGCAATAAAATTTTTAGTGAAATAACCAACGCAGTATAACAATATTTATAAATACACTTCTTTTCCCAAAAATTAAAGGGGATTGCATGTTTAAGATAGTAAAAAAACAGAAATTAGCAGAAGATACATTCTTGATGGAAATAGAATCACCAGAAATAGCAAAAAAAGCCAAAGCCGGGCAATTTATAATTCTAAGGATTGATGAAAAAGGAGAAAGAATACCTCTAACAATTGCTGATCATAGCAAAAGAACCATAACAATAGTTTTTTTGGTTGTCGGTGAAACAACAAAACAATTAGCCTCTTTAAGAAAAGGGGATAAACTGCTTGATTTTGTCGGGCCATTGGGCAACCCCAGCGATATAAAAGAGTATGGCACAGTCTGTTTGGTTGGCGGCGGTTTGGGGATTGCTCCCATATACTCCATAGGGAAGGCATTAAAAAAATCAAAGAATAATATAATCACAATAATAGGCGCAAAAACCAAGAAGCATCTATTTTGGGAAGACAGGTTTAAGAAGATATCGCATAAATTGATAATATGCACTGACGATGGAAGCAAAGGCATAAAAGGTTTTGTAAGCAATGCTTTAAAAAATCTGATGGAAGAAGAAAGAATTAATTTGGTTATAGCCATAGGGCCGCCAATTATGATGAAAGTTATTTCTGATATAACAAAAGACAGGATAAAAACAATAGCTTCTTTAAACCCTATAATGATTGATGGTATGGGCATGTGCGGTGTCTGCAGGGTTATAGTTGACGAAACAGTTAAATTTGCCTGCTCAGACGGGCCGGAGTTTGATGCCCACAAAATAGAATGGGATGAACTAATGAATAGAAACAAGATGTATGCAGAAGAAGAACAATGCAATAATCAAAAGTGCGTTAAAAAATAAAAGATGGCAAAACAAACACAAACTCCAATAAAAGAGCAGGATCCTGAGGATAGGATTAAAAATTTTGAAGAGGTTTGCTTGGGTTATACAAAAGAGGGGGCCATAGAAGAAGCATCAAGGTGTCTGCAGTGCAAAAAGCCCTTGTGCGTAGAGGGCTGCCCTGTTAACATAAACATCCCAAAATTTATCAAGCTGCTCAAAGAAGGCAAATTTGATGATTCCGTTAAGGTAATAAAAGAAACCAACAATCTGCCTGGCGTTTGCGGCAGGGTTTGCCCGCAGGAAGAGCAGTGCGAAAAAATGTGCATATTGGGAAAGAAGTATGAGCCAGTTAACATAGGCAAACTAGAAAGGTTTGCAGCGGATTACGAAGCTGATTTAAAAATACCCAAGGTCAAAAAGAACAATAAAAAAATAGCAATAATTGGTTCTGGTCCTGCTGGCTTAACATGCGCTGCTGATTTGGCTTTGAAAGGTTATAATGTAACCATTTTTGAAGCTCTGCACGACTTTGGCGGTGTTCTGAGGTATGGCATTCCTGAGTTTAGGATGCCTAAAAAAATAGTTGAGAAAGAGATTGGCTATATACAAGGATTGGGTGTTAAACTAATAAAGGATACTGTTGTTGGCAAGCTTTATGATATTGAAGAATTGGCTAAGAAATTTGATGCTGTTTTTATTGCAGCAGGAGCTGGTTTGCCTTATTTTATGGACATTCCTGGGGAAACCGTGAATGGTGTTTATTCTGCGAATGAATATCTTGTTAGGGTTAATTTGATGCATGCCAATCAATTTCCACAATATAACACACCCATAAAAAGGGCCGATAAAGTCATAGTTGTGGGTGGTGGTAATGTTGCTATGGATGCCGCTAGAACAGCCAAAAGATTAGGGGCAGATGTTACTGTTGTTTATAGAAGAACAGAAAATGAAATGCCAGCCAGAGCAGAGGAAGTAAAACATGCCAAAGAGGAAGGCATACACTTCATGATGTTGACCCTCCCAATAAGGATTCTTGGCAAAGAAAAGGTAGAAGGAGTTGAATGCATACAAATGAAGCTTGGCGGAGAAGATGAATCTGGAAGAAAAAGGCCGGAGCCAATAGAGAGCTCTGAATTTACAATAGATTGTGATCAGGTTATTATTGCCATTGGCCAAGGGCCTAACCCTTTAATAGCCAAAACATCCAAATTAGAGCATGGTTTTAAGAGTAATATAGTTGTAGATGAGAACATGAAAACATCTATGGAAGGAGTTTATGCAGCAGGCGATATTACCTCTGGCGCTGCTACCGTTATAAAAGCTATGGGTGATGCCAAAAAGGCAGCTAATACTATTGATGACTACCTTAAAAACAAGGGAAAAGATACTACTGAAAAGTAACTACAAAATAGAAAGCTTTATATACTGGTTCTTGGTTTTATGTATAGGGTATGTATAAGTGATACTAAATGAGTGAAAATAAAGAATAAAATACAATTAGGTTTAAAATGACTAAACCAGAAGTTATACTAAAAGTTGCAACAGATATTGAAAGAGGCAAATATAAAGGCACACAATTAAGGTTTTATTTACAGAGAAGTCCAAGCGAAACACATAAAGCATATGATATGTACCATTTTGTATACTTTTTTTCTAGAACTCCTTCTGGTTTAGTTGAAGATTTAATGAGAGATGTAAACCAATCTGGATTTGATCTAGAAAGGGAATGGTCTTTATTTGGACAAAATCTGGTGGATGGTCCAACTGGGATTGTGAATAAAGATCCTGAGACATTAGAAGCAATGGAAGCTGCTCATCAAATGATTAGTTTATGTCCAGATAGCTATAGGGGATCATTAGAAAATGCTTTGTACACTCGAGATATACACACTGTAATAGCCTTAGCAAAAAATATACCTGAAATCCCAATTGGCAGCTACAACTAGAAGGGATGATACAATATTAATTGATGTTAATAATGACGAGGAACAGATACTAAGAAGGACAAGCCAATCATCAATTCCAAAAGGAGATACTACTAAAGTAGTATCTACAAAATTAGTGGATTTGATAAACAGAAGATGTTGGTCTAGTCAAATGTTAGATGATATTTGTAAGGTTAAAGAATATTTGAGTGAACAAAAATAAAATGCCAAAACAATTCACTATAACCAAAAGAATAGCCAAGCACGGCAGGCAGAGCATTATAGTAATCCCTAAGCTATTGGAAAATGAGCTGAAGCCCGGCACAATCACCAAGGTTACTATTGATGTTATTAAAGAAGGTGGTAACTGATGCGCAGCAACAGCCCACCTCCCTACAGCCCAGGAAACAACAACCTTCCTGTAAGCGATGAAAGTAAATTTGATGAGTTTTTATTTTATGGAAAATGTGTTTCTGAATACAAAACTGCAAAAAAGCTGGTTGTTTCCTCTTTTGAAGAACACAACTTTTTTGGTGCGCTGGAGCTTCTTTTATCCATAGGAGGGTTTTTCCAGGACAAAAAGCTTTATAATTTAATGTATGCTTTAGCCAATGTTGGCAGTTACTATATTAAAAACCCCAGCAGAAGAGAAGAGGCAGATGATATACTAAAAAAAATCAAAGAAATGTCTGGCTCGCTAGGAAGCGAAGAAGATAAGAAGATTATAACAGCTGCTGCTAATGATATAACAAATATAATGCTAAAAAGCATATTAGGCGACAAAAACCACAACTCTTAAAAACAAACAGAAACACCAAAACTCAAAATGGTCTACACGCCAACACAGCACGCAAAGGGAACATCAGATTACCACGGCTCTGGTTATGACAGCCATGGCCATAGCGGCCATTCTACCGACTACACCAAATTAGGCGAAGACGAGATAGGGGAAGACTATGAGAAGTTTAAGCAATATAAGGAAGAGAAGGATAAAAAAGACCAGAAGGATGTCTACCAGAAATTAGAGGAAGAGGAAGGCAAGAAAAAAGAAGAAAAAGACGGCTTGATGAAAAGCATTGAAAAGGAAGAGGAAAAACAAAGGCCAAAGTATGATAAAAAAGACAGCCTTGAGGAAGAAGAGATAAAAAGAAAAGCAGCAGAAGAAATCCATAATGAGGTTATGAAAGGCAAGCAAGAGGCTGTTAAGAAGAAAAATTCCAAAAGCATAGAAGATGCTATCAATAAGGCAATAAAGGAGGAGAAGGAAGTTATACGCATGGATTAAAATGAACACATTACTGGTTGTTATAGGCAATAAAGGGTATCAGCTAGAGCAATTTGAATCAGCAAGAAATGAAGCCATTGCTCTGTTAAAGGGAATGATCACAGGCAGAGTTAAATTTTTTCCTTTTGGTGTTAATGAAAGCTTTGCTACACTTGACGACTGCTTAAAAAATTTAGAAACATTAGGAAGATTGCCGGAAATTATTAAGACGGCAGCCAAAAATGGTGCGGCTTACCTCCCGCCGTGTTGTATAAAAATAATTGAGCGGTACTCTTCGCTACTGCAGCAACCTGCTACAAAAATTCAGTACAGACCCGACGAACTAATCTGATAAAATGCAAAAAAAGAGGCTAAAGATATTCAGCTGGGCAATAATCATCCTGTTAATAATTCAAATCCCTTTTTTTCTTTATCTGTTAAACTTCAGGTTGATTGCTTTTAATGAAGGCTATTACAAAAGCGAATTCAAGAAATATGGTGTATACGGCAAATTCCCAGATGAAGATATCAACAGGATCAATTTTGGTTTATTGCATTATCTAAGGTATGATAAAACAGGCAATTTAATCGACTCTGATTTCTTTAATCAAAAGGAAAAAGAGCATCTCCTAGATGTAAAAAAACTAGTGCAATCTACGCTCTTTTTTTTCTATTTTATCATCCTAAATATGGTTATACTTGTAATAGTTTTAATCTGCCTAATAAAATGTCAGAAATTTTCCATCCAGTCTATGACTAGTGGCTGGAAAGCCAATGTACCAGCACATCGTGGAAAATTTCTGAGCATGCTCAAGAACCACCCTGATGCGGTGAATGGTAGCAACATTCCACCCATCTGTGATGTGTCGGAAATCGCAAAGCGATTTCTGAGCACATTCAAAAATCTTTTGATTTTTGATGGGTGGTTCTTGACAAACTCATTTAAAAAAATAAAGAATAATCTAATAAGATTTTTATCGGTTTCACTTGTCGGAGGAGGAATCCTGACTTTAGTGCATTCTTTTATGTTCTGGTATTTAGTAAAGGCAGATTTTGGCAATTTGTTTGCAAAATTCCATCAGATATTCTTTAAAGCCGGTACATGGACCTTTGATTCAAATATAGTCATTTTATACCCCCCAGAATTTTTTTATGATATAACCTATAAAATAGCATTTAACACCTTAATCATGGCTTTTATGATTATAATAGCGGGTATATCCCCTTATATATCAGTAAAAATAAAAAAATATATAAACAAAACTACAAAATCACAAAGAAGATGACAAGAAAACCATTAATAGCAGGAAACTGGAAGATGAACAAAACAATAGGGGAGGCTATTTCTTACGTTAAAGAATTAAGAGAATTTGTTGAGGATATCCATAATAGGGAAATAGTTGTTTGCCCGCCATTCACTGCTTTAAGCGCTGTAGGAGCTGAAATTAAAACATCAAACATAGCCTTAGGTGCGCAAGATGTCTATTGGGAAAAGAAAGGTTCTTTCACATCTGCTGTATCCGCAGAGATGCTAAAAGAAATAGGCGTAAAATATGTTATTATAGGCCATTCTGAAAGAAGGCAATTCTTTGATGAAACAAATGAGACAGTAAACAAGAAAGTAAAAGCAGCATTAGAAAACGGATTAACGCCAATAGTTTGCATAGGCGAATCAGAGGAAGAAAGGGAGGATGAAGAGACAGAAAATGTTATCGAAGAACAGCTAAAAAATGGGTTGATGGACTTAACAAAAGAGCAATTCTTAAGATTGGTTATTGCTTACGAGCCAGTTTGGGCTATTGGCACCGGCAAAAACGCCACACCAGAAGAAGCAGAAGAAGCGCATATATTCATAAGAAAATTAATAGCTGAAATGTTTGATGAAGAGACAGCCAGCTCTATAAGAATCCTTTACGGGGGTTCTGTAAAGCCAGACATTATCAAGGAATTAATGGCAAAAGAAAACATTGATGGCGCCTTGGTTGGCGGCGCTTCCCTTGATGCCAGGCAATTTAGCGACATAATCAAATTCTAAGCTGGTACAATCACATACAATTTATAGAGTTCAGAACTATACTGGTCAATAAAAACATTAATAACATACGTTCCAGATGGTGTTCCTCTGTCTACCCTTACGGGAACCCTGAACACCTCTCTTTCATTTACCTTGATTTCAATCGGAGTTATGGCGGGTAATAAGACATTTGATCCTGTAGGCCAATCTGGGGATCTTTCTCCTCTGCTGTTGACATATATGCTTGGTGTCAAGGTTATTGCAAAAGTTGCATCTGAATCAAGGATATTCAATACCCCAACGCCAAACACATCACTTGAGCTTTTTTTGATTACAAGCCTGTCAAATGGTATGGCTATTCTTGAGCCATCATCCAACAGCTCTGTTATCTTGTTTTTTGTTTCAGCATCCACATCTTTTTTAATCTTTTCCGCTCCGCCAAAAAACATATTCACCAAATAAATCCCCATGCCAAACACTATCAATGATATTATCACAATCACAATAAAATTTACTGACAGCTCAATTGCAGATTTATTCATTTTGAGAAGGATTTACAAATATTACCTCATCAGCCAATTTTACATCAAAGGAATTCCTGGTTGTTACAGCTGTTCCATCTGTTTTTATCTTATCATAGCTGTAATACACCCTCAATGTTATGTCCTTTTCGCTGTCATGCCCCTCCATTGGGAAGTCAGCGCTAATGGAAGGATTCACGCTCTTGCCAACAGCGGTTAACCTTAAGTTTTGTTCTACCTCCCCTATTAAAAGCTCGCTTTCTAATAGCTGGACTCTTGTTATAGCCACGGGCAACTGCGCCTTGGTCTCGTCAACATCGTCCAATTGCAGCTTAACATCAAAATTCCCGCTTTTGATATTAAATGGCTGTTCAAAGCTTGTTTTGATGGTAAGGGTAAAATCAGCAACTTCCTTTGTGCTGGAGAGGGTTTTGGTTTGTATAATCCCTTCCTTTATAACTAATGAGCATTCGCCATCTTCTTCTTTGTACTCTAGATAACTCCCTTCCTGGCCTTCGCAAGAGCCGCAGTCTATAGGGCAGGAGCCTTTATTTTCACCGGCTTCACATTCATAATTACCGCAGCAATTTTGTTTCTTGGTGTGCTGGCAAAGCAATTTGCCTGCTACACAACTGTCTATTGTACATTCATTATTATCATTACAGTCAACAGCAGGATCACAAATCAATTCCCTCTCAGGATTCACAAAAATAAGGTTAGACTTCATCTTTTGCTCATAAGAATTTCTAATTGGACTGTCTTCTTTTCCTTCCCTATGCTCTGTATATTCATAAAACACCTTAACTGTAACTGGTGTTTCAAATTCAGCTGCGCCAAAATCATAGTCAATATTTATATTATCCCCTACTTTGCTTCCAATATTCCAGAAAATTTTGTTAATGTCTTTTTCACCAAGGATTACTGTTTGTTTGTTGATTATTGCCGTTAGCTGCACTTTGGTTATCTTTGGCTCTAATGTTGTGCTTTCCTTATTGACCATTTCAGCTTCAAAATTGACAGTAGACCTGTCCAAATCAAACGGCTGGTCAAACATAACCTTAACTGTTATCTCAAATCCCCTCAATTCTTTTGCATGGCTTGTCACCTCTGATTTTATCTGGCTTTCATCAATATCAACAGCGCATTCATTATCCTTGCAGGATTTTGTTAAATACTTCCCAACAGCGCCTTCGCATTCGCCGCAGTCTTTAGGACAGATGCATTCATTCTCCTTACTTTCACATCTTAAATTACCGCAGCAGTCAGGAACAGCTGTCTCTACACATTTTTTATTTTCGCATCCAACATTAAAACATGCCTTTGTATCACAATCTGAATTGCTTTTGCATTCACCACAGCCGCTAATAAAGAATATAGCCAATATAGCAACTGCAATCATTATCAAATATTTTACTTTTATTTTAAACACCTCTCTTGATTGTGATAATATATATTCTTATGGCTACTCCTATAAATAATTTACTAAAAATAAAGCAAGATCTATTTTATTATCTCGTATTCTTTTACTATTATTATCATGAATAACACTAACACAATTATGCCGACAGTCATCCAAGCTAAGCCTATGCTAATCAGATTATCAACTGCCATCTTCCAAAGCCCATACGCCATAATGCCAAATCCCAGCCATAAGAACTTATCCAACACCAGTTTCATAACCTCAAATTCTTGCTGTTCTGTTAATCGTTTTTTCATTGAAAATCCCCCCATGTTTTCAATGTCCCAGAAATTTTGAAGAAATTTCTAAGGACATTAAAATCACCTTATAATGTAACATCAATAGTTATAGTTAATATCTTATCAATTTCAAAAGTGCTGCTTTGAGTTTGTCCTACACCCACATTAAGATCATACACATAAGTGCCTTCTTCTGCAGAAGATGATGCCTTAATTACTATGGGGTAAACCACTGTTTCACCTTCAGGGACGGTGATTTCTGTTAAATACAAAACTGCCACATTCTCGTCTCCTTCTTCCCCGCATAATACACTTGGGTCTCCAATCTTTGTGCAAGATGACCTTCCTCCACCTCCAGGTTCATATAACAAAAATTCAATATCTCCTACTTGGTCATTTTTTAAGCCAATATAAATCTTATCCTTCTCCCCTCTTTTCAATTTAACATCAAACCTGTTTAAGTCTACAATCTTGCCAGACTGCATAAGCTGCTCTCGCATCTGCTTTTCCACTTGGCCGCCCATCTTGGCAAACTTCTCAGTTGCTCCGCCAAATATCTGGTTCATAAAGGCAAGACCTAGGCCAAGCATAGTTATAGCAAGAATCAAGACCACAATAGCATTTATAGAAAGGCTAAGGTCAGCTTTTTTGAATATTCTCATAACTCTACACCTCTTTTTACTTTAAACTGGTTAAATCATCTAAGGGGGTAACTACTTTATAAAGTTTTCGATTGTTTCAAGAACAGCCGCCACTGATTGGCTATTCTTTGATATGTCAGAAATCGCTAAGTGTTTCTGGCATCTCAATTAAAGGCCCAATAGAAACCTTTAAAAATAGATATAAAATTCTAGCTGATATGGCTAAACTAAGAAAATTTTCATCATACAAAAGGCTGGAAAGGCCTTACACAAGAGTATCAAAATTCAAGAAAAAGTCCTATATTAAAGGCAACCCCCATAAGAATATAGTAAGGTTTGAAGTGGGCAATTCTAAAAAGGAATTTGATTATACCTTGTATTTGACATCCAAGACCGGCGTGCAGATAAGAGATAATGCACTAGAAAGCGCAAGGCAGACTTGCAATAGGTTGCTGGAGCCTACACTAGGGTTAGGCGCCTTTTTTATTAAACTTAGGATATATCCTTTCCAAATTTTGAGGGAAAACCCCCTTGCTTCAGGGGCAGGCGCTGACAGGTTTAGTACAGGAATGCAGAAGTCATTTGGGAAGCCTATAGCCAATGCTGCTCAGGTTAAAAAGGGGCAGACTATATTTGAAGTCAGGGTTGACAAGGTTAATCTGGATTTGGCCAAAAAATCATTGCAGAGGGCATTAAAAAAGATTCCTTGTTCTTGCATCATAAAAATAATTGAGAATAAAAAAACCGCATTGGCGGAATAGAATTCTTCATTGTTTTAGTTGTGTTTACATTGATTTTTCATAATCTTTTTTAACCAATAAAACTAAAAAATAAATCACCAGCCAAATTGCGAAGCAATTTGGCAAGGTCGGCAGGTCGGCCTAAATCATGCAGAAAAGCAATAAGCAGGCCGACTGGCAGACCCCCCGACAAAATCCAGAAGGGATTTTGGCGATTACCTAAAAAATAAAATTGAGAATAATAAGAAAAATATTTAAACAAAGCAAGAAATGATGCATTAAAATGGATAAACTACAAAGCCCGTCAATGTTTATAGGGGTGAGGGGAAAAGGCATTATAAGCTTTGGCTCTGGGCAGCCCGATTTGCCTCCACCAGAAAGCATATTTAAAATATTGCCTGGTTACAGGTCTTTCAAATACGGCCTTATACAGGGCAATCTTAACCTAAGGAAAGCGCTTTCAAAGGAATACCAGGGCTCTGATGAAGATAATTTTGTTGTAACAAATGGCGCTTCTGAAGCCTTGGACTTGACATTCAGGGCTATTGAAAGTCTTGAAGGAGAAGGCACTAACATATTAGTCCATGCGCCTTATTATTATTCCTATATCCCTCTGATAAAATTTGACCACCTTAAGCCCGTCCTTACAGAAACAATAGCAGGGAAAATAGATATTGATGATTTTGATAGAAAAGTAAGGGACTGCAAAGCAGCCTTGATTAACTCGCCATCAAACCCAACCGGAAGAGTCCAGGACATTAAAACCTTAAAGCAGATAGAAAAGATATGCAGGGATTTGAACAAGGTAATAATTTCTGACGAGGTTTACAAAGACCTGATTTATGAAAGGGAGAATTATTTATTGCATGGCGACAATGTTATTACAATCAATTCATTCTCAAAAACATATTCAATGTGCGGCTATAGGGTTGGTTATTTATACTCAAATGATAAAAAAATTGTCAACAAGGCAATTGAAATCAAAACATACAGCTCAATGAACACAAATATTTTAAGCCAGGAGATGGCTTATGAAGCTTTGAAAGTTCCAAGAAGTTATGTGGACAAGCAGGTTAAGATATGGAAGGAGAGGAGAAATGTTATTTATGATGGCTTGCAGAAATTGGGCCTTGAGCTATGGAAGCCGGAAGGAGCTTTTTATGTCCTGCCAAAAATAGATAACCCAAGAAAAGCCGTCTGGACATTGTTTAAAAAATATAAAGTGATAACTTATTTAGGTGAGTGGTTTGGGGCTCCTGGCAGGATAAGGCTCAGCTATGCTTTGGATAGTAAGGATATAGGGGAAGGGCTGAAGAGGATAGGAAAGTATTTAAAGGAAAACTAATTTGCTTTATCAACGGGGTGATTTTGAATGGCATTTTTGGGTATAGGATTAAGCGGTTTTGTTTTATTCTGGGTTGTGGTTGTAATATTGAGTTCTTTGAAGGTTGTTAAACAGTATGAGAGGGGGGTTAAATTTACTTTAGGCAAATTCACTGGAGTTATGAACCCAGGTTTGAGATTAGTGATACCAATAATCCAAACATGGGAACGAGTTGATGTAAGAATTAAAACAGTTGATGTTCCCAGCCAGGATTGCGTCAGCAGGGATAATGTTACAATAAAGGTCAATGCTGTTTTATACTACAGAATAAGCGATTCTTCAAAGTCTGTCCTTGAAGTTGAGGATGTTGCTTATGCAGTAAGCCAGTTTGCTCAGACAACAATGAGGAATATAATCGGCGAGTTTGAATTGGACGAGATATTGCAGAAAAGAGAGGTAATTTCCAAAAAGATACAAATTATTGTGGACAAAGAAACAGACCCCTGGGGAATAAAAGTAACGAATATTGAAATTAAGGATATTGAGCTGCCGGATTCAATGAAGAGGGCAATGGCCCACCAGGCAGAAGCAGAGAGGGACAGAAGGGCAAGGGTTATTTCAGCTTTAGGTGAGCAGCAGGCAGCAGAAAAGCTTGCAGAAGCAGGCCATATTATCGGGAAAGAGCCAGTTGCGTTGCATCTCAGGCTGTTCCAGACAATGTCTGACATTGCTGTTGAAAAAAACTCCACCATAATATTGCCAATACCTACTGAGTTATTGGAGTATCTTGGCAAATCTAAGAAATAGTTAATTTTTTATAGTTTCTTTTTTATTTTCTATTTATGCTTGATCCAAGGACATTTGTCTGCAACAGGAAATGCGGTGAGTGCTGCATAAAGTTTATAGTTAAACTAAGTAAAAGCGATATTAATGCTATAAAAAAGGAAGGCTATTCTGAGGAAGATTTTGTTGCTCTTGATGAAAGCTTGCCAGAGCCAACTAAATTTGTTTTAAGAAAAAAGGCAAATGGCCGGTGTGTTTTTTTGCTGAAGAATAAGAAAGGAGTTTATTCCTGTAAGATTTATGATGCAAGGCCTAATGTTTGTAAAAAATACCCTTTCTTGAAGAATAAGGTTGACAGCTGCAAGCCGGTTATGTTTAAGGATTTACATCGATAGCTTTTTAAATACTCTCTCTTTTCTTGATTAATATTCTGATCTGAGCCCAAAAGGCTCGGGAGGTTGTGTAAAATGGCGAATTTTAAATTAACAATAGGGGATCCTAAGACAGGCAAATGCTACCAAAAGGAAGTTAAGGATGCAGAAGCTGCGCCTTTTATTGGCTTGAATATAGGCGAAAGCATAAAAGGAGAGGCTTTTGGCATGGGTGGGTATGAATTTCAGATTACAGGAGGCTCTGATTATTGCGGTTTCCCTATGAGAAAAGGCATTTTAGGAATAAGGAAAAAGATTAGCAGCTATGGCGGTGTTGGTTTTAGAAGGATGAAAAAAGGGGAAAAAAAGAGGAAAACCGTCTGCGGGCATAAAATACATGAGAAAATTGTTCAAATAAACTTGAAAATTACAAAAGAAGGTGCTAAGAAGTTGGCTGAGCTGTTCCCAGAGGCTGAGAAAAAGGCCGAGGAGAAAGCCAAGGAGAAACCAAAGAAAGCGCCTAAGAAGGAAGAGGAAAAGAAGGAAGAAAAACCAGTAGAAGAAAAGAAAGAACAACCTAAAAAAGAAGAGCCAAAAAAGGAAGCTTCTAAAGAAGAAAAGAAATAAGAATTATTGATTAAAAACTTAAAAAATATGCCAAGAAAAAAATCAGTTAAAAAAGAAGAAGCAAAAGAAGAAAAAATTATTGAGGGACAACAGCCGGTTCTAAATATTGGCTTAGTCGGTCATGTTGACCACGGGAAAACCAGTTTATTGGAAGCATTGAGTGGCAAATGGGCTGATACTCATTCTGAGGAAATAAAAAGGGGGATAACAATAAGGCTGGGGTATGCTGACGTCGTTTTTAGGAAATGCTCTGAGTGTGCTGAATACACTGTTAAAGAAAAATGTCCAAAATGCAATGGCCAGGCAGAACCATTGAAAAAAGTTTCTTTTGTCGATGCGCCAGGCCACGAAAGCCTCATGGCAACGATGCTTGCAGGAGCTACCATAATAGACGGCGCATTATTGTTGGTATCAGCAGCTGAAGAATGCCCGCAGCCGCAAACAAGAGAGCATTTAATGGCTTTGGAAATAATTGGTATAAAAGATATAATAATTGTACAAAACAAAATTGATTTGGTTAGCGAGGAAGGTGCTATAACTAATTATGAACAGATTGAAAAATTTATTAAAGGAACAGCTTACGAAAAGGCGCCAATAATACCAATATCAGCGCAGCATAAGGTTGGTTTAAGCGCTTTGATAAAAACAATGGATGAGCTATTCTCTGTGCCTAAGCGAGACTCTAGCAAGGATCCTCTTATGTTTGTTGCCCGCTCTTTTGATATAAACAAGCCGGGAACACCAATAAAAAAAATTGTAGGCGGCGTTCTAGGCGGCTCATTAAAAGAAGGAAGGTTAAAGGTTGGTGATGAAATAGAGATCAGGCCCGGTTATGGGGTATTGGAAAAAAACCAAAAAATTTGGAAGCCAATAAAAACAGAAATAATGGGGTTAAGGACCGGGGGCCATTCTATCAATGAGGTTGGTCCTGGAGGCTCTATTGGGGTGCTGACATCTTTAGACCCCTCTATAGTGAAATCTGACACATTAGTCGGTTCTGTTGTTGGCTTGCATGACAAGCTGCCTCCTGTATGGTATGATATTTTGCTGGAAGTGACCTTATTAAAAAGGGTTGTTGGCGTTAAAGAAGAGCTTAATGTCGAGCCTATAAAATTAAATGAAGCGCTGATGCTAAATGTTAACTCAGCGGCTACGGTCGGTGTTGTTATAGAATTAAAAAAGAACAAAATCACATATAAATTAAGATTGCCTTTTTGTGCTCATGACGGCTCTAGGGTTACCATCTCAAGGATGATCAGCCATAGGTTTAGGTTAATAGGCTATGGGATAATAAAAGGCTAGAGAATTAAGAACCCAGATATGTCCCTTTTTTATAAACATGTTTGCATATAGGGCATTCATACGTGTTCTTTGCTGTATTATTCATTTCAATCTTGCAGCTAAAACAATAAAATGCAGGTTCTAGCCTATCTAGAATTATTTCCTCTGCTCCTGGATCGGCCATTTGACCACCCCGCTATTTAGAACTGAACTCGCTCATCCTATCTTCGATTATGGAGCCATATACCTTAAATTCCCCTTCCTTACGCTTTATTATCTCATTTATTCCAACTAAATTAGAGTCTCTTGAGTACCTCATTTTAATCACTTTTAGTTTCAATCACCGTTTGATTCTTTATCCTCCTTATACCTATCTTCATTCCACAAATAAAGTTTCACTCTAATCTCTCCATTCCCACTATCCGGAATATTTACGGTTAAGGCGTATCTTTTTATATATTTTGTGCTTAAATTTTATAAAGTTTATAAAAAAAGAAAGATTTATATATACCTTGTTACCTCCATATATAGCTTAGTCACATTTAACAAAATATGGTGAGGGGATGGTGAAATGAGAAGGAAAGTAATACAGATTGCTGGTTCTACACAACTTATATCCCTGCCTAGGAAGTGGGCAGTGCAGCATGGCATCAAAAAGGGGGATGAATTAGAGATTGAGGAAAAGGGGAATAAGATCCTAATCTCTACTGGAAAAGGCATTGAATCAAAAAATGCCGAAATTGATCCTCCACATTTAACCAATGTAACTGAGAGATATATCACTTCTTTTTACAGGAGCGGCTGTAAAGAGATAAGGGTAAATTACAGCAGCAAGGATAATCCTGAGCTAGTTGAAACATTAAACAAGAAAATGGATGACCAAACAATTGGTTTTGAAATTGTAACACAGGAAAATGACCATTTTATAATAAAAGACCTGTCAGGGACATCAGAAACTGGTTTTGATGCAGCATTAAGGAGAACATTTGTCCTATTAACTACTATGGTAAAGGATTCTTTGGATGCGCTAAAGAAAAAAGATAAAAACACATTGAAAAATATGTTTTTTGTTGATAGGTCAATAAACAAATTTACAAATTTCTGTGCAAGGGAGCTTATCTCCAAAGGGCAGATGGATTTTAAGCAAACCGCTTTTTATTACCACTTCCTTAGGGATTTTGAAGCCTTGTCTGATCAGTTTAGTTTATTGGCAGTGCACTACTCCTCCAATCTGAATCCACTGCCAAGGCAGCTTTTAGTCGTTTATGAAGAGCTTTACAAAATATTTAGTGATTATTATAATATTTTTTATAATTATAGCAAGGGAAAGGTTAATAATTTATTTAAGAGAATAAAGGAATTAAACCCGGAAGAGCTCTTTAAAATTAAGGAGGCTGATCCTATGTTTGTCTATTATTTAATCATAATCCATAGGAGGATTAAAGAGCTTATTGATTCTTTAATAGACATCCATGTCTGAATTTGTAAAACTTGGCTTTCAGTAGAAATAGCCTTATAGTTTTAGCAACCGCTTTTGAGATGTTTCTTCTTAAGAGCTTAAAATGAATTTATTTATTGCTTCAGCAACACCGCCTTCTTCATTATTTTTTGAGGTGGTATAGCCTGCAGCTTCCTTTGCTTTTTGGGTTGCATTTGCTACAACAACACCCAATCCAGCAGCTTTTAACATTTCTACATCATTATCCCCATCACCGATTGCAATGATTTTTTTTCTGTCAATACGCAACAACCCAGCTAGTTTTTCTACTGCCTGCCCTTTTGACATGTTCATTATTTCAAGTTGAGCAGGTCTTTTGTCACTGCCTTGATAAGTCCTCACTATCTGAAGAGGAGTATACCCATTACACTTAAATTCACCTTGTATCAAATCAATTAATGATGGATCCTTATCTAACATGATAAGCTTCAATATCTTTCCCATATCTAATTCTTGGAATGAAGATACAAATTTAAATTCAGAACCGCTATTTGCAGCATATATTTCTGCATACTCCTTAGAAGTTTTATCATCTAACGAATAGAGTATTTCTTGTTGTGTATTTTCATCATGTATAAAGCACTGCAGATAAATTTGTTTTTTGGCTGCATTCCTGCCATTAGAATAGTTAATAAAGTCTTTCATAAACTGTGTAGGGATGTAGCTGTGCCACAAAGAATGCCGTGCTCCATTTTCTCTAGCTGATTTGACCATGCCATTTAAACAAATTAAAGGGCAACCTTGAATAGCTAATTGATCGCTGTATGGCTCCAAAGATGGGCTATATCTTCCAGAAGCTAATACAACATCTACTCCAAAGTTTGTGTGAGCAGCTTTAATAGCGTCTACATTGGCCAGTGGAATAGTTTTATTGTCCCTGCCTAATAAAGTTCCATCTAAGTCAATAAGCACTGCCCCATATTGTGTATTTGCCATTTTCAAAATTATATAATCTATATAAGAAAAGAACCTAACCTAATTTATAAAATTTGCTAATATCTTTGCCGATTAGATCCAATCCTTGTCGTTCTAATTGTATAGTTGAAATGTCTTTATCAGAGATAGAATAGTCTTTATCAGAGATAGAATAAGGGGTTTTTTGCCCACTTACACTCTTATTGAAGTAATCCATATACTCTGGTTTATCATGTATCAGGCGATCATCTGCAACCTTTGCCCATAATTGATGGTATAGCATCCTATTAAGAGCAGCCTGTTTTTTTTCCTGTGTTTCTGCTCTATGAAAATTTCTTGCTTCATAACCAATATAAAATTCATGGACTAAGCTGCTCATAAAATCAAACCACAACAGATTTTTGTTTCTTGCGTCTTCTGATACAAATCTCTTAAATTCAGGATTTCCATAAAAGAAGTTAGCTTCTCTAAGATTTTTTATATCAGCTGTTTTAATGAGCTTATCAATCTCTTTTAGATATCTGTTAGCAGCTCCCCCCTTATATGCTCTTTGTGGATCGTTTTGATCAGTTATACGCTTGGTTTCCTCTAATTCTGTTTGTGCTTCATGCATTCTTTGCAATAATAACCCCCTATCAAGAAGATTTGTTTCTATTTCAGCAGTTGTTATGTAATTATTTTCTCTTAAAAATATTTCAGCTGCTCTTTTTCTTTTCACCCATTCCTGGTATCCTGCATCATTTTCATTTTTTTGGCTTTTCCACGCTTCATAATCAACATTCCTTACAGCTTCTTCAAATTTTTTGCCCAAAAACAATTTTCCATTTTGCCATTGTTTAACCCAGTCTTTAAGCCCGCACTCAACCATACGGAAATGAAAATCAAGATAAGCAATACTGCCATCATCATATGTTATGACATTTCTAGGGTTTCCATCACTATCATATTTTGGGGATTCTAAAGAAGCAGCTACCAACACCCTATTTTTTACAGCAGAACCGTCAATTAAATTTTTCTTTGCAATATGGTTTATACTACCTCCGCAATATGCTTCAAATTGGGCTATAGTAATACATTCTATCTCATTTGTATAATACAAACTTCTCCCCTCAGGATTTCTATTGAGTCTTACAAATGGTTTGTTTCTTACTTCACCCTTGTATTCTGTAAGTTTAACACCCTCCCTAAATACAATATCACTATCTCCAATATCACCTCTTCCTAACTTAGGTAAATCTTGTTTATATCTTCTCCAGCCATATTCCTGAATAAACCCAAGCTGTTCCTGAGCAGAAAGCAAATATTCTAAAGCCCTGTCTTCTGAAATAGGCTTTATTTGCTGGCCTTTCCTTTCTGTTCCATTAATTCTCTCATATAAAGTAGGAGCATCTAGAAATTGCATATCTAGAACACTAAATTCTGGAATCTTTATCAAATCTAAAGCTATAGGGACACGAGTAAATTTTTGTTCGATTAAATCAGATAATATGTCATATTCAGTAAGTGCTGCTAAATAAGCAGTGTCTGAATAAACTTTTCTTGTTTTAACCCATGACCCAGCTACCCCTAAATCACATCTGGAATTAAAAATATGGTGTATAGCTCCAACTGGCACCATATGTTCTTCATTTATAAAGCCCAAAACACCCATTACTTCTAATTGGCGTTTAGCAGCAGCTATTTTTTTCTCTTTTAATGTGCCTCTAATCTTATTTAATTTTGATCCCGCCTCTCTTACATAAGCAGCTACTCTTCCTCTGTTTTCATCCTTATATCTATCATCTAGTTTTTCCGGTTCTTCACTTTTCATTAAATTCTTAATTTTATTTTTAATTTCTTTTTCAAGCAGATATTCTGTTAGCTCATCATCACTAACATCTATTACTCGTTCTAGCATTCCTATTTGAGAAGGCAAGTTTTTTAAATCTTCTTTTCTTAGAAAACTGTATGCATCTGCTTCTGATGTTGTATTCAAAAAATATCTCAATTCATTTCTGTGCAGTATTTCATCAACTATTTTAGCTTTTAATGTACCCTCTGGGGTTTTGTCTCCTGCGTTTTTATATCCCGCTACTTTTTTAGCTAGATAGTTCCTTATAAGTTCAAATTTAGCTTCCATTTCTTTTACAACTTCAATAGGCAAATATAACTCCTTCTTAGCTCCTTTTTCATGTTGGAGATCTCTTAGGGCATCTATATATTTTGAAACAATCTCTTGCTCCTCATTATAAACTGTTACATCTCTTGTCCATTTAACAATTGATTCATAGGTTTCTCTGTTACTATCTTTCAGGCTAGGTATTAGCTTTGCTACTCTCTGTATTTCTCTTAAGCTAAGCTGCGTTAAATCAAGTTCTTTAAAGAATCTACGATTTTCCTGCCATCGAGCCCTGCCTATCCATACTGGTTTTTCCCAACCAGACATATCAATTTGAAGATAACTTTCACTATTTGCAGGCATTTGACCAACATGGGCTACTCTAACTGTATAACCAGCCTGTATAAGCTTTCTTCTTGCTAATTCCTTATCTTCATTATGTTGATAAATAAGAAGAACGGGGGTTTCTTTAGACCTTGTATCATAAAACCGTTTTATAGTAGGAATAAGTTCGCTTCCTTCAAAAGGTTTCCTTACAAGACTGATTATACCATCTTCCTCTGCTTTATTTATTTGATCATCAGTGACAGGCGCCTGAGGCATAAGGACTACTCCAGTATTTGGTTTAGCCTCTTTAATCTCTTTAGCAAGTTCTAATGGTTTCATGCCTATATTGCTAGTAGCTCCAATAAAAACCATATCTGGCTGGAATTCTTCAAAAACACCCATAGCTTTTTTAGCGTTTCCGAAATAAAGAACATCATATCCTGTTTCTTTTTCAAAAGTATCCCTAACCTTTTTGACATACTTAGGGCTATCAATAAAGATAATCCTTTTTGATTCTGATTCTCCAATTACTGTTTCAAGATTTCTGCCAGTATCTTTATCTGCCATATTTTACCTCAAAATACATTAATCCTAGAGAGAAATCAAATCTTGCCATTTTTTATATTCCTGACCTCCATATAATCAAATCTGTACTTGCATCTAGGGCAAGATTTAGGATTAGCTACTCTATTCTCCCATTCATAATAGCATTTATCGCAAATCAAATTACCAACCCCGCTCGATAATCATAATAATAATAGTAATAATAAGAGAACTATTTACCATTTATAAATTTTTCTATTATGTAACTATCTAATAATGGTGAATCTAATTGATTGTGCTAATAAGCTGAAAAGATTTATAAGATACGACCCACTACGCATTTGGCATGACAGAAGCAAGAGAGCTGCAAAAAGGCATGTACATAAACTACAACAATGAAATCTTTAGGGTGATAAGAAAAGAGCTGGTAGCCTATGGAACACATTCCCATTCAAAAACAAAGCTTTTTATCCAGCCTTTGCTTGGCAAAGGAGAAAAGGCAATTAACCTTATGCACCACGATAACGTTGAAACGGTGGATATAATAAGAAAAGATGGCCAGGTTATATCCAAATCAGGAAATAAAGTCCAAATCATGGATTCACACAGCTATGAAACAGTTGATGCTGATATAATCCCTGAATTAGCCGATGAAATAAAGGAAGGGGATAACATAACATTTATTAACTTCAAAAACAATGCTCTAGTCTTGGAAAAGAGAGGCTAAAATGGACAAAAAAGCAAAAATCAAAATAATATCTGTAATAATGATAGTGGTATTATTGATTTTCTTGTACTTTTTAATGAAAAACAAGTGGGATATAAATTTGGTTGCTCGGGATATACTTGGATTGTTTGGTAAAATGTCATAAATGCAGAGCATTTCTGATCACGCTCAAGAACTCTGTTCTTGACGAACCAGAAATTTGCAAAAGCAAATTTCTAAGTTCATGCTCAAAAACACGCTCCGCCCTTTAGGGCGGGGTGTTTTTGACAAATAGTTATTTTCTAAATTTTGGCTTAATCTTCTTAAACAACCCCTTTACATCATCCAGCAAGCTCCTATCAGAACTCTTTGGTAAATCTGTTTTTGGTTTTTCCCCTTCATCTATAATCTTAGAAACATCCTGCTCGCAAAACCAGCAATATCTTTCTGTCTCATTCAAATTTCTACCGCAATACGGGCATCTTGTCATCTTAAATCCTCAAAAAACTTATGACCAGCATTGAGTAAGCTATTACAAACATGGATATATAAACTATTCTATTCCAATTAAATATTTTTCTGCCATCAAAAATCCCGAAGGGGAGTAAATTAAAAGCAGCTATCAATATATTAACAAAAAATCCAACAGCAGGTATTGCATAATTTAATGGAAGGGCCATAATATCCAATCTAGCCTGGTGTATGATGTTTAATGATTGGGGAATACCCCAAACCTGTAAAAAAAGCATTAAAAAAAAGATTAGGGCAATAATAATGCTTGCTGCTGGCCCTCCTGCCGATATCTTTCCATTCCTTCTTCTGCCTATTGGGCCAGATATCATCACAGCGCCAGGAGCAACAACTATAAAACCTAAAAAGGACATTGCAATTGCCAATATCAGATAAAAATTAAAAGCTCTGAACTCGGCAAAACACCCGTATCTTTGGGCTATAAACTTGTGGGATAGTTCATGAGCTATAAAACCAACACCTACAGACAAAGAAGAGATTATAAAGGCATAATAGAATCTTGTTGAAAAAAATGAATTGGCTATAAGAACACCAAATGCAATTGAAATAGCCAGCCACGCCTTTACCAAATCCCTGATCTCTACCTCAGAGGTGGTTATATTCCCAATTTTTATTTTTTTTTGGTACATATCATACATACTCTGGATAATCAGTTTAAGGATTATACATCAACAAAGATTTTGTGCTTTTCGGTCTCTTCCAACTCTTTCATTATCCTCTTGATTATAACATTCTCTGGATCTGGCATTAATTTAACCCTTTTTTTTAAATCATCAAAATCCTTAAATGGCTCTTCCCCCCTTCTTTCTACTATCTCCCACATATGTTTTTTTCCTAAACCAGGCAACAATTCAAGCTGGTGCATTCTTGTGCTAAGAGGCTGGGCTTTGTTAAAGAAATCAACAAACCTTTTTTCATTCTTTTTTACAATCTCTTTAATAGTATAGTCCAGCTCATTTTTAGCAGTAGCAGTCAATTTATCCAAACTTAGCTTTCCAATTATATGATGTATCTTGTCTCTTTTGCCCTCTCCGATATAAACCTCCTCATGCGGCTGCAGATGAATGCCTTTTTTTGGAACTAACTCTAACAAAACGAAATGCTCCTTCCCAATAGACTGGACTATTGGTGTTTTTAGATGCATCGGCCTGCTGTCAAACGGGTATCCATTTGGCAAAAAGTCCAATACAATTGCCGTTTCTTCTTTTGCGCGCTCCATTTTCTATAAAGCTGAAGTTGAAGCCCAATGATGGAATCTTCTCAAATGCTCTTCCTCTATCTCTCCAACCTCCTCCATTGAAAGGGCCTTTTTTTCTTTTATTTTCAAAAGGTCCCACTTTTCCTTTATTAAATGCTTAATCTTTTTATCAATCCTTCTTTTTGTCTTGTTGTTCTTTTTTATTTCATTAAAAATAATCTTTTCTTTTTCATACTCATTTTCAAATGCAACAAGCAATGCCAACACCCTGGATGCCCAATGGCTGAATGTTGTTTCCTCCAACAACAAGCCCCTTACTTTTGATGGGGGCGGCAATTTGGCTTCTATATGGCATAACAGCTCTGATTCTTTTTTTAGTAACGACTCTAAATCCTTTAGGCCAACCTTCTTTTGCTCTACAATCTTCTCTTCTTTTGTTTTATACTCATCCAATAATTTTTTATCTAAAAATATGCTCTTCTCAATCAGTTTATAAACAGTGAACTCTATTTTTTCTAACTCCTTTTTTGGAACGTGCTCCCTTTCTTTGGCTGACAGCTCTTTTAAATTTTTCTTGTCTAAGCTCTTTAAACCTTTAACCTTAATTTGGCCAATCTCCTCTAAAAATACTGTTTCTAGGTAATAGTTTATATCGCCCAATTTGTCAATCAATAACCTCAGCAATTTTAAATTGGTTTTTAAATCCTCGATAATCTTTTTAGTTTTTATTTTTTTTATACAGACTGAAAAGGTTTTTACAATCAATTTATGCAAATTATCCGCCAATTCTTTTTTCTTTTTTTCTATTGTCACATCTTTCTTGTTTAGCAATTTTTCATATACTGTTGGTTTTGTTTTATAACCTTTGTTGCTGAATCTTTTTGAGGCTTTATTTGCCTCGTCCGCCACTTTTGCATAGATTTCAGCATGTTTTTTCTCTATTGAAATTGCCATTTACCCCCCTTTATAATCTGAACCTTTCCTATTTATAAACGTTTGTTTTTACCGCTTTGATAGAAATGCTTGTTACTTCTTCTCTATAAAACTGTTAACAGTGTCAGCAATCTTTTTTAAGTTTTCATTGTTGACGGTCAGCGTATAGCCATGCAGAATTACTTTTAAATCTTTTACTGTTGCTGGCAAGGTATCAACAATCTTGTTTATGTGGTTTTCTTTTAATCTTGGAATATCAAGCTTTGTTAATTTTTCAACTAGCTCATTTGGGTTTTTCAATGTGACAAACTGATTAAGGTACTCTTCGGTTTTAGTTGCCCTGAAATTCAGTTCTTTGTCCCTTTTCTTTATTTTAGCTAACTCTTCCTTGAGTTGGGCCATGTTGATTGGTGTCTCTGACATTATTTCCATTTTTATATCCTCTTTAGGTGTATGGGGTGTACAATAAGCGTCTTATACTTATTTATATCTTTTACTAAAACCTCATAACATCTGCCCCTTTTGCCTTTTATTACAGCTGTTTTCCCTAAAAAAGCAGGATTATACATGCCCTTTTGAATGTTTGGTTCAACAGTTAAATAAACCCTTTCGCCTGCTTTAAATAGCTGGAAATAATTCTTTAGGCTTAATTTGCCCTTGCGTTGGAGGTTCTTCTTAAATTTATGCCTAGTCTTCCTTCTAAATCCACCTATTCGTTGCATAAGGCGTGAGAAACCCCACCTATATAAAAAGGTTTTGTTTTTACTTTTAAATACCAAAAGATTTAAATATCTGTTAGTTTACCGGAGTTTTATTTGGTTATATTTTATAAATGGAGGATTTAAAATGGGATTTTTTTCAAAATTAAAAAGCAGGTTTGCAACTTCTGAAACTGCCTCTGGAGCCAGCGGTGAAGAAAGGGAAGAAGGCTATGTAGAATTGGGAACAGATTCGGACACGGAAGGGAAATCAAAAGTAACAGTTAGGCCTTTTGTGATTGAAACTTTTGAGCAGATTAAGCCAATACTTGACTCATTAAGGGAAGGGCATACCATTGCTTTGATCAATATAAGGCCGCTTAAAGACAAAGACTTGGTCGAACTCAAAAGAGCCATAAACAAATTAAAGAAAACCTGCGATGCTGTTGAGGGGGATATAGCTGGTTTTGGTGAGGATTGGATTGCAGCAGTGCCGTCATTTGCGCACATTTACAGGACAAAAGAAACCAAAGAAAAGGTTAAGCCGGCAGAAGATGTTTCTGAAGTGACTGAATACGGTTCTGAAGAAATGCAATAAACACTTTTTCTTAAATTAATTTTTACATGTCAGAAATCGCTAAGGGCGCACGCTCTTTTGCTTTAGCTGAGAGTAAGCCAGCGATGCTGAGAAGCAAAGCTTCTGGCACCGCTATAGCGGTTTCTGAGCATGCTCAAGAACACGCCCCGCCCTTTAGGGCTGTGGTTCTTGACAAACCAAAAAATATATAAATATATCAATCAAAAAAGTTCCTATGCCAAAACCGGAAACATTAGAAGGACAGCCATGTCCTATGTGCAAGCAGAAAACATTGACGCTTATGGAAGAGGATATTGAAGTCCCTTATTTTGGCAAAACTTCTTTATTTTCTATGTCATGTTCTAATTGCAAATTCCATAAAGCTGATGTTGAATGCCTCGAGCAGAGAGAGCCTTGCAGGTATACGTTTGAAATTGCCAAAGAGGAGGATATAAAAATAAGGGTTGTTAAAAGCTCTGAAGCAACAGTTAAAATCCCTCACATAACAACCATCACACCAGGTCCTGCTTCTAATGGTTATATAACCAATATTGAAGGAATCTTTAATAGGGTAAAAAAAGAGGTAGAAGTTGCAAGGGACACAGCAGAGGATGATGAAGATAAGCAGAAAGCTAAGAACTTATTAAAGAAAATAACAAAGATAATGTGGGGGCAGTTAAGCCAGAAGATAATAATTGAAGACCCTTCAGGGAATTCTGCCATTATAAGCGACAAGGCTGTTGTTGAGAAGTTAAAGAAATAAATTTATAAATAATAAGCTAATCTTTATTCTATAGGTGGTATCATGGTAAAAATCGGCATAATCGGCGGCTCTGGACTGGAAGACCCTAAACTATTAAAAGACGCGAAAGAGATAGAGGTTAATACGCCTTACGGTAAGCCAAGCTCTCCTTTGGCGATTGGAAAAATAAATGGCGTTGAAGTTGTTATCTTATCAAGGCATGGGAAAAAGCACCAGATAATGCCTACAAATGTTCCGAATCAGGCTAATATACACGCACTGAAGGAGCAGGGCTGCACTCATATT
>JAGVXP010000056.1 GCA_018303725.1 Candidatus Woesearchaeota archaeon | reverse complement strand
GTCAATAATCTTATCATTGCTTCCATCAAACTGCAAGGCACAGCCATATTTTGCATCGGTGCAATTCCAGGCTGGTTCTCCTGCTCCCTGGAAAGTGCCATTGTTGCTGTATTTGCTTACATCAACAGCAACAGTAGATGTATCGCCAATTGCACTCATGTTATCAAAATTATACATCAAGACAAGACTGTTGTTATAGAAAGTGTAGTTTGTTCCGTTCCAGTTCAATTTCATTTCTGCCAAGTCAGAGGCGTTTGTTATGCTGATATTTATCTGCACGTTTGTATTTGCTGTTATTGTGTTGTTTGGAGGTGTTGGAGAGGTGAAGTTGATTGAGGGAGGAGTTATGTCACTAAGTATAACATTAACGCTCCAGTTGGCATCCCCCCAGCTTGATTGAGAAGAATTATCATAAGCCAGGCAGTTCCATGTTATGTTTTTGTTGTCTGCTATGCTTGTTATTGTAAAATTTACATCTGCTTCTGCTGTTGAATTCCTTCTTTGGTATGATTTCCAAACCTCTGCTGCTGTTAGTGTCCTGTTGTAAATCCTAAACTCGTCTATTGTGGCGTTTGCTGTCCAGATATCATCATAAACTCCTACTTTTATTATGTCAATTGCTGTAGGCATTGTTGCAGACGTGTCGCTGCCAATATTCACCCCGTCAATATACAAGATAACATTATTGGTTTCCCATGTTGCAGCTATATGGTGCCATTCATTTGATTTCCAGTTAGCAACAGAGTAGCCAATACCTGTTTGCGCAGCGCCATTTGACCACATATCAAGATAGAGCGAATTTCCGCCACCAGCATTATACTTTGCTAACTTAAAGTCATTTATATTAGTGTCATTCTTTATTTGGAAAAACCCCCTGTTGGTTGAATCACTGCCATTCCATAAGGGCTTGACCCACATCTCTATACTGCCGTTTGAGGCATTAAAATTGTTTGTGGCGTTATAGTTTAGCACGTCATCAGCATCAATAAATGTTGCATTATTCATCTTCCCAAAAACATTGGTTGTTCCTGTGTTGGTGACTGGTGTTCCATTTCCCCTTGCAGTGCAAGTATAGTTGTTATTAAAGTGGCAAAGCATCAGCGTGTTTGAGTCATTAGCAAATTCGCCAAAATGCCATGTGTCATTCAAGGCAAAAGTTCCGGAAGCATTGTGGTATAGGCTGATATTAGCCAAATTACGGTCAGCTGTTGCATTGCAAATAAAAGTTATATTGCCGTCTGTGTCTGTTGAGCCGTCAGCAGGGCCTGCTAACTCTACCATAGGTGATTTTACATAAAAATCATCAACAGCATCAACAACAGCATAGCCAGCTATAGAGCCATCGCAGGTTGCATTAAAGCTGAAATTCCCTCCGGCTGCAAATGTTGTATTGTATTCATATAGTCTGGAAGCTGTATTGAAAGTCATCTTAACAGCAGAACTCCATGAACCAGAGCTATTTTCACTTAACTCACAGGAAGGACCAATAGCTATTCTCCTTATTCTGTAATTGTTAGTGTCTGCTACATAAAGATAAAGGTTATTTTTATTTGTAGCAACGCCATAGGGAGAATTAAATGAAGCGCCACTACCAACATCTTCTAAGTAAGTTGCAGTTCCGCTCCCAGCCACTAATGATGTGGTGTTTGTAGTTAGATCTATTTTTCTAATTCTATTATTACTACTGTCTGCTACATAAAGATACTTATTAGAAGGCTCTATTGAAATAAATTGGGGGCTACTAAACATTGAATTGTTGCCAGTTCCTTCTAAATAACCGGCTGTTCCATTGCCTGCTATTAGTGAAGTTTTGTTTGTGCTTAGATCAATTCTTCTGATTCTGTTGTTGCCATAATCTGATATATACAGATAAGTATTTGAAGAATCAATGGCTATTCCAACAGGGGAACAAAACATTGAATTGTTGCCAGTTCCCTCTTTATAATCACAACTAGCATTACCAGCTATCAAAGAAGTTGTGTTTGTGCTTAGATCAATTCTTCTGATTCGGTTATTATTAAAATCTGACACATATAAATAATTGCCATTAGTGTCTATCGCTGTGCCTAGAGGAAAATTAAACATCGAGTTGGTGCTATTTCCTTCAGCATAGCCCTCTGTTCCGTTGCCTGATATAAGAGAGGTTACATTTGTGCTTAAAGTTATTCTTCTGATCCTATTATTACTAGAATCAGATAAGTATAGAAAAGTGCCATTTGAGTCTATTGATAAACCATCAGGTCCATTAAACATCGAGTTGTTGCCAGTTCCTTCTAAATAACCGGCTGTTCCATTGCCTGCTACCAAAGAGGTTGTGTTTGTAGAAAGATTTATTCTTCTAATTAGTTGGTTTGCTACATCTGCAACATAAAGAAAACTATTATCTGGACCTACAACAATGGCTTCTAAATCACTACTAAACATTGAATTGTTGCCAGTTCCTTCTAAATAACCGGCTGTTCCATTGCCTGCTATTAGTGAAGTTTTCCCATAAGTTTCACTTCCATTTATTGGTTCCCTAGTATTTGTATCTGTATAATTAGCATAAAACTTTATCTGCTCATTTACTGTTTTAGCTGCTGAATCGGTATCATCCCAAATAACCAGCGTAGCATTAGTCGGCCTTGAGCTGATATTAACAGTCAAATCATATAAAATTGGCGTATAAGTCGTATCATTAGCAGTCATATTAATCTGCACTTCAATATATCTCCCAGTTATAGAAGATAAAGAATGATTAGTTCCATTCCAAACTGACCAAGAACCCCAACTAACAGCATCTCCAGAAGTTCTTGTTCTTGCTAATAAATCTAAAGCTCCTCTTTGGTAATGCTCTAGGATTTCTGCTGATGATAAGGTTCTGTTAAAGATAGCTAGTTCATCTATTGTGCCGTTGAAAAAATTAAATTTGTCTATAGTCCCTCCTATAACTATTGGCTGTTGTGGGCTTTGCTTAGACAAATTAGCTGTAAAACCATAATTATGCGTATCTACTTCTGCTCCGTCTAAATAATATTCTGCAAAACCGCTTGCATTAAGCACAAAGGCAAAATGATACCATCTGTTAGATTTAATTTTAACATTCTGTACAACATGTTTTAATGGATTGACTACCTCATCTGAACCGTTCATTATTATTGAATAAAAGTTATCATCATTGACCGCTATTGCCCAATTATTTGCTTTCCATGTTGGAATACCAATCCATTGAGAAACTATTGTTTTAATTCCAACAGTATTTGGAACATTAAACCATACTTCTATAGTGGTTTGATTATTGATAATAGTTGCATTTCCAGCATTAATATAATCATCACCATCAAACTCAAAAGCCCTACTTAATTTTCCAGTTGAATTTGGCCCCTTTATACTTCCATCACTGTGATTGACATAAGCAGTTCCGTTATTACCTCTTCCAGACCAGTCATAAACAAGGCTGTCATTCTCGCCTACACTTGAATCATTATCAAAATGCATTAAAAGAACATTTCCAGTCATGTTTGCCCCGCCAGAAACAGTTTCAACTGCCTGATTGCTTGGCAGCTCCTCGCCATAAGGCAATTCCTCGCTCCAGCTTATGCTGCCCCATGTTGCATTAACGCCAGCATCAAAGGTGGCATTCCATGTTCCTGAAGAATGATAAAGAAGGCCTTTTTGGAAATGGCTTAGGATTTCTGCTGCATTAAGGCTTCTGTTGTAGATTGCTACTTCGTCAATTGTACCATTGAAAGGATACCACCAGCCTTGAGGAAAATTTGGATTTTCATCATAAGGAACCACATCCATAAGGAACCACATCCATTCCAATAGTAACATTTGTACCTAGGTTTTCAAGAACTCCTGAAAAGGTTGATGAACGGGTATTACTAACATTAATACCATTTATATAACAAGCTACATCTGTTCCATCCCATGTTCCTGCAACATGATACCACTTGTTTTGCTCCAAATATTCATTTGTTGGGTTTTGGCATTTTTCTGAATTATTAAGGTAGAAAGTTATACCGCCACTATTAGCTACATGTAAAGCAAAGGGCCTTCCAAGGGTTCTGTCATATTTTGAAATTATTGCTTGTGTGGAGCCAGTTGTTGAATTAGTGAATTTAATCCATGCTTCTAAAGTCAAAGCAGTAGTCAGATTAAGACTATCTGAATGAAGTATTTTAATAAAATCGTCATTACCATCAAAATCTAAAGTTCCACCAAATTTGCCATTTGTAGTAAACTGCGGCCCTGTTTCTGAAAGATTAGCCCATGCAGTCCCATTATTCCCAGCACCAGAATAATCGTAAACAACATAATCTTCTGAATTATTATAGTTTTCACCAACAGCTGAATCATTATTAAAGTGCATCAGCAGGACAGTATTTGTATCGGCGCTTAGCTCCCTGCTAGTTGATAAATTCTCGGTCTGGTTAGTGGAATTATCCAGGCTTAGCATTATCAGGCCAGTTGCATTAGAACTTACATTATAATAATTTCCTTCGTCAAAATCATTTAATGTAGTCCATGTTTTAGCTCCAGTCACGTTCTCATAATATCCGCCAGCATAGGCTGTAAAATGTGAAACTATAAATGTTATTGTGTTAGCTGTTTCACTGAATGGAATATCTGTTTTTTGCCAGCCATTAACACAGCTGAATAAGTTAGAATCAAAATTAGAGCAATAAAGTATAGTATTTACAGCTCCTTTTTTAGTCAATGTTATTTCTGCGTTATCAATTAGGATAGTTTCATCAACAGCAAATACGGTTGTTTTTACTTCATCTTCTGATGTGTCATCAATATAAGCGTCTAATTTTTTAAGCTGATTTAAATTCTTAATTTCCTTTATGTTTATTTTATTTCTTTTTTCAGTTATATCTAAATCATGATTTCCCCTAGCTGTTTTGGTTAGTTTTGATTTGCCTAACTTCCTTCCTTGCTTGTCTTTTAACTCAATTGTAATATTTTCTTCAGTAACATTTGTAACATTTAAAATAGAGTATTTGATGTTGCTTATTGTCAAAACGGAGTTGTTTACTTCTATAATTAGTTTATACATGCTTTCATTAAATCCATCTAATAAGCATGTTTCTATACATTGGTCTGTAAATATGGTTTCTTCAAAGTAATATTTAGCATCTAAATGAGCTAAATCCGAAGTTATTATTTCTGCATAAAGGTTTTCTGGGTCTAAAGAAACATTGTAGTAAATAACTTGGGCTGCTATAACATTGTTCAAGGTTGCTCCTTGTTTTTCATAATTGCTAAAGAAAATTTCCTTCCAGTCTGATGTTTTTGCCTGTACATCAATAAATGCACAGCAGTTTTCATTGCCGTAGCATCTGAACTCAGATGTTTTGTTTTCCTCGGAATAAACTTCCCACTTTGTGCAGAGTTTGCTTTGCTCAACCTGCCAGTTAAAAGCTGTGTTTTCTACTGTTAAGTCTATCACCCCTTTTGTAGTTTCTACTCCATCATCATCTGCATCAAATAATGTTCCTGGATTATAGCTTAGGTTGATTGTGATATTCTTTTGGTTGGTGGATGATGTGGCGGAGGGGGTTATTTCAGCAGCATTTGTTTGGCTTGTTTCATTAGCTGCTTCATTTTGGGTGGTAGGAGATTGTAGTTGGGGTATGTTGGTATCATTTGCTAGAGTTTCATTAGCAACAACAGCGCCAGTAATGCCTGGCAAGCTGGTTTCTAATTGTGTGCTATCAAATATAAGGTAAGTTCTGTTGTTATGTTCAACATATGCTTTAGCTGTGCCGTTGGTTGTTATAGAGCCGTCTAATCTAATGCTTTTTAGATCACCAGGATTAGTTAAGAACCAGTAATACTCCCTGTTAACATCAGCTGCCAAGTCTATTGTGTCTGTGTAATTTATTTCCTGGCTTATTGTTATATAGCCAACTATTGTTGGTTTAAAATAAAGAAAACCAAATATTATTAAAATTAAAAGAGAAAAGAAAGGCAATGCTCTTGCTATATCCCTTTTTATTACAAAGCCTCTGATTAATCTTTCAACTAGTAATCTATCATAATTATAGATGATTAATGCTTTTTTTATGTTTTTTAGGGTATAACCTTTATTAAAATTCTCCTTAATGTACTTTTTCAACCCCTTTTTCTTGTTTAAGGTAATTTTAAGCCCTCTTTTCCAAAAACATTAAATATTAGTTCTTTTATATACTTACATTGTAAGTATTATATACTATAAACTACCTAAATATACTTACATTGTAAGTATAATATATAAATTTTGTGCTAGAAATTGTCCTTTTTAGCAAAAACAAAGCTTTTTTAAACCCCCTTTAAGTTTCTAAAACAAAAATGCAATTAATAGAAGAAAACAAATGGAAAAGCCTTATTGAAAGCCTTAAAACAGATTTCAATAATTTAGAAACCAACAAAGAAAGAGCAAAAAGAATTCTAAAAGAAAGGATTATAGAAGCAGTTAAAAAAAACGCTGTAGATAATTGTGGTGTGCTTTTCTCTGGCGGTGTTGATAGCACTTTAATAGCATTTATTCTAAAAAAGATTAATATTAAATTCACATGTTATTCTGTTGGCTTGGAAAATGCCCAGGATTTGCAGTTTGCAGAAAAGGTGGCTTCTGCCTTGAGTTTTGATTTAAAAACAAAAGTAATAACTTTAGAAGAGTTTGAGCAGATAGTAAAAAAAGTAGTTAAGATATTAAACGAGCCCGATGTAACAAAAGTTGGAGTTGGCTCTGTTGTATATGCAGCATCCTTGCTGGCAAAAAAAGACAAGGTTAATGTGCTGTTTTCTGGCTTAGGGAGTGAGGAGTTATTTGCTGGTTACGAGAGGCATTTGGTTGCTTTTGGAAATAATAATTTTGAGGCATTGCATAAGGAATGCTGGGATGGGTTGATTAATATGTGGAAGAGGGATTTAGACAGGGATTTCAGGATAACCAAAAATGTTGGCGTAGATGTAAGGGCTCCCTTCTTAGACGTAGATGTTATTAAAACCGCTATGAGCATACATCCGGTATATAAAATTGATAAAAGCATTAAAAAGATAATTGTAAGAGAGATAGCAGAGGATTTTGGGATACCAAAAGAGTTTTCCTGGCGCCCAAAAAAAGCAGCGCAATACGGCTCTAAATTCATCATAGGTATTGATAAGTTAGCTAAGAATAAAGGTTTTAAGTTGAAAAGAGATTATTTACAAAACTTAGTTGATGTGCAGCTCTAAAATATCTTCATCTGAAAGAACCTTATCCAGCCTTCTAAAATCTTGGCCTGAAAACTTAGCTGATTTGCCCCATATTCTAGCAAAACGAAATTTATCAACAAAATCCTTATGCAACTTTAAGCAAATATCCTTTATGGTGCTGCCATCAAATATTATCATGGGCTCTTCCATATCAGCATGCTTATTAACCTCCTTCAAAAAGATTCGTATAAACCCCATTTTATTAAATATTGCTTCTTTCAGCTCGTCTATATTTTGATTCTTCTCGGCAGAAATAACTACATCTGGCTTTACTTCTTCACATATCTCCCTTAACATCTTGTCATCCACTAAGTCTATTTTTGTAACAACGGTTAATGCTTTTGTATATACTCTGTTGCCTTCAATAACGTCAATTAGCTGATCGATGTTTATGTTGTCCCTAATTAAAATGTCTGCATTACTGATCCTCATCTCTCTTGCAACATCAACAATAGTCTCTTTATCTATTTTAGTCAGCTTAACAGTAGTGCCTACGCCAACTCCCCCCCTTTCCTTCTTGGTTATACGGACATCTGGCTTTTTTTGATTAATCCTAATCCCGCTATCAAAGATTTCCTGTAAGAGGGCCTTATGGTGTTGGGGGAATAAGGCATCAATTAAAATAAGTATCAGGTCTGCATTTCTGAGCATGCCTAAAACTTCTTTGCCTCTGCCTCTGCCAGCAGCTGCCCCTGATACAACACCAGGCACATCAATTATTTGTATTCTGGCATGTTTATGATGCATCATTCCTGGAACAGCAGATAAGGTAGTGAATGCATAAGCAGCAATGTCAGATTTGGCATTTGTCAGTTTGTTTAGTAAAGTAGACTTTCCAACTGAAGGAAACCCCAGCAGAACAACCGCGCCGTCTCCTGTTTTCCTTACTGTAAACCTATCATCCCCTTTAGCTTTGCCAACAGCAGACCTTCTCTCAGCAGCTTCTTTCAGCATCGCTAATTTAGCCTTCATTAAGCCAATTGCGTGCTGAGTTTTCTTGTTGTATTTCGTTTTGCTGATTTCGTCTTCCAGGACCTTTATCTTCTCGTCTCTTGTTTGCTCCTTCCTCTCAGTAAGTTGGACTTCCTTCTTCCTGCCTATCTTTACTCCTTCTTTTCCCGGCATATGTTATTATCAATAACAACCTGTTTATAAATATGACGCTAAACGGCGCAGCCAAGGAGTTCCAACCAAAACCACGCAAAAATGCTTCGCATTTTCCTAGTAATAAATAAAAAACCCCGACTAAAGTCGGGGTATTTTTAAGCCTCAAACTTGGTAGGTATCTATCGGCTAAAGCCGAGGTATGAACCAAGTTTGAGCAATCACGAAAAAATCCAGCAGGATTTTTTGTGCGTAAAAATCCCAAAGGGATTTTTTGCACAAGAAATGCTTTGCATTTCTTTGTGTCCCAAAAATCGCTTTTGCGATTTGTCAAAAACCACCAGTCAGAGACTGGTGGAATGTATCTACGAATTACAGCATCAGGTGGTTTTTGAGCATGTTCAGAAATTTTCCATAATCCAAAATGAATTGGCTTTCAGCCACCAGTTAGTGTCGGAAATGCTCCGCATTTCTGAGCACATTAAAAATCCCTTGATTTTTAATGAAACTGGTAGAAAATTTCTGACATTTTAGGATATTCCATAATTTATATACCATGCAAAAAGAAACCTTTTTATATTAGTAATAATAGGATTCCATTAAGGTGATAAATTGGTCCAGTTTATTGAAGGGATTTTAAAGATAGCAAATCTATTTTTAGCTATAGTTGCTGGAATCATTGCTGCAACTTTATTTAAGGTTTCCAGAAAAAAAGAGTTAAAACCATGGATGTTTCTTATAGTAGCGTTAATCTTTTTTGCAATACAAGAGATACTTGGCGCTTTGAGAGCATTTGAGATATTCTCGACCCCTTATCTAACACATGTAGTTCCTACAATAATTTTAGTTTTATTGGTAATAGCCTTGATTTTACAAATCAATATGGTAAAGAAATAAAATGGTAGCTATACAATGTTCATTGGGGGAGAGTTTTGGCCTAGTAGCCCCCTTCTATAATTTGGTCTTGGTTATAATTGTGGTAATATTTTTTATAAGATTGTTTAAGGTCGCAGATAAAAAGGTTTACCTTTTGCCTTGGAAATTCCTATTTTTTGCGATTCTTATTTATGTGGTAGAAGAACTCCTAACTGTTTTTGTTAAGCTTAACTTAATATCCATATCACCTATCCTAAATCCATTATTTGAATTTGTGATAATTACATCTTTCATATATATGCTGTTATTACAAAAAAAGTTTATAGGAAAAAGAAAATAAACAACCCCGACTAAAGTCGGGGTATTCCGAGTTGTGAAAAACAACTCAAGCGACAAAAGAAGAGAGCTTTTGTTGCTGGTAGTAAGATGG
>JAGVXP010000016.1 GCA_018303725.1 Candidatus Woesearchaeota archaeon | reverse complement strand
CATTACTGCGAGAGGTGTATGCAGAGAGAAGATATAGAGTTGATTTGAATGCTAAAAACAGAGTTATGCGGGTTAGCTCTAAAAAACCCATTGCTTCTTTCTTCCGGTGTTTTGGATTTAACTGCTCCTTTAATGAAACGGGCTTATGAGAATGGGGCAGCTGCTGTTATAACCAAAGGGGTGGGGTTAACAGAGAGAACAGGCCATCCAAACCCAACAATAATAGGGACTGACAACTACCTGATGAATGCAGTTGGCTTGTCCAACCCTTCTATTTTCAAGTTCAAGGATGAAATAAAAGAGCTGAAAAAAAACAGAATCCCGACAATTGTTAATATATACGCAGAGAATGCAGAGAAATTTGCAAAAACAGCCTTAAAAGCGCAGGAGTATGGGGCAGATGCTGTTGAGCTTAATGTTTCCTGCCCTAATATCACAAAAGATGAAATGGTCGGCCAGATCATAGGGAAAAATCCTTCTCTGGTGGAAGAGATAACAAGGCAGGTTAAAGAAACAGTCAAAATTCCCGTAATAGCCAAATTAAGCCCTAATGTTGATGACATAGCTGTAATAGCAAGAGCAGCTGAGAAAGGGGGTGCAGATGCGGTCTCTGCTATAAACACTGTTTCAGGCATGCTGATAAATATCGAAGCAAAAAGGCCAATACTGGCAAACAAGTCTGGCGGCGTTTCAGGCCCTGCAATAAAACCAATTGCCATTAATGCTGTTTACCAGATCTATGAAGCAGTTAAAATCCCGATTATAGGTGTTGGCGGCATCACAACAGGAAGGGATGCTATTGAGATGCTCATGGCAGGCGCAACAGCCGTTGCAATAGGCTCTGCAGTTTATTACAGAGGTTTAGATGTTTTCAGAAAGATAGAAAACGAAATGCTGCAGTGGATGAAAGAGAATAATACAAGGTCAATAAAAGATATGATTGGTGTTGCTCATAAATAATAATCAATAAAATAATAAAAATAATAAGTTTGGCTTTTTCCGGAGGAAAAAGCCTGGCCGACCACGCCAATTTTCTTTGAAAATTGGCGAACTAATAAAAGATATCAAAAAATGGACATACCAGAAATAACAACAATAAAAAAGGTGGTAAATGAGAACTATAAGGTAAAAACCTTTTATTTAGACAAACAAATTGATGCCAAGCCTGGGCAGTTTATAATGGCATGGCTGCCTGGTGTTGATGAAAAGCCATTCACGCTTTCTAATATCGGAAAAGAAACAGCAATTACAGTTGAGGAAAAAGGAAAGTTCACAAAAGAACTCTTTAAATTGAAGAAAGGAGATAAAATCGGGGTTAGAGGCCCTTATGGAAATGGCTATTCAATAAAAAACAATGCCTGCATTGTGGCTGGCGGATTGGGAATTGCTTGTCTAAATCCCCTAATAAATAAACTAAAAAAACCAACAATCATTTTTGGCGTTAAAACAAAAAAGGAATTTTTATTTCTGGCAGAAATGAAAAAATACAAAGCTAATTTATGCACAGATGACGGCTGCGTGGGTTTTAAAGGCTTCACCTCTGATTTGCTAAAAGAGCTGCTAAAAGAAAAAAAGTTTAGTGTCATCTACACCTGCGGCCCGGAGATAATGATGAAAAAGGTGTTTGAGATTGCAGAGAAAAACAAGATAGAATGCGAGGCATCTTTAGAGAGATTTATGAAATGCGGATTTGGCATTTGCGGGCAATGCGTAATAAATGAGTTTAGGGTGTGCAAGGACGGCCCTGTTTTTTCCTCTTCACAGTTGAGAAAAATGACTGAATTTGGAAAATCAGCAAGGATGAAGACTGGCGAGAAAGTTCCATTAGAAAGGTATTTTAGTTGCAGGACAAGCTAAAAACCAAAAGATTTAAATATTAGTCATATATACTAATATATATTCATATATACTAAAATGACCTATATCAACAAGAAGGATATAATAGGGATAAACCAAGAAATAGGTGAAAGTGGAAACTTCAGCAATGAAAGCAGTTTGGATTTTGCTTTGTCAATAATAAAGCACAGGAAAAGCTGGTTGTATGAGCTAAGTTATTTGGTAAGAAGTCTATTAGTTGACCATGCTTTTGAAGATGGGAACAAGAGAACTACAATGATAATAGTTGCTACTTACCTAAAAGAGAAAAAATTGGAATGCGATAAGGATAGAATAACTAAGGTCTTTTGGAACATCTCTAAAAAAAATATAACGGACATAAACAAGATAATGAGGCTGATTAAAAGTATAATTATTTACTAAAAATAAACAACCCATGACTAAAGCAGAGATATTCCTGAGTTGGAAACGATGAAAAAAGAACAAACATTTTTTGACAAAGCCAAGAAGGTAATAGATGAAAACCAAGATATGTTAGCTGTATTTGAAGAGCTTGACAGAACAGGTAAATTCAGAAAAAGGAGCTACAAAATAAGGCCAAGCTTTACAATAGATGAGGATCTTTTTATTCGATACAGAAATTACTGCAAGAAAAATGGAATTAGTATGTCAGCAAGAATAGAAAATTTTGTAAGAAAAGAACTTGGTGGGAAGGAATGATCTCCAAACTAATAATCAACGGCAAGCTCCTTGAAAATGGCAAATTAATGGAAAGAAACATCCTGATTGAAAATCATTACATAAGGGACATAATTGATGGCACGGTAACAGTTGATGAGATTATTGATGCAAAAGGAAACATCATCCTGCCAGGCTTAATTGACTCACATGTTCATTTCAGGGAGCCAGGTTTGACACATAAAGAGGATTTTTTTACAGGAAGCTGCGCAGCAGCAGCTGGCGGCATAACAACAATAATAGACATGCCAAACACAAAACCAGCTACAACAACTATAGAATTGTTAAACCAGAAAAGGGAATTGGCAAAAAAATCAATTGTAAATTATGGATTCCATTTTGGCTGCACCAAAGAGAATATAGAGGAAATAAAAAAAGCAGAGGATATCGCTTCTGTCAAAGTTTACATGAATGACACAACAGGCAGCTTAATGGTAGATGATGAAGCAATTTTGGAAAAAATCTTTAAAGAGTCAAAGAGATTGGCTGTTCATGCAGAAAACGAAAAAGTACAGTTAGCATTAGATTTATTCAACAAAACAAGAGACAAAAAGAAAAAACTTTATTTCTGCCATATAACATCAAAAGAAGACTTAAAAACAATAAAAAAACAAAAAACAAAGCACGTATTCATTGAAACATGCCCTCATTATTTATTTCTAACGCAAGAAGATGCAGAAAAGCTGCCTGGAAAGGGCGTTGTAAAGCCCTGCCTAAAAACAAAAGAGGACCAGGATGCTTTGTGGGAAGCAATAAACAAAGGTCTGATTGATACAATAGCAACAGACCATGCACCACACTTAATAGAAGAGAAAAATTCAGCAAACCCCCCATCTGGCTTTCCCGGCTGTGAAACCATGCTGCCATTATTATTGGATGCTTACAATAAAAACAGGATATCTTTAGAAAAAATACAGGAGCTTTGCTCTGAAAACCCAGCTAAAATATTCAACCTAAGGCAAAAAGGAAAAATAAGCCTTGGCTATGATGCAGATTTGGTTATTATAGACATCAATAAGGAAAAAGAAGTGAAAAATGAAGAACTGTTTACACAATGTAAATGGAGCCCCTTTAATGGAAAAGTATTAAAAGGGTGGCCTATTATGGCTATAGTGAGGGGGAATATTATATTCGATAACGGCAAGATAAATGATATCAAAGCCAAAGAGTTAAAATATGAAGATAGGACAGTAGAAACCCCTAATATGCTCCCAGAAGAGGTACAAGAAGAGGTTGAAGAAAATGAGCAAAATAGCAAAAGCATTGGTTGACGCTAATGTTGTAAAGTTCGGCGAATTTGAATTGGCATCTGGCGCAAAAAGCCCGATATATATTGATTTAAGGATACTGCCTTCTTTTCCCAAATCATTCCAGCTAATATCGGATGAGCTGACAAAAATAGCAAAAAAACTTGATATAGATGTAGTGGCAGGAGCAGAAACAGCCGGCATCCCTTACGCGGCATCTATTGCCTTAAAGGCATCCCTGCCAATGGTTTATGTCAGGAAAAGGCCAAAAGGCTATGGCACAAATTCAATGGTAGAAGGTTTATTGACAAAAGGCAACAAAGTTGTTTTAGTTGATGACCTGGCAACAGGAGGCTATTCAAAATTAAACTTTGTTGAAGGCATCCAGAAAACAGGAGCAGAAGTGAAAAATGTTTTAATTGTGCTAGACAGGGAACAAGGCTGTAAAGAGGCGCTGGAAGAAAAAGGGATTGCTCTTCATAAGCTAATCACATTAAAAGAATTGCTGGATTATATGAAAAAGAATGGTTTGATAGAAGAAGAAAAACATAAGGAAGTTTTAAAATATCTGGAAGAAAATAAATAAGATGGCAACTATAAAACTAAAACGTTCTGTAATACCTGCCTGTGATGTGGATTCTTTAGAAAAACTAGAAAAATTGGTCAAAGAAACTTGCAAGGTAAAAGGAGTGGGAGCTTATAAGGTTGGTTTTAGTTTGGCTTTGCCATTTGGGCTGAAAGCTGTTATTAAAATAATCAGAAAACACACAGATTTACCGATAATTTATGATCACCAGAAGGCAGCTACCGACATCCCTGAGTTAGGAGAAAAATTCATGAAAGCAATAAAGGGCGTTGATTATGTTATTTTGTTTCCAATGGCAGGCCCTGTCACAGAAGAGAGATGGATAAAGGCAGCAAGAAAGGAAAAAATCAACATTATAGTTGGCGGTGAGATGACACATAAAGCTTACTTGACAAAAAATGGCGGCTTTATAGATAACTATGCCCCTAAAAAAATATTCAAAATTGCTGTTAACAAGGGAATAATGGATTTTGTTGTTCCTGGAAACAAGCCCTATATGATAGAGGAGTATAAAAGATTTCTTGAAAGCTTTGGCATAAAGCCGATATTTTACAGCCCAGGCCTGATAGCGCAGGGCGGCTCCCTGACTGAAGGGGCAAAAGCAGCAGGAGAAAACTGGCATGCAATTGTCGGCAGGGGAATTTACGAAGCAAAAGATATAAAGAAGGCTGCTGAAGAGATGGCTAGAGAGATTGTTTAGGGTGTTTAACTCTCTAAGAATTTTTCTATCTCTTTCTTTTTATCAATATTAAGAGAAACATGTATTTCATATGTTTTCTTGTACCTGTTTATAAAACCAAGTTTGTATAATTCTTTTAAGGCATCTTTTGTTTCTTTTATTCCTACAATATGTCTTGGCAAACCCTTAAATAAATTCCTCTCTTCTGTATGCGATGCTCCCCATTTTGGTGGAGAAAAATTTCTTAGTTTTCTAATAAAGAATTTTTGTATATCCTTTTTGTCCATAACTATATCAATTAAAAAACATCTTTATTAATATTGTGTATAATTATGATACAGTATTGTTTCAAAACGAAACATTTAAATACTAATTACATTTAACTAATACTACAATGGAAAAAACATTGTTTGTAAAATTTTTAGGAGATTCACCAAAAATAAAGGTATTAGATATGTTAATAACAGGGAGGGAATTGGACTATAGCATATCAGATATAGCAGAACAATCCGGGATAGGGAGAGCCACATTCTATAGGATGATGGACGAGTTGTTGAGAAATAAGATGATCATAGCTACAAGAAGATTTGGCAATATACAGCTTTACAAGATAAATCTTGAAAATGAATTTGTTAATGGTCTTGTTAAGTTATATGATCATATCACTAAGTTCGCTTCTGACAGAGAAATTAAAAAACAGAAGGAAAGGTTAGTATTGGCTTCAGGGTAAAAAATTAATTAAAATGTTAAAAATAGCAGTCATCGGCTCAAGCCTTGAATCAGACAAGGATATTCTAAAAAAAGCAGAGATTATAGGCAGGGAAATTGCCAACAATGACTGCACTTTATTGGTAGGAGGCTGCAGGGGCTATCCCGAAGCAGCAGCAAAAGGTGCTTTTGATGAGAGAGGAAAAGTAATTGCCATAAGCCCAGCAAAAAATAAGGATGAACATATAAAGGTATATGATTTCCCAACAGATGTTTTTACCGAGATTAAATACACAGGTCTAGGCATCCCAGGAAGAAATATATTTGTAGTCAAAGAAGCAGATGCTGTAATAATGATTTCCGGGCAGATAGGGACTTTAAATGAGTTTACAATAGCTTTCTATGCCAAGAAGCCAATAGGCGTTCTAACAGGCTCTGGCGGAATAACAGAAATAGTAAAGCAGATAGCTGAATACTGCGATACTGTTGGAGAAAAAGATAAGATAATTTATGACCCAGCGCCAAAAGAATTGGTAGAAAAATTATTAAAGGCAATAGCTACTTCTTGAACTATGCTCTACGAACCAAGAGAAGACTCCCGACTATTAGCAAAATATGCAAAAAAATATGCAAAGGGCCTAGTCCTTGATATAGGCACTGGCTCGGGAATACAGGCTTTAGAAGCAGCTAAAAAGAAAAATGTAAAGAAAGTTGTAGCTGTTGATATACAAAAAGATGTTGTTGATTATTGCAAAGAAAAAATTAAAAATAAAAAAATAAAATTTATGCAAAGTGATTTATTTTCTGGTGTTAAGGGCAGATTTGATACAATCATATTCAACCCCCCATACCTGCCGGAAGATGTCAGACTGAAAGATTTAACTGTTGATGGCGGAAAAAAAGGCTATGAGGTAATTGAAAGGTTCCTAAATGAAGTGAGTGATTACCTCAAACCAAACGGTATGGTGTTGATTATTTTCTCTTCATTAACCAAAAAAGAAAAAGTCGATGAATTTATTGAAACTAGCCTGTTAAAATCAAAAATATTAGAAAAAAAACACATATTCTTTGAAGATTTATATGTTTATTTGATTGAAAAATCAGATTTGCTAAAAGGGTTAGAGAAAGAAAGAATAAAAAACATAAAAAAACTGACAAAAGGCCATAGGGGGATTGTTTATATTGGTGATTACAAAAATAAAAGGGTTATAATAAAAAAACAAAGGCCGGACACAAAAGCAGTAGCGCCAATAAAAAACGAGATCAAACATTTAAAAATATTAAATAAAAAAGGTATTGGGCCAAAGTTTTTATTCTCAAACAAGGATTATTTTGTTTACGAGTATATTGATGGATTGTTTATTTTGGATTTCATTAAAAATTTAGCCAATAATAAAAAAATAATAAGGAAAATAATTAATGATGTTTTTAACCAATGCTTTATAATGGACAGATTAATGGTTGACAAGGAAGAAATGCACCATCCTCTAAAACATATAATAATTGAAAGCAAAACATTAAAGCCCTATCTTATTGATTTTGAAAGGTGCCATAAGACAAAAAAGCCGAAGAATGTGACGCAGTTTTCTGTTTTTTTAATCTCGGGGCATGCAAAAAGTTTGTTGAAAGAAAAAGGAGTTAAAATTGACAGGGATAAAATAATAGAGTTGTGCAAAAGATACAAAAAAGAGCGGAGTAAAGAAAATTTAAAGCTGATTTTAAATGAGATTCAATGAGAAAGTGTTAAACCTGTGCAAAAAAATCCCAAAAGGCAAAGTCACAACATACAAAATAATAGCCCAAAAGCTAAACTCCAGGGCTTACAGGGCAGTTGGGAATGCGCTGAACAAAAACAAAAAGCCACTAATTGTGCCATGCCACCGGGTTGTGAGTTCAGACGGAAGTTTAGGCGGGTATTCAAAGGGCGTTAAAGAAAAGACAAGGTTGTTGAAAAGAGAAGGCATTAAGGTAAGAGACAATAAAATAATAAATTTTAAAGAAAGATTATACAGGTTGTAGTTCTTTTAAGGGTTTTGAAGGTCCTTCATTTACCTCTAATCTGCCGCCTACACTACGAACTCCAAATAAACCGGCATCTCTCAATACAATTCCGCTTGGATCCATCATTTCAACATTTCTGCTCTTTAAAAAAGCAATGAATTTTCCAGCTGAATCAAGCAATTCTTCTTCTAAATTAGAACTTATATATACGTGAGAGAAGAACTCTTTATCTTCAACTCTATAACTAACTGGATCTCCATTTAACTGTGCTAAATACTCATCAACATGGCCCATATGGCCATCTCCATATACTGCAATTCTAATTTTGTTTTGCATTTTTCTACCTCACTTAATCATTAATCCTTAAGAATAACCCTAGAGGATATTCTGCACCCTCTTTTTTAAAGCTTGATAACAAATCTAAAAAAAGATTATTTCTTTTTTTTCTTCTTTTTCTTTATCTCTTTCTCCAGCTTTAATTTATCAAGTAATTCCTTGTACCTATTTCTGATTGTAACTTCTGTAACACCAGCTACATCTGCCACTTCCCTTTGGGTTCTTTTCTCGCCATGTATCAAAGCAGCAACATACAAAGCAGCAGCAGCTATCCCTGTAGGACCTCTGCCAGAAGTAAGCTCTGCTTTCTGTGCTTTCTCTAATATCTCAATGCTCTCGCTTTGTGTTTCAGCTGAAAGCTTTAAAGCAGATGCAAACCTAGCTATATAGTCAGCTGGATTTGAAGGTAAAATATTAATGCCCAATTCCCTTGTAACAAACCTGTAGGTTCTCCCAATCTCCTTCTTCTCAATACCTGAAGCCTCGGAAAGTTCATCTAAAGTCCTAGGAACATCGTGCCTTCTGCAGGCTGCGTATAAAGCTCCTGCCACAACAGATTCCATGCTTCTGCCTCTTACAAGGCCCCTCTGCACAGCTAAAGTATATATCCTAGCGCTTTCCTCATCCACGCTTTTAGGCAATTTTAAGTAAGAACTGACCCTTTTAAGCTCAGCTAAAGCTAATTTAAGATTTCTTTCAATTGCAGTGCTTATCCTATACTGCCATTTCCTTAATCTAAAGAATTTATTCCTGCTTTGGCTTTTAAGCTGGAATAAGTCAGACTTTTGGCCAACTTCAGTTCCTAAGCCTTGGTCATACTCTGTATAGGTCATAGGAGCGCCCGCTCTCCTCTGCCTTTGAGCTCCATCAGAATCAAACTCACGCCATTCCTGCGTGAAATCAACCATCTTATCCTCTATAACTAAACCGCAGTCCTTACACGTAATCTCGCCTTTTTCCCTATTCCAGGAAACATTTATAGAACCGCACTCAGGACATTTTTTGACCATTTCTCTTGGCATTTTATCACCTGTTAGAGGGATTTTTGAAGATACAGCTTCCAGCACCCCCTAATTATTTACAATAAGATTTATAAAGGGGAATATCGTTAGATTTAAAAAGCTTTCGGTTTTATTTATAAACCCTAAGGAGTTCTGGCTTAACAAACTTTTTATATAACATCACAACAACCATTTATTATGGATGATGTTGCCGATAAAGGGGAAGAAAACAAACCAGCTGATAAAAATAAGATAAACTGGAAAGAGTTCATAATCAAAAAATCATGGATCCTCCTTATTCTTATCCCCTTGATTGTAACCCTTATGGTAAGGCTTGAGCCTATGAAGCTTGTGCCTCTTGAAAAATCCGCTGAGAATAATGTGCTTAATTATTACCGCTCAATGATTCGAGCAGAGATTGACAAGCAGCTTCCAAATATGCCCAATGACCAGAAAGAAGCACTCACCGAGCAAAAGTTCAAAGAGTTTATGCAAAAAGAAGGCAAGGAACAGCTCCAAGCTGCCATCAAGCAAAATGCAGATTCGCTGAAATCCAGACTGCAATATGAATCAGGAAAAAAGACATATGTCTACCTGGGGGATATTGACTCTTATTATTGGCTCAGGCAGAGCAGGAATATAATCGAAAAGGGAACGCAGTGCGATGTCGTAAAAGATAATGCCTGTTACGATGCATATACTGTTGCCCCAAACATCCTGGAAAAGCCAATATATTATTATCCAATTGCTATTGTAGCTGTCTATAAATTTCTAAAAATATTTAACCATGATATTAGCCTTATGCAGGCATCGTTCTTAACTCCCCTTGTCTTTTCCCTGCTTTTTACTATACCATTGTTTATCCTTCTCAGAAAAATCAGGGGCAATATAGTTGCTGTTATTGGGACTGTTCTTGTTAATGTTAATACCTCTGTGCTTACCCGCAGCCTCGGCTCTGACAGTGATATAACAAATGTATTCTTTCAGGTTATTTTTCTCTGGCTTGCTGTTGAGTGCTTTTATGCAGATTCCTTAAGAAATAAAAGCATATGGGCATCTATTGCTGGTGTTTTAATCTCAATCTATTCGCTGTTTTGGATAGGATGGTGGTATCTTGCTGATTTGTTTATATTTGCCTTGATTATAAAAGGAGTTTATGTTGCACTCCAAAAATGGCGCATTAACAAGCGTCTTGAACTTAAAGATTGTAAAGAGCCATTGAAAGGGATTGCTTTCCCTGCCATCTCATTTTTAGCAATAATCATCATATTTTTTGTGTTTATCTTCCGTTCCCCAACTGCGCTCTGGGATGCGCTAACCACTCAATTTAAGGTCCTTTCTTTCAAGGCAGCTGCAAATACCAATTATTGGCCCAATGTGCTTACAACTGTTGCAGAGTTCAACGGAATCAGCATTTCACAGATTATCTCATCATTTGGGAGTTTTGGCTTCAAAAATTTCACAATTACTTTCAAAAGATTAACAATCATCCCAATTACCTTTTACCTGATGGCAGCCTTAGGGATGGTATTCCTTATATTCCCGACTATCAGATTCATAAATAAAAAGAAGGTTGCTTTTTCCCTGTTTGTTGCAGCAAATATAGCTATTTATTCTTTTGTAAAATCATCTTCTGCGGAAATCCTTGTTTTCCTGTTTATGGTTCCTGTTTTTATTGGCATACTCCTCCATCTTTTTGTGGAAGAGAAGGAAACATTCCATCCTGATATGGTTTTCCTATTAACAGTCATTATCTGCTTGGTAACTTACTTTAGTTATAGTGGCGCAAGGTTCCTTTTCCTTATGGCAGTGCCGGTAAGCATCTTTGTTGCAATATTCTTTGAGGGTGTTCTTAAGTTATTGTTTTCATTTACCAGAAAGTTGACCTCTTTGCCTAAATTCTTCACAACAGCATGCATTATAATCCTGACATTTTTATTCCTTGTTAAACCAGTGCAGACAGGGTTTGTTGCAGCTCAAAATTATCTGCCAAATGTGTCTGACGAATGGGTTGAGACGCTTGAGAAGATAAAACAGTCCTCAAAGCCAGATGCAATCATCAATTCATGGTGGGATTTTGGCCATTGGTTCAAATATTTTGCAGACAGGAGAGTTACCCTTGACGGCAGTTCCCAGAATAATCCGCAGCTGCATTGGCTAGGCAAGCTGTTGTTGACTTCAGATGAGAACATGTCGCGAGGGATTCTCCGCATGCTAGATTGCGGAGGCAATAATGCATTCAATGCTGTTAATGCAAAAATGAATGACGCTCCTCACTCTATTGACATAGTCAATGAGATTATTGTAGAAAGAAGGGGTAAAGCGGCTGACACTCTCGCAAAACATAATTTTTCAGCCGATGAAATCACTAATGCATTGTCCTACAGCCATTGCAATCCGCCTGAAAACTTTTTAATAACATCAGATGACATGATCAGCAAAGGCGGTGTATGGGCGCATTTTGGCAGCTGGAATTTCAAAAAATCCTACCTCAACGCTGTCTACAAAACTACCCCGGAAGAGGAGATTATAAAAAAGTTCGAGGAAGACTACAACATAGATGAAAAAACAACAAAAAAATGGATTCAGGAGCTGAACTCTTTAAAAAATGAAGACGACATTAACAGGTGGATAGCCCCGTGGCCATCATATGCTGGCTGGTTTGATTGCTCCAAAGTTGATGATACAAATATAGAATGCGGTTTTGTGGAAGGGCTAACCCTTAACATAAATTTGAATACAATAGAGGCAGATATAGTTACACCGGGAGGGATAAAGCATCCAAATGTAATTGCCTATACAACAGAAGATGGAATAATGAAAACAAAGGAATTTAATGATACAATCGGCCTTGGTGTAACTCTGGCAAATTTTGGAGGCAATTACAGGGCATATGCTATGTCTCCTGAGCTGGCAGCATCCATGTTCACAAGGTTATTCTTCCTTGATGGTTCCGGGCTTAGCTCATTTGAGAAGTTCTACAACACACAAACGGTGTATGGCGGAAGGATTATTACATGGAAAGTCAAGTGGGATGCTGAAGACATCTTAATTGAATGAAATGCTCTTTTTGTGTAAAGTACACTCCTTAAATACACATTTTATTTTTAGCGAGTTGAAAAAACCAACAACAATGGACGAAAACACGAATGCAGAGGAAATTTCCATACAAAGTGTGGAAATTTCCTTTGTGAGTAGGGCTTTTTTGCGTCAGCAAAAAAGACCGTGTTTGAGTCCATTATTGTTGTTGGGTTTTCGAGTTTACTAAAAAACAAAGTGCATACTTTAAAGGTTTAATTTACATTTTGACAACATTTAAATATAAATAAAAAAACTCAGCTATTATGCCGCGATGGCACAACCTGGTACTGCGATGGCCTTGAGAGCCATTTTCCGAAAGGATGTCCCGGTTCAAAAGCTATAGTAATAGCATGAAAGTCCGGGTCGCGGCGTAGGGATATGATGGGGTAAAGCCATATTTAATAAGTTGGCTTATACTCCTATTTATATAGTCTTTTTTAATCAACAGTAAAAATTAATAGAATAACAATAATATAACCTATTATAGTGATTATCCCCCAAATAAAAATCGCTTTGTTTACACGAGGATTAAAAAATTTATCATACCTCACACCAGCTCTGGAATTAGCTATCCATAAAGTTACCCAAAATATTAGATTTCCAGCATTAAACCAACCTAGAACATAAAATAAATAATGATACCATTTTTTAAGTTTAAAAGAAGGACTTGCTTTTTCTAATCCTTCTCTATATTCTTTTATTGTGATTACTTTTGAGGTAGTAGCTCTATCTTGTGAAAGAAAGTTTTTGCATTTGGGACACTTGGTATCATTCTCTTCAACTATTGTACCACAATTTTTACAAAAATATGCTTTAATCTCTTCTTTTTCATTACTGGTTTTTTTCATATTATCAAACCCCAACAATATAATGTATTAACAGAATAGAGTATTTAAAGTTTGCTTTAATCTTTTGCCTTATGACAAAAAAAGTAGCTATTATAGTGCATTTTTACAACCTATTCCCCTAGTATCCTAATCGTCTCTCTTTGCACTTTGATAATTAGCTCTTTTATTTTTTTCAGCTGTTCCAAATCTATAGTTGTCTCAACACCATAAGTTGAAACTTCCCTTTCCACTCTTATAGTGGGGCTTGCCATATTCTCCTCAACGTCTAGAGTATCAAACTGCGTGACCAAATCCTTTTCCAGCTCCATCTTCTTCTCATTTATCAAAGTGTGCAAAACTGTTATTGTGCAGGCTTGGTTCCTGGATTGATAGCCATACTTAGCCAAAATGGCCAAAAAACAGTGATAGATAGCATAAAATCCAACATTCAAAGCCCAGTCATATATTTTGAGCCTTTCAAGCGTCTGCAGGACACCATAATTATATTCTGATTTCTTGACATGCTTTTGTGCAAGTTCCGCGTCAGGCTTTACTTTCACCAACCTTTTAGCGTCTTTAAGGCACCATTTCAGGTGATTATCTATCTGTGGCATTTTTTAATCAACCCAACATATTTTTCAGCGTTATAGAATATTAGGCTGTCTGACAGGATGCTGTAAAAAACCTTATCATCTTTGTTTGACAGGATATCCTTTTCAGTCATATCAACATACCTTATAGGTTGTTCTATCAGTTGGGATTTCCTGATTTCTCCCTTTACTTTGCTGATATCTTTTGCCCTATTCTTTTCATACACCAGAAGGACGTCTATATCATGGTAATCTTTAGTCCTTATAGAAGAGCCAAAGACAAGCCCTAACGCTATGTATGGCTTGAACTTTTTTAGGCTGTGAAGAAGGACAATCAGCCATTTCGGGAAGGCCTTCTCTTCCATATTTAGTATATACTCCATAAACTTAACAGCCAGCTTACCATCATAATTGAATGAAAAGTAAACTGAGTTTCCAACACTTTCCTTAATCAAAAGCTGCTTGTCCGCAAGAAGGTTACAGAGCTTATTTGCATGGGCATGGTTTATATTCAATATCCTGGCTAGCTGCCTGGGGTTGTATCTGTCTTTATAGTGCTTAAACAGGTATTTGGCTATCTGAATTTCAATCTTTGTAAATTGTATGTTATCAGCAGTCATATGTATTCTATAAACATACATAGTATTTAAACTTTTCTATTTTTTCTAGAATTGAATTATCTGATAACAACCCCATCAACAGCCTTAATAACATCTTTGACATAATCCAGCTTATCCTTGTTAGGAGCGTAAATAGTAAATAGCGCCTCGCCTTTCTTTACTTTATCGCCAACATGCTTACGTAGATAAATCCCGGCTCCTTTGTCTTGAGGAGCACCAGCCACTCTTGCTGTTTTTGATATTGCCCTGTTTGAAATCTCTTTAATAACACCATCTTTATAAGCCGAATAATCATAAGTTACAGGAGCCAATTCAATTCCATCGGGATCAACTTCCCTGCCGCCCTGTGCTTTTATTATCTCTACTATTTTTTTGTATGCCTTGCCGCTTTTCAATATATCCAAAGCTAATTTAAACCCATTGCCCTTTCCCGCTTTGCCACCCATCTCCAGCATTAAACCTGCCATTTTCAAAGCCTTCATCCTTAAATCTTTGGGTCCTCTTTTATCATTCCCCAAAATCCAGAGCACGTCTCTTGCTTCTAAAGCCGGGCCAATGCCGTTGCCAATCGGCTCTTTGCCATCAGTTATAATAACCCTAACTTTTATTCTTAATTCCTTGCCTAGGCTGATAAAATCCCCTTTTAGCTTTCTTGCCTTTTCTTTGGAGCTAATCTTAGAGCCTTTACCGCTCGGAATATCAACTAAAAGATGCGTAGCAGAAACACTGGCCTTTTTTGCCATAACAGACGCTAATAACTGGCTTTTAGCATCTATAGCCAATGGCTTTTCTACTTTAATTATCTTGTCATCAGCTGGAGCTAAATCTAATCCGCCGCCCCAAACCAAACAGCCATTTGTTTTTTCAACTATCCTTTTCATCTTATTGATGGAAATATTGACATTGGTCAAAACTTCTACTGTATCTGCTGTCCCAGCTGGACTTGTAATGCTTCTAGAGCTTGTTTTTGGTATAGTCAGACCAGCTGCAGCTATTATAGGCACAATTATCATGGTTGTCCTGTTGCCTGCCACGCCGCCTACGCTATGTTTATCCATAATAGGGTATCTCTTTAACTTTAATGTATTGCCATATTTAGCCATAGCATTAGTCAATATTGTGGTTTCTTCCAAATCAAGCTCATTTGCATAACAGGCAGCAACAAAATAAGTCAGCTCTATATCTGATAATTTATTGTTGACAATATCCCAGACTATTTGCTCTATTTCCTTTTTGTCCAGTTTAAAGCCGTCTAATTTTTTCTTTATATAATCAATGGACGTTGGTTTTCTTGCAGGAATTATTTTGATAATATCGCCGTCTTTTAAATTCAAAGATTGGAGAACCTCTTCAAAAAGGCCTATCCTTCCGGAAGAGACCATTTTCTTGCTTTGGGCTATATCAATAGTAACTGTTTCAATCTTTTTCCCTTTTATTATCTTGATCCTGTCTAGATAGTGCAAATCCAATTCAGAAGAGTCTTTCCAATTAAGAATAGCTATTAAAGGACCCCCTGTTGATATATCAAGGTCCTTAACTTTTAGTTTCATTTTAGATTTGGTTCTTTTCTGTATAATTTGATAAATGTTGTGAACAATGCAAGAACCACTGGTCCAATGATGATCCCAATAAAACCAAACATTTTCAAGCCGCCTAACACGCCCAACAAAACCAAGATAGGATGCACCTTGGCTCTGTCGCCAATTATTTTTGGCTTTAAAATATTATCAATAGAGCTGATGAATAGGCCATACACCAAAAACAATATACCATTTATGATATAGCTATTCACTCCTTGTATATACCCTTTAGATATAAACAACAAAGCTACAGGCAGCCATATTATTACTGTGCCAACATAAGGTATTAAAGCTGCAAAGGCTATCAATATTCCGCCTAAGATAGGGGAATTTATCCCAAAAAGGAAAAACCCCAAACCGCCTAAAATGCCTTGTATTAATGCAACGAAGATATTTCCATAGACAACAGCAAAGGTAACATCATTAAATTTTTTGAATAGTTTCCCCTGGTGGGATTCCCCTATAGGCAATATCCCCCTAATTTTCAGGATTATCTCTCCTCCATCCCTAAAAAGATAAAAGACAACAAATATCATAATAAAGAAGTTTACCACTATTGTTGGGATTGAGAATATAAAACCAGAAATTCTGGTTGATGCGCGGGTATTTAGCTGATTGATTATATAATTCACCTGGTTTTCTATTTGGGGGTCGCGCATAAACCTTTTTACATGGTCTGAAACAGTACAAAGCAGATTGTCTGCGGTATCACAGCCCATATTGAATAAATCACCCGAATCTAATCTTTGTTTTAAAATAGCGTAACTAATGCTTATTTCATCAGATAAGGAGTATATCACAAAGAAAAGTGGGGCAGTTATCAGCAGTATTATGAGTAGGGATACTATAAGCGCGGCTAAATTTTTTTTCTTCATTTTACTATAAAAAAATTTGTAAACAGGATAAAAAATGTAGGATATGATAACGCTTGCCAAAATGGGTTTAATAAAGGGTTTGACTATCAAAAAGGCAACAACAAGAATAGCTAAGAATAGGATTACAAATAAAAAAGTTGAGTAATGCTTTGATTTGATTTTTAATGCACCTCTTTTTTGTATAAATCCACTTTATTATTTAAATCTTATTATAAATGGGCCTGCCCGGACCTTCGTGGAACCAAATTTTGCCTTCCAACTCGAACCGGGGACCTTCACCATTTCAATGGGAACATCCATAAATTTGCTACGCAAATTTAATGTCCCTTGTCGAGGTGACGTCATAACCGCTAGACCACAGGCCCATATCATATCAGTATTTGTATCTATAAGCGTAAACCTCATCCACCTTAACTTTGTCTGTTTTTTCAACATCTTTTTCAAAACATCCTTCTGCTATGAAAGGAGCAACTTCATTCCCCTCAATAAACCATGTTTTCTCAATAACACCTATCTCTTTATAATTAACCTCATTCAGTATAACATCCCCGTCTTCATCCCTTCTTAAACAACTTGCTTTGACATAAAGGTAACCATCATAATCTTGGGTGTTCTGGGCATCAACCTGTAATCTTATAAAATCGCCTTTAGTGGAGTCATATTCCTTGATTACAGACGTTCTTATTATTTTAACATCCAAATTTGCTTTATTCTTTATCTCAACTGGGTAGGATTCGCCTTGTTTTTCAGCATCTTTCTCGGCTGTTAAACACTTGCCAGAATCGCTAACAACAGCCCCATCAGGGCAGACATACCTAAAAACTTCAACCTCTTTTGCGCATCCAGCAGCTAAAATCAAAAAAATGGAAAACAGCATTAGTCTTTTTTTCATTTTTATTATAATACCCAGCCTTATTCTTAAATTTATTGGTTAAGCCTCTGGCGAGAATCGAACTCGCGACCTATACCTCTTTGAACTTCGCTTCGCTCGTTCTAAGCCTTAAAGCAAAGCTTAAAGTTACCAAGGTATCGCTCTACCACTGAGCCACAGAGGCATAAGCTTCAGAATTGGATAATTGTATTTAAATATTGCTAAAGTTATTATAAATTTGATTAGTAGTCTATTATCAAATTTGCAATAAATTTAAATATAAACATTTATCCCAATCCGATGTATGATTCAAGATATCTTATTGCCATTCCTGACAATAGCCATAGCTGAATTTGGGGATAAAACCCAGTTAGCTATCCTTGGCTTAGCCACGAAAACAAAAAAACATTTGCAGCTGCTTTTGGGGATTGTTTTAGCAGTTATAGTATCAGATGGGATAGCAGTAGTTTTTGGGGATTTCATAATAAAGGTAATCCCAATGGGATATATAAAAAGCGGGGCTGGCATTATCTTCATCATTTTTGGGGTTGTAACATTAATTAATCATAAAAAGGAAAGGGAAAAATATCACCTTAAAAATCCATTTATCTCTGGTTTTAGTTTAATCCTCCTCTTAGAAATGGGAGACAAAACACAGATAGCAGCTGGCTTGTTTGCCACTAGATTTAACCCAATTTTAGTTCTGATTAGTGTTGTGTCCGCTTTAACTGTTCTGTCAATAATAGCTGTTTACCTCGGCAAGTTTATAACGCAGAAAATAAACAGAAAAACTATCTCCATAATATCAGGAACCTTGTTTATACTAATAGGAATCGCAAGTTTTTTCTCATAGACCATTTCTTATATTTTTCTTTAAGATACCCTAACTGCATGAGGTTATAAATGATTATATTTAAATATTACCAAGTTTATCATCCAATTTAATTAAAATGGTTTTTGATATCAATAAAAAGATTCCATTAAATATGGGGAAATATGATCTAAGAAGACAGAATATAAAAATAAAATCTGAAGTAGGAGAAGTTATAGCAAAATACAGAATACCTTACCTACATTTAAGGAGGGAATATAAGAAAGACTATCTAGACCAACAATTCCCTTTCGGATATTTATCTGAAGAGATAAAACATTTTTTAAAAGAAAATTGGTTCTCTATTGATGCATTTAGATTCAAGAGTGAAAATTACAAATTGATAAATTTACAGTTGTTTGAAATAAAAGCGAGAAGCTATTACCCCAACTTAAGAAAAGAAGCTTATATTGTAGATGTAACAAGTAAAGAACTGGGAATTTATAAAAAAGCAATAAAAAATGGTTTTGAAGTTTTCATCGTTATTATCTGGTTTTATGATGACTGGAGGTATGATGTTTTAATTAAAAATTTTAATTCTGCAGAAATAAAAATTGGAGAGGGAAGTAAGAGATTTCTAAATAAATTGGAAAAGTGATAGGGGGTTCAAATCCATAAAGCATTTTTTGTAAGAAAAAATGCGAGGGATGGGATTCGAACCCACGAATCCACTAAGGAACAGGATATCCCATTTACAGATGGGTGCTCCATCATGAATAACTTAAGTCCTGCGCGTTTGGTCTAAAATCGAAGATTTTAAAGACGCTTTGAAAATCCTCGATTTTCAATTGACCAGGCTTCGCTCTGAGGATCTATAAGCAGATGCTTAAAGACTACCCTCGCATATTGCCTGGTATCATAAAAGAAAAAAGAAACCTATATAAACTTTTTGTTTAATAATTATACCTAGCAAAGAACTTCTTCAGGGTTTTGTGCATGTCATACACCTCATCTATCAAGGGTGCCTCATATTTGTTTGTATGGAATTTCCATATATACTTGTCAACCAAGGCCCTCATGAAATAAAAAAGGGGCTTTTGCTGCCATGACCCCTCTATGTCGGTCTCTAGGATACCATCCAATATTATCAAAACCTTTCCCTGGTTTAGCCTTCTTTTGGATTTATTTTTTACAATTTGAACTTCTTTAACTTCATCAAACAAGGCCCTCATCCTCACAATAGTCTTTGCGTAACTTGCAACACTTTTCCAGCATTCAATATACCACTCAAGTTTTTTGCCATGGGGCATAACATGCTCCAGCTTCTTTTTTGTTTCTTTTTCCATTCCCTTCTCTTGGATCCAATCCTCAACTGCATTATAAAAATCATTAATATCAAAGACGCCATTATAGCTAAGCCTTAACTGGTCCACAACTATCTTTTTTTCAACCATCTTAATCCACAAAATGAGGCACTTTTGACACAGGCCTGTATTGCTTGTACATATTAAAAAAGGTTTCAACAACATCAAATAGATAATGCGTATCATAAACCAATCTATGCTCAAATCTTTCAGTGTATGTTCTATAAATGAATTTATCATACATTGTCCTTAAAAAGATAAGCATTGGGGTTCTATCCCATCTATGCTCATAATCATGCTCAATATAAGCATCGAAATACATCAAAACCCTGCCTTGGCCCAGCTTAAGCTTCTTTTTGTCCTTAACAGCTTCTACTGTATTGAGGTCATAAACCAGCATTCTAATTTTTATTATGTACCTTGTATAATCACTCACCTTCTTCCATGGGGCGATTACCCATTCCAAAAATTTCCCTGTTGGTGTGTTTAATTCCTGATTCATATCTGTCCTTTTTTCAAAAGCCCTTTCCTTAAGCCAGGCATCAATGGTCCTAAACAAGTTATTAACATCAAAAAGGCCTGTATATTCAAGCTTCATATGGTCAACTAATATTCTTAATTCAGACATTTTGATTACCTGTGGACTCCTGTCCAGTACCTATGCTCATACCCCATTGACTGCAATTTTAATTTTTCCTTAATCATTTGGTATAACTTATGTATTTCCCTGTACCACACTAAATCCCACCATGTGCCCTCTAATTTCTTTTTTATTATATATTTATTGTAAAAGCTCCTTAAGCTCCTATAAAACCTGCTATCCTCCCATCTACCTTCCCAGTCATACCTCACATAACCCTTGAATTCCATCCAAAGCCTTCCTTTTGTCAAAGTTTTCTTGGCTCCATCAGGCATTACAACCTCAATGTCGTGCGCATCGTATGTGTGGTAGTAAACGTCAATAACAAACTGGACATAATCCTCCTCCTTTCTCTCGGCCTGCCATATATACTGCCTTTCAACCCCAAAAGGGCTTGGATGCTTGTGTTTATATACTTTCTCATGAAGCTTATATTTTCTGTGCCTGAACCAGCCGGCCATTGACTCGTAAAGGTCCTGCATATCCCAGATTCCGGTATACCTCAAATAGGCTGTAGGAGTTGTGCATTTTAAATCGTGCAATAATTCTTTGGCCATCATCATACCTTAATTTTTTGTTGTTTTAAACCGTTCTCACATGCACGCCAGGCATATATCTCTGCTCAAATCCTCTGGATTCCATCTTTAAGCGTTCCTTAATCAAATTCTGCAGCTCATACAGCTCAGTCCTGAACTTAGGCGCATAGCCCTGGGTAAATTTTTTTCTAACAACATATTTGTTGTAAAAATCCTTAAGATATTTGTAAAATAATTTCTCGTTCCATCTCCCTTCCCAATCATAGTTCAAAACAACCTTCAGCTCTATCCATATCCTGCCTTTTGTGAATGTTTTCTTGGCTCCATCAGGCATTACAACTTCGATGTCGTGCGCATCATAAGTATGCATATACACATCATATATAACCTGCTCATAATCTGTTTCTTTCTTTTCGGCCTGCCATATATACTGCCTCTCAACCCCAAAGGGGCTTGGGTGCTTGTGTTTATATACTTTCTCATGAAGCTTATATTTTCTGTGCCTGAACCAGCCGGCCATTGACTCGTAAAGGTCCTGCATATCCCAAATGCCTTTATATCTAATAAAAGAAGTAGGGGTAGGAACTGCTTTTTCATAATATTTGGTTGGTGCAACCATAGATTAATTAGAAAGAACTATATTTATATAACTTTCGATATAACCAAACCTTCCTGCTCCCTTTTGCAGCTATTGCACAACAAAGAACCATCTAGGTCATTTATCTTTTCAAAATAGCCCCCGCAGGCCTCGCAAATGCCCTCAGAAGCGATTATCCTGTTTATAGGTTTTCTAGATTCCTCTCTTAACTCGAATTTTTCAACCAATAAGTCAAATAATTGCGGCTCTATCTTTAAAATATCCTTTAATGTTAACAAGCCAACCATCTCCCCGTCCTTCATTACTGGCAGCTGCCTTATATTTAATTTTTTCATAAGGACTAATGCATCATAAATGTCTTTTTCTGGCTCAATAGTTGTTAATTTCTGCACCATTATTGAACCAACATCAATTTCCTTGGTGTCCAGGCCCAAAGCAACAGCCTTCCTGACTATATCCTGTTCGGTTATTAGCCCTTTCAATAAACTCTTTTCTTTAATCACCAAAGAACCAACGTGGTTGTCAGCCATTATCCTTGAGCATTCCTGTAATGTCATCTCAGGACTAACAAAAATTGGTCTTTCAGTCATTGTATCAATAACTTTAATGCCTGTTTTCATTTTTCCGACCAAAGGAGTTATAGATTTTAAAGTTTATAAATGTTTTGGTGGCGGAAGATACAACCCGAAATTTTTTAATTAATGATAAGCATTTTTCCAAAGTACTTCAAAGAATTCCTTGAATGAATTTGCAATAACTTCATCTTCAATCATTATAGCTAACAACTTTTCCTTTATCCAAAGAACAATAGCAACTTTGTTCCCGTAACAATAAGTCGTTGTTGGGCTGGTTTTCTCCATGTATCTTATTTGAGTATATTTCCATTTGCTTGTTTCCTGCCCTCTTTTTCTGCCTGGTTTATCATCATTATAGATTACCCTCCAGCTTATTTTTCTTTTAATCCTTTCTTTATGAAACCTTGATAATTCATAAGGTATTAGCTCGGGGGAAATCCCAGTTGAGCCAAAACATAAAAATTCTTTTCCAACTCTTAGAACATCATTAAAGACTGTTTTAACTCCTTCTTTTCCTTCATAAACCTCAACCTTTGCTTTTTCCTCTAATTTTTTGCCAGGTTATTTGGGTCAAAAGCGGAAAAATATTTTTTGTTAGATTTTATAACATAGCTTACTAAGCCCTTTTTTAACAGATTCTCAAGTATATCATAAGACAATGTCCTTGGGGTATTTGTCTTCTCTGCAATTTTGCTGGCTAAAGCTTCGCCTAATTCTAATAAAGCAAGATAGACTTTTATTTCCCTGTCACTTAAACCAAATTTTCTGAGCGCTTCTTCTTTCATGCTTTATTGTTAATTCCAGCTTATTTATAAATTTTTCTATTGTAGTAAATTTGTTTACAACATAAGTTTAAATATACTTTTTACTATATAGTGGTAATATGAAATATGGAAGTTTAATTTCAAAGATACAAGGACTATCTAAAGGGGGCATTGTAAGAGACCCTAATAGTTTTAGCTTTATCACACAATACCCCCCGCCGTTAACATTGAACAAGATATCTAATTTTAAGTTTAAACGAAGAGCTATTGAGTTGTACATTCATATCCCATTTTGCACAGGAAAATGTGCTTATTGTAAATTCTTTAGCTTTTGTGTCAAGGATAAAAAAGTGATTCAAAATTATTTAGGCAACCTTGAAAAAGAATTAAAAATATACCTAAAAAAATCAGACCTAAAAGATAGGGTTATTGATTCCATTTATTTGGGGGGTGGGACACCTTCTATTTTAAGAATAGACCAAATTAAATGGTTGATGAGGCTTATAAGAAAGAATCTTAGGGTTAGTAAAAATGTAGAGATTACAATTGAATCTAGCCCTGAAACATTAACTGCAAAGAAATTATTTTCATATCTGGAATATGGCATTAATAGAATAAGCATTGGGGTGCAAGATTTTAATGATGATATACTAAGATTTGTAATGAGAAGGCATACAGGAAAGATGGCGATAGAAGCAATAGAAAAAGCAAGAAAAGCTGGTTTCAAAAAAATAAATATTGACTTAATATATGGATTGCCAAGACAAACAATCAATCATTGGAAAAATAATCTAAGTATTATTTCAAAATTAAGACCAGAATATATCACAATATACCATTTAAGAAGAGAAAAAGGCACTGTTATCGCTACTCTTAAAAAATCAGAATTTCCATCAAAAGAAGAGATAATAAAGATGTATTTAGAAGGCCTGAATAGGCTAAAAGAATTAGGCTATATTCAAATAGCTCCAGATCAATTTGCTTCGCCTGGGAATATTTTTGAACAGCAGGAAAATAAATGGAAAGTTGGAAAAGAGTTAATTGGCTTAGGAGCATCTGGATATTCGTTTTTTAATGGCTTTGTCTATTATAATGCAAGATCAATAAAAGATTATAGTAAACTAGTCCAAGAAGGAAAATTGCCCGTCTGGCTTGGAAAAGAAGTTTCTGCAAAAGAACTAATGAGAAGAACCTTAATTTTTGGGTTAAAAACAAGCGGAATAAACAGGGAAGATAGTGGTTTAGACAAAAAAATGTTTGAAGAAAGATTTGGAATAACTGTTGAATCATTTTTTGGAGTGGAACTGGAAAGGCTAAGAAAATTAGGACTGATTAAAGATGATGGAAATTTCATAAAATTGTCATTAACAGGCTTAGTTCTATCAGAAGAAGTTTGCAGAGAGCTATATTCTCCAGAAATTAAAACCCAGTTAGATAAAATTGGAGATAAGTTTGGCAGGGGCGGATTGTAGGCATCAACAATATTAAAGAAAAATAGTTAATAATTAACCAATACTTCCACATCCTTCCCAAATATCCTCTTCAAGTCCTCAAAAATAGGCTCTTTAATGAAAACCTTGGGCGGGATTTCTATCTTAGCCAATGCTTTCTCCAATTCCTCTAAAGAACTTTTCTCTATTGTTTCTAAACTACCATCTTGTTTTATCTTCGCTTTGCTTAGCTCTTTTTCCTCATGGTCAATATCATGTATTATATAAGCCGTATCTTCTAATAATATGACCTCACCATACCTATTCCCATGCTTTACCCTTATCTTTGCTCTCTCTAGCTCTCTTCCTCTTTTTCTCTGCATAAACTCAACTAAAAACTTGATGAATATCCCTGAATCCTTTTTAACATTTTCAACTTCTTGCTTTGTTAACTTTTTCTCATCATAGTCCTTCTTAGCTTTGATTATCTCATTCAAAATCCTCAAAAATTTAGCAGGAATTTTTCCCTCAGATATCAATTCATCCTCAAATATTTTCACAATCTCAACATCAGAGACCTTTTCGATGCCTTCCATTTTTAAAACATCCCTGATGATGGTTATAACGGAATCATATATGTGAACCATATCCTCCTCTTCCTTCATCCTCTCTATTTGGGTGAATAGCCTGTTAATCCTTTTCAGATATTTGTCTGCATTATTTAAAAGATCGTCAACTTCTTTGCCTGTTAATTCCTTCTTCTCGCCGTGCTCTATCTGCTTTCTTATGTTTATGTTATTTTCCAAAATCTTAATAAACTTCTCCTCCAATAATTTTTCCTTCTGGACAAAAATCTCGCTCATGAGTTGCGCGGTTTCTTTGGGAGCCGGAGGCGCTACGCCATACAGCATCAAAGCAGCTTGTGACGGCGTTAATATTGCGTAATAAATATCCTCCATTCCAATATTCTTTAATTCACTCCTAACTCTTTTAAGCATCCCCTCGCCAGAGCTCATAAACATATCAATTGCTTCTGCGCTTGGCTTTATCTTGCCCATTTTAAGCAACAGCTTCCAGGCCATGAAAATTCCCCTGTCATAGAAAGGAACACCATCCCTAAGTAAAGTAAAAATGATAGGATTTGCTTCTTTTAAGCTGTCCCAAAAATCAGTCAGGATATAAACCTGAATGTTTATCTTGTTTCTTATGCCTGTAATTTCACCTGCTTCAATGCCCATCCCAATGATTATAGCTCTTAACTTATCCTTTAACTCTGCCCTTGTCATCTTTTTTACATCTGTGTCATCAATCACAATCCATACGTCTATATCGGATGTTTTTGTTGCCCTTCCCTGCACCAATGAGCCTGCAAGAACATAGCTGACAATATATTTTTCAAATTTATTTAAAACCATATTTTTATGGACTTCTGCTATTTTTATAGCTGACAGCATGCCCGTATCATAAATAGGGGCACCTAAAGCTATCAGCTGCAATAAATCATATTTGCCATCATAACAGTTCTGCCATAATTCAGATAAGATAAGGGTTTGAGGTTCTATATTTTTGTCAATCTCTTTTGCAATATTGCCAATTATTAATGTTAGTTTGTCTTTTAACTCAAATTTGCTCATCTTTTTGCTGTCAGAATCATCAACCAAAACCAAAACGCTTATTTTATCCTTGTCTATCTTATCCTCTTCTTTGTCTTGTGACGGTAATTGCCCGGGCCTTGGAGGCATCGGCTTTGGAGGCGGTAACAGAGTAACCCCCATGATATACTTATCAAACTTCTCAACTACCCTCTTTTGGAATTTTTCTAATTTGGCCTTAATTGCCTTTAATTTTTGCTGAGCCTCTTTTGGCAGCTTAGAAATAGCGTCTTCCTCCCTCTTACTTAATTCATCAGCAGGAGCCTTAGTTTCTTTAGTTTCCTTTGTATACTCTTTGTCGTTATCTTGCCCTTTAGCCATTATTTACCACCTAACTTAGAACAATCCCAGTGTTATAGTTTTATATATAAAGGTTTCGAATAAGAGGGCTTCATCCATTTAATTATTTTCTAAGATTTTTATCAAAGTAGCAAAAAATAACAACAACATAGGGTTCAAACACGGTCATTTTGCTTCGCAAAATACCCTATGTCAAAAGGATTTTTCCGAACTTCGTAACGGATTTTTCCTCTTCAGGCAAGTTTTCGCCCATGTTGTTATTTTTTGTTAAAGATATGAAAAAGGTTTATAAATGACAGAGTATTCACTTTGTTAGAAGTTGGGGGGTGTGTTGGGAGTGAAATCATATGTTTTATTATTTATAATTACCTTTTTATTGGTTACTGCTGTTGTTGCCTTGCCTTTTGACTTTGATTCATACAATTCTCTTGCTAGTTTGAATTATACTGATTATATAAAAGATGTTAAAGTAATAAAATTAACATTAGCTAGTGCAGAGATAGAAGCTACAATCTGCAACCCTACTGATAATAACTATATTATCAGCTCCAAAGACGAATTTGATGCTCTTTTTGTAGAGAAAAGAAACAAAGTTACATCATATAAATTTGAAATAGAAGAAGATGTTATTGGAACTAAAATCGTTCTGCAATGCAACCCATATACTTTAGTTAATGATACAGTAGTAGAGAATTGCAATCCGGTAGAGCTACAAAACCAGGTTATAGGAAAAAGAAAAATTCCTTGGACAGCTATTGGAAGTACCTTACTAAAAAAGAAATGCCACAAGATAACACAAACAGTATATTATCCATTTGACTTATTTGGAGTTCAAATAGACCAGTATTATTCTTTGTTTAACTACAATTTTACCGAGTATATATGGATAAATGCCACTATATTTAATGAAACTTTTGATGATACAGCTTATATCAATTTGACTGAATCAGATGCTGTAGTTAGTGGAGGCAAAGTAGAGCTAAACCAAACAGGAGAAGGCGGGAAAGGCATGAATGCTTATTTATTATTTGATGGGACTTTGCCGAATGGAACAGAAATATTGCCTAATGGCAGTTCTCCAGTATCTCAGAATGGTTCAGAACCAGATTTTAAAGATTATGGTTATAGCGGTTCTTTATGTGAGGGCTGTGATGGTAATGGTATAGGCGGTTATTCTCAGCTAAATGTTTATAATGGAAGTTGGAGTATGAATTTAAGCCAAGACCTTGAAAATGCTGGACACTGGTGGCATGTTAAAAAAGGTTTGGGGAATAATACAAATGTAACATGCGAGATGGCAGCTAAATTCAATCTTACATCAATTCAAGTTGGTGGTAATGACATATACCTGCCATTTATGAATATATTAGGCCAATACTGTTTTAGTGTAGGTATGTCAAGTGCAGGAACTTTTAAATTTTCACAAAATTTAGCTACCATAAATAACACAGGCATAGCATTTTCACTTAACACCTGGTATAAACTTGTGATATCTTACAATCATCCATTTGTTAATTACAGCTTCTATAACAGAACTGGAGAACTGATAAAATCCTATAAATCCGATGAATTAGGAAACCAAAACATGTGTGATGGGAACATAGCAAATGTAACTCTTGATGTCCAAATTATGCAAAATGAATATGTATTTTTAGACGACATATTCTGCTATAATGAAACTGAAAATGATAAACCGCTTGGAGAATATGCTTTTTATAAAAATTCAACTTTGGTTTCAACACAACTAAATTCTTCTAAATCCATAACTAAAGCAACTTTAACATTAGCAGAAGCTGCAACACCTTCAGGAACAAATATATCCTGCAAAATGAGAACAGCGAATAATGCATGGGAGCAGATTGTGAACGGAACAGAAAAGGATTTAGTTGATGGCCTTGGCTTGATGTATAACTGCTCTTTAACTACAACTGATAACACCACAACACCAGAAATAAAGCTGTTACAGATTGAAGTTGCAGCAGCAAAATACCCTTATGATATTGAAGAAGACACAGGAAATGATGGCAGTGTAGATTACTCCTTTGTAAATGAATTAAATGAAGATAATTCTCCACAATTAGCTGATTTAAATATAACTGCTATAATGAATTATTTAGCTATTTGCTCATTTGATATATTTGGCCTTTGCAATCTTCCTCTGAACTTTTCTGTTGTTGGTGAAAGCCAGAACATTTATGTTACTTTGCCTGAAGGCGCAAATGTGACTAAAGCTGAACTAAATATAAGCGGGTTTGGGGTATGAATCAAATATTTCAAATGAAAATAATACAGAAAATGAATAAGAAAAAAATTCCAACAACAACAATGGCAGGGCTAACGGACTTTTGCTTCGCAAAAGTCCTATGGGTAAAGGAAATTTCAGAACTTCGTAAGCTGAAATTTCCTCTACACCCATCAGCCCGCCATTGTTGTTGGAATTTTTTGTTAGGAATATGAAAAAGGTTTATAAATATAAGAGTATTACCAGATAAGATTTGGGGGTAGTTAAAATAAAAAAAAGAGCACAATCAAATTTATTATTAGTTATAGCTATAATAGCTTTTGTAATAGTTATTTCTTTAGCATTTTATAAAATTACTATTCCAAAAGGAAAATACCAACCTGTGAATGTGACTGAAGAGATTGTTGAAACTGCAGAGGTTGTTGAAAAAAATGAAACTACAATTGAGAAAATCTTAGAGATTATATCTAAACATAAAAATGAAACAAAAGAAATTGAAAAAGAAAATATACCAGTTAAGCCAGATATTACTGTCACAATTGTAACTCCAGAGACAGAACTTACTGAAGAAAGAATTTTCTCTGGTAAGGAGGTATTTATTTCAAAGAAAGTAGTTGATAGATTAGAAGAAGAAGAACTTGTTAAAGTACAGATAATGTTTAGAGAAGAATATTCAAATGAAAATGAATTGATAGACTCCTTGTTTAGAGATATAGAAGAATCAGAATACCAAATTGACGAATATTATAGCAATATTTTAATAACCTATATCTCTAAAAATGCTCTCTCTAAGATTCAAAAGAATAGAAATATTATAACCATCAGTGAGTATCATGAACCAGGGATAATTCTAAAGGAAAGCAGAACTATTATTAATGCAGATTTTGTTAATAATCTTGGTTACAATGGTTCTGGAATAAGTGTATGTCTTATTGACTCAGGTATTGACTCAAATCATCCATACCTAAATGGTAGAGTGGTAGCGCAGAAATGTTTCTGTGAAAAATCAGATTATGGCTTAGGTGGTTGTTGTCCCAATAAACAAAAAGAAGATGAAAATGCTTCAGATGATAATGGTCATGGTACACACGTAGCAGGTATAATTGCTTCAACACATTCTGAATACAAAGGCGTCTCAAATGGTGTAGGTATTGTAGCAGTTAAAGTAACAAATAAAACTGGCAATTATAAAGAATCTGATTTAACCAAGGCGATTCAATGGTGTGTAGATAATAAAGACACCTACAATATAAGAGTAATTAGTATGAGTTTAGCAGGTTATAGTGAATTCTACTCATTACCATCCGTATGCGATAATCACTTTGTTGGTAAGAATGCCACTAACGCTTATAACAATGGTATTTTTTTAGCAGCAGGAAGCGGGAATGATCCTGAATTTATTGGTACTCTTGGTTTGCCAGCTTGTGCTTCAAAAGTTGTGTCAGTAGGGTCGATCCAGAAAGATGAGACTATTTGGCCTTCAACTACCAGAAACAAGTACCTTGACTTTTATGCTCCTGGTGGGACACAGGATATCCGTACTAACCCACCCTCTTTCACAGATATAGTCTCACTTTATTCAACAAGAGTTAGAGATGATATCAATCTATGTTTAAGGTGGGTTAATATTTCAAACTTTTGGTTCTGCCAAGATGATGACTTTGATGTTGGAGAATATTTTATTCGTTTGCAAGGCACATCAATGGCAACTCCTCATGTTTCTGGCTCTGCTGCTCTACTACAACAATATTATTATTTAAAAACGGGGAATTATCTAAATCCTGATCAGATAAAAGAAGCGTTAAATGAAACAGGGGTTCCAATTAATGATACAACAATAAATAAAACGGTACCAAGAATAGACGTAGCAGCAGCAATCGCTTCTTTAACAACCCTAAACGTAGGAGACACATACGAAGGAGAAATAAGACAAGGACAGATGTGGAGAATAAATCTTGGTGTTCAATCTTCAATGAAATTAAACACACTATTAACATGGGGTACAACTGATGTTTTAAATTTATACTTAGAAGGACCAACTGCTAATTATTCTGTAACTGGTGGAAGTTATGCAAAGAATTTGACAATTGATGTAACGCTAGGAACATGGTTCATAAAAGTTTATGGTGCTAATGTTAACAATTACATTGATTTCACAATCTCAACATCAATGGTAAAAACAGAACCATCTGAAGGAGGTTCAGGTGCAGGTCCAGGAGGAATCAACTTCACCTCAGCAAAGCTTAAGTTTATCTCAACCTGTGACCCATCAGAAGTTTCTTTTGTAATGTCAGCAGAAGAAGCAGAAGCTGGTGATGAATTGATTAATATCTCAAATGCGACAACAGATTCAATGAACACATTCCTAACAGCATTGGTCATTCCAAATGACAAACAATGGATTACTTTGGATTTGAAAGGGCCAATTAATCCAGCGTATTGGGGAGCTCCTGATGGAAGGTGCGGAGATAGTTCAAGAGTTGATGGAACTTTTGCCCAGACAGAGTTAGCTAGAATATTGTGGGATGCAGATGTAAAGATGAAATTTGACCAGTTTGGCTCTGGAACAGAGCAGTGGGAAAGGGATATGATGCAGGACTGGATAGATAATGTAAGCTCAAGCCCTTATTGGAATGAAATACAGGCACAAGGGTTTAACACATTCCCATACACAAAAAGAAGGTCATGGATACATCCTGCAGTTGCAGAAGCAAAAGGCAATGGTTGTACCATATCTATAACTAATCTTACCTTAAATGTAAGCTATGTTTGGGATGCTACTGCATTAGATTTGTCTGGATATGGCTTTAGGCAGGAAATTGTAGATGATTTAAACAATAGATTAGAGGGATGGAAGGAAAGGAATATTAAAGCACACCGCCAGAATATAACTTCTGAAACTATAGAGAAAATAAATAATGACGCAAAATATGCTGATTTGAGGAGGGCATTTACCTCAATAGTGTTAGCTCAATGGTTTAAAGATCAGCCAAGAGATAAAGTGCCATTTGGAGATATAATTGATTCTGATGACATATTTAGTTTAGGTTTAAATATATCTTACAACCAAGGATATTGGGATCAACAGGCATGTCAGTATTTATACACTTTAACAAATTCTCCAACTTTTACAGGAGTCAATTGGAATCGGTACTATTATGGTGGAGTTTTGTTAAGTTCTACACCTCCTGAAATAACTGAAAGTATAGACAATAATACAGCTAATTTAATGGAAAATGCAACTAAACAGGCTTATGTCCAGCAGAATGAAACATATTTTTTTAGCACAACTAAAAAACCGCAAAAGCCAGATTTAAATTCATTAGTTGTTGGCTTTAACACTCTAGCGCCAGAAGCTAACACAACAATAAACACAACTGTTGTGGTCTGGAATAAAGGAAAGACAGCTGCAAATAATTTCACTGTTTATTTCTATGACCAGTATACATATCCAAATGGCTATACAGCTAACTATGATATTGGAACAAAAGATGTAGCTAGTTTAGCAGCTGATGCAATTCAACTTCACAGCATACAATGGAATACCTCTAAACTAGGCAGGCATGCTGTTTATGCTGTTGTTGACTATAATAATAATGTAGAAGAAACTAATG
>JAGVXP010000027.1 GCA_018303725.1 Candidatus Woesearchaeota archaeon | reverse complement strand
AAGAAGCAATGGGTTTTTTAGAGCTAACCCGCATAACTCTGTTTTTAGCATTCAAATCAACTCTATATCTTCTCTCTGCATACACCTCTCGCAGTAATGACACCTTATCTTTAACGGCTCTTTGCCAAGCGCATAAAACTTTGTTTTAACCTCTTCATTGTTAGTTATGCAGTCAGGATTGGAGCATTTGACAATCTTTTCAATTACATCAGGCAGCTTGACCTTTATCTTTTCCTTTACCCTGTAATCTTTTATTATATTGACAGTCGCTTTTGGCGCAACCACAGCTATCTTATCAACTTCCTCCTCTGTTAAAAATTTGCCTCCAATCTTGATTATTCCTTTTTCACCTAAAGTTTTAGAGCGCAAATTTGTTGCAACAGAAACAACATTGCTCATATTTGCCACATCAAGCATGTTAGCCACCTTAAAAGTGACTTTAGCAGGTATATGGTCTATTACAGTCCCTTCCTTTATTGCGGGTATTTTCAATTCTGTCTTTATTCCAGCTTTGCTCATTTTATCTTGCCTAACACTAAAGCCAGCAATGCTTCCCTCACAGGAATCCCGTTTCCTGCCTGCTCAAAATAAACAGCATGAGGCGTTTCATCAAGCTCCGGGCTTATCTCCCCAACCCTTGGCAGGGGATGCATTATCTTTAAATCTTTTTTGATAAAAGGCAACAGCGACTTATCCAGCTTGTAAAAATCCTTATATTTTTCATACTCCACCGGATCAGGGAACCTTTCCTTTTGCACCCTTGTGACATAGAGCACATCAAGCTCTTTGCTTACTTTTTTTAGCTCAACAACTTCTTCGTATTTTATCTTTTTTTCTTTCAGCTCATCTATATATTCTTTAGGCATTTTAAGCGCCTCTGGTGATATGAAATAAAATGTTGTGCTGAAATGGGACAATGCAATTGCCAGGCTATGCACTGTTCTTCCATATTTTAGGTCGCCAAGCATGCCTACTTTCAAGCCATCCAGCTTTCCTTTTGTTTTTTGTATTGTATAAAGGTCGACTAATGTCTGCGTTGGATGCTGGTTTGAGCCATCGCCGCAGTTAATTATTGGAATAGAAGCTGCTTCTGCAGCCAGCCTTGCTGATCCTTCTATTGGATGCCTCATTGCTATTACATCTGCATATTGCTCAACCATCTTTATTGTGTCCCATAAGGTTTCTCCTTTCTTTACCGAGCTTACGCCAGGAGTTGCAAAGCCCATTACCTGGCCGCCTAATCTTTCCATTGCTGCTGTAAAGCTGAGCCTTGTCCTTGTTGAAGGTTCAAAGAATAATGTTGATAATATTTTTTCTTTCAGTAAATTGGGATTAGGATTTTTTTCTATTTGCTTTGCAATCTTAAGCACATACAATAACTCACTCTTAGAAAAGTCCCTTATGGAGATTATGTCTCTCCCTTTAAAACCACCCTCTTTCATCTTAAAAAAATTAGAAGGATATACCTATATTTATAGCTTTCTATTTTGATTTTCTTGATTGAAAAGAGTAGCCTCAGAGAACGAGTCTCAGGTGATAGAAAAATAGGTTTTCTTTTATAAAGGTTTCGAAAATCAAAGATTTTCGAAGCCCAAAAATCCTTCGGATTTTTTTTTATGTTTTGGTTTTTTCTTTAGAAAAATATTTAATGTTAAGCATTTTCTTTTGTTGCGAGGGGCTGTAGTGTAATTTGGCATCACTCTACCTTGGGGTAAGGCCTCAACCTATCTGTAAATAGGATTTCCAGAGTGGTAGCAATCGGAGTTCAAATCTTCGCAGCCCCATTTCTGTTTACATAGCAAGATTTAAATATAAGTAACACTCAAATAGGCTAGAGGTAATTAGATGACTAGCATAACAAGATTTTCCATTTTGCTGATTTTAGTAATATTTCTGCCTATTGTTTTTGCGCAAGACTTTGATGTTAGTATAACTCCTATCAAAAATAAGATTACAATAAATGAAGAGGCCGAATTTGATGTTGTTATAAAGAATAATCTCAACTCTTACGAAACATTTAGAATAACAAACCCAAATTATCCGCAATGGGATATGAGAACTGAGCCGAGAGTCAGCCCTATAACAGCTGATATTAGCCCAAACGGGACAAAAACAACCAGGGTGTATATTGATCCATTATATGTTTCAAATTTAGGCGTTTATGATATCTATATAACGGCCCAATCTGAAAGAACCAACGAAATAATAAAAAGGCAAACAAGGGTTTCTATCACATCTACAGCCCCAATAATCGGAGGGTATGTTCCAACTGTTGTTATAAAAACAAACATACCTGACAAGATTGACCCAAGGGAAAAGATTCCATTGAAATTGAAGTTAGACAACCAAAACCTTTTAGATATGCCTGAATTGATTTTGAAAATAGAGGGCGATTTGGTTGAGAAGGAAATTAAAACTAGCTTGGGCCCCAAAGAGCTTAAAGCGGTGGAGCTAGAGGAGAGCATAGACCCTTTAACGACCCCCGGCAAATACCTAATTACATTTTCGCTTTTAATACAAAACAAATCGATAGACATACCCCTTCCTAAATCCATCGAGGTTATTAAATATTCAGGGATATCCGAACTAAAAACTGAAACTAAATTTCTTAAGACCAAAAAAGAATTATTTTTTATGACTAATGATGAGAAATTTGACAGCCTAATCAAATATGAAACCACTTTATTTAAGAATTTATTCAGCTCAACAAAGCCAAAGTCAAAGCTGATTAAGGAAGGGGATAAAAGCTATATTGCATGGGAAGCGGCCTTAGATGAGGCAAATACAATGAAGCTGGATATTACTGAGAATTACAGGCCCCTGTTTTTTGTGATAGCCCTTATGATAATTGCAGTGCTTCTCTATTTTAAATACAGGAGCCCGCTAACTTTGAGGAAATCTGCCGCAAATGTAACAAGGAGAGAAGGCGGCATCTCTGAGTTGAAGGTTATAGTCAATATGAGAAATAGGAGCAAAAAACCCATCAAGGACATTGAGATTGTTGACAGGATACCTAATATAGCAGATGTTGAGAGAGAGCTTTATATTGGGACATTGCAGCCAATAAAGATATTAAAGCATGAGAAGAAGGGCTCAATAATAAAGTGGATTATAGACGATTTGGGTATTGGTGAAGAGAGGGTTATCTCCTACAAAATAAAGTCAAGACTTTCTATATTGGGGGGCTTTAACTTGCCATATGCAACAGCCAATTTCAAGATTGGAGACAGGCAGATAATGACCACTTCTAATGTGCTTAACATAGCTCCTTAATTATTTTAATCAATAAAATTTTATGTCAGAAACCTACTAGGTCTATTGGCCCGCCATAATAGTGCTGTTCCGCGCGATTCAGGCGGGCATACTAACCTTACTGTGAGCAAAGCGAACAGCCAAGTTCCAAAATATTTATAAAGTGAGTGGTAATTTTAATGATTATCCCCACCTAGCTCAACCGCAGAGCGCACCGCTGTAGCAAGTTGCTTTGATGTGCACTTTGAGTGCTTTGATGATAAGCAATCAGTGGTTACGGTGAGGTTCGTGGTTCAAATCCGCGGGTGGGGATATTTTATTTATAAAGTGATTTAAGTTTCAATACCTAGAACTTCTCCAGTTTCAATATCAATAATGACATCTGTTTCTGTTCCATCAGCATCAATTTCAACAATATAAGCAGTTTTTCCATACTTTTTTTCTATCTCAACATCAGTTACTTCTCCTTGCACTATGTTTTGGGCAATTATGATAGCTTTTGCTTCTGTTATCCCCTTTTTTAGTTCTTCTACCGGTTCGTCTGTTATTTTTACATCAGAATCCTTTTGAACATTAATTAACTGTACACTTTCTCTATCTTCAATTCCAGCTTCATAAACAGCATTTCCAACTTCAGGGCAGTAATATTTGTATTCATCAGCACCCGGCTCTAAAGGCGTCCACTCTCTTGTTTGAAGGCAATTTGTGAATGTGCCATGTTTTACATTTAGTTTTACACCAAAAGCAACTACTTCCCCCATGTCTTCTGCTTCTCCTTTGTAATATTCCTGTTTGTATGTATCTCCTATTTGTGGATTTGCTTCCATTATAACACCTGGCTTGGCGCCATCAATTCCAGCTTCCCAGGAGCCCTTTGTGCTTACTATTTTTTCATCTATGATTTCTTTAGAGTCCTCACCAAAATACCAGACATTTCCATATTTATCCTGAGCAAACCAGTCTTTTGTATCTTCAATTAGTTCTCCATTCAAATATTCCCTATCCCAAACAACAGTTGTTAGGATACCCATCACCAGTTTTTTTTCATTGGTCACATACACTTCAATACGCTCAGTGCCTTCTTCTGTTTTTCCACTGTAAATAAATTTAGTGCCTGGGGTTAAGGTAAGATATTTATTGTTGATTACAGAAACAAAATCATTTGAGTTTATTTTTGGGTTATATGTTTCTTCTGCTTCTCTGTTAAGAAATGTAGTTACAAGCAATGCACCGAATATAATAAAGATTAGTCCTAAAAAGCCCAAGATAATAATCATGGCAGTGTTTGTTTTCATTCTACCCCTTTTTGATAGTAATCCCTTAGGTTTTAAATATTTTACTGTTTAGTGTCTTTTTCTCTAGGCGAAAAATTTTCAGAATTATACAGCAATATTTAAATACGGCAACATACCTCTTTTGCTGTTATGGCAACTGACAAAAAGAAAGCAGATACATACAGCTATAAGGGATGGTTAAACTCGGATAAGTTCCTAAAAAGAGCTTTTGCAATTTATGGTTATACCATGGTTGCGGGTTTAATCATTATGGTACCGTTTTATGCGCTGATGTTTATAATCATACTTATAGCCTCTTTAACGATGTAATCATTTTCTTTATAAATGCAGAATTTATCTAATCAAATCCATACACTCTAATGTGTTTTCTAAAAGCATAGCTATTGTCATTGGGCCTACACCGCCAGGCACAGGCGTTATGTAAGAAGCAACTTTCTTTACATTATCAAAATCAACGTCACCAACAAGCCTACCATTAACCTTATTTGTTCCAACATCAACAACAATAGCCCCCTTTTTAACCATATCAGCTTTGATTACTTTTGCTTTTCCGACTGCAACTACCAAGATATCAGCCTGTTTTGTGTATTGAACTAAATGTTTTGTTCTTGAATGGCACATCGTCACTGTTGCATTTTTTTGCTGCAGTAAAATAGAAACAGGCTTTCCAACTATATTGCTTCTGCCAACAACAACAGCATATTTTCCTTCTATATTAACACCTGTTGATTCTATAAGCTTCATTATGCCTTTTGGTGTTGCTGGGATTATCAGGTTATTGCCAATTAACATATTTCCTACATTTATGGGATTGAAGCCATCCGCGTCCTTATGGGGCAAGATAGCCTCTATGATTAGTTTTTCATCTATCTGCTTGGGCAGAGGCAATTGGATAATCATCCCGTGGATTTTCCTGTCTTGGTTTAGCTTATCTACCAAATTTAACAATTTCAGCTGGTCTGTGTTCTCTGGCAGATGATGTGTTTCTATATAGAAACCGGCTTCTTTGCCTGCCTTGTCTTTATTCCCTACATAAAGCTGAGAAGCAGGATTATTGCCGACAAGAACGAATGCCAGCCCCGGCTTTACATCTAGCTTTTTTACTTTTTCCTTTATCTCTTTCCTTATCTTTTCGGCTAATTTTTTGCCGTCAATTATTTTTGCCGTCATTTTAATATTCCCATCCCCGGATAAAGCGGGAATTGCCTTGTTAGCTCTAGTATATTTGATTTTACTTTATTTAAAACTTTCTTATCTTCGTAATTATCAATAACCGTTGCAATTGCTTTTCCGATTACTTCCATTTCGGGTTCCTTCATGTCGCGGGTTGTTACAGCCGGCGTCCCCAGCCTTAAACCTGATGGATTGAATGGGGAGGCAGGCTCATAAGGAATTGTATTCTTATTGACAGTTATTAGGGCCTCATCCAAAGCATTTTGCAATTCCTTGCCCTTTCCC
>JAGVXP010000015.1 GCA_018303725.1 Candidatus Woesearchaeota archaeon | reverse complement strand
GGTTCTAAACAAAAGTAAAATTAAGAAATCTATTCTTTAGAATCTGGTGATTTATACTTTAGCTCTTTTCCTGTTTGTGTTGTGGTGCCTGCGTAGCTTCCGTGGTATCTCTCATGGTGTGTTTGCGCCAGTCTGATCAACTCTTGCTTTTTGTCAAGCTTTACATGGCCATCAATGTGAGGCAAATGCTCATGATACCCAGTTCTAAATGCGCTATACCTGACAACATCACCTATATCAGCTGCTTTTTCTTTTCCCAATCTGCCGATATGCCTTGTCATAACATTTTGATTTGCTGTTCCGCTGTAAACAGCCTTTAACTCTTTTTTTAAACTGGTAAATGCTACTTTTTTCTCTTCTTCGTCTTCACCCGCTTTACTAATTGCCTTCTCATACCTTCTTATTGCAGATTCTATCTGCTCCCTGTCTGGTTGCCAATCTGAATCCTCGCTATTTAAAAAGTGCTTACCAGCTAATTTTTTAGCTTCGTTTTTTAGTATATCTGCCAATTTTTCTGAATTATATTTTTCTCCTGCTTTTATTTTTTTATTGTCTGGTTTTACAACCATATCAACAATGCCTTCGATACCAGCATCATATTTGATCCATGAGGAAATATCAGTTTCATATTTTCCTATAAGGTCAGAAGCAGTTTCACTAATCTCAACTCTTTCTCCGCCTGTAGTTGTAAATTCTCTTTTCTCGACTTTTTTAGCCATTATTCCACCTATAACGTCTTATCTTACAAATTGAATATAAACCTTTCGTTTTTAACTATTCCTGAAAACGCAATATTTGTTACTACTATTTGATAGTATAACTTATATATAAATGTTTCGGTTTTTTTGCCATTCTTTTATTTAAACTACTCTTTACATTCATTTTCTAAATGGGTTTACTGCTTTAATCCACGGCACTTTGAAATCTTTTTCATTTTCTGTGTATATAGTTGCAATTTTATTCTCTTTCATTGTTGCTGCTAGTAATGAATCCCAGTAGTCCATATCAAACTTATTGGATATATCTATAGCTAGCAGTATCGTTTCTTCATCGAATTTTAATATCTTCCAATTTGAAAAATTTATAAGCGTCATAACAATAAAATAAGCTGTAGCCTTGTCTAAAGGCTTTTTGACCTTTTTGGTTATATTCCAAAAAAACTCAGATAAATTTTGCAAAGATAAAGCATATATCGCCTTTTTTTGCCAGCATTTCTTCAGCAAGCCAACAGCTATTTGATTTTTCTCAATATCAAATTTGTCATAACCATAGATTAGAATATTGCTGTCAATAAGGCCAATACCCATTTAAACTCCTCTTTCATAAAGTTCGCTTCTGTGTTTTACAGTGATGCCTCCTAAATCAAAGCCCCTTTCCATCAGAGCTATCTGCCTTTTGGCGATCTCATCATCTGAATTTAACTTAATCCACTGGTTCATTGCCTCGCTTATTGCGCTGCCTAATTTACCTTTTCCAATTCCTTTTTTTTCTTTAACAGCTTCCCTAAACTTTTTTTCAGTCTTATCATCTACATTTACAGTAATTGTGCCCATATTAGTCCACCTCATATCCATTTAGATAAAGCATATATTTAAATGTTTTTGTTTTGTAAATGATTTTACATTCCAGGAATCAAGAAAAACGGTCAATTTCCTCTCTCTTGAATTCACCTAAGCCTTTAGCTTTACCAAAAAAAGATTCTTTTGGTTTTTTCATCTCTCTTATCAACTTTCTTATAGTTTTATCGTAACTCTCAGTACCAAATTCTTGCGCCATCATCTTCAATAAAAAGAATGTTTCATCTTTTAGGATAATGTTTGTTGGCATGTTATATCACTTTGGATTATAGTAATGCAGTTAGATTTAAAGCTTTCTGTTATAATGTGGGCTATAGTAACCCTTTTTCTTCAAATTCTTTTCAATCCTTCCCTTAACATCTCCTACTTCAGCCTTAAACTCCCTGCCTGTTATCATCTCGTATAATTTAATGTATCTTCTGCTCAGCTCTATAACCAGTTCTTCCGGCGCTTCCGGCAATACTCTGTCTTTGTAAGGGTCACAATGCTTTGTAAACCACAGCCTTAAGAATTCTTTGTCAATGTTTTCAGGCTCTTCGCCTTTTTCAAATCTTTTTTTATAGCTTTTTTTTAACCAAAATCTTGATGAATCAGGCGTATGAATCTCATCTATTAAAAATATATTGCATTGCTCATCATAGCCAAACTCGTATTTTGTATCCACCAAGATTAAGCCGTTTTTTGCAGCAATTTCTGCTCCTCTTCGGAATAATTCCAAAGCTTTTTTTGAGACAAAATCCCACTGCTTTTTGGTCATTAGCTTCCTTTTTATTATTTCGTCACCAGAAATCTTTTCATCATGCGCTTCTGATTTTGTTGTTGGCGTTATAATTGGCTTTCTGAATTTCTGGTTTTTCTTTAAGCCTTCAGGCAGCATATTGCCACAGAAATTTCTTTCTCCTTTTTCGTATGCTACCCATGCAGAGGTGCTTGTAACGCCGGTTATGTATCCCCTTACCACAACCTCCACTGGGAATACCTTAAGTTTTTTACAAACTACAACGTTGGAGTCTGGCACATCAATCACATGATTTTTGATTATATCTTTTGTTTTTTCAAACCAAAAAGCAGATGTTTGCGTCAAAACCTGGCCCTTAAATGGTATTCTTGCAAGAATTCTGTCAAATGCAGACTGCCTGTCAGTTGCTATCAAGAATATTTTATCCTTGGCAATATAAACGTCCCTGACTTTGCCTTTGTATCTCTTGCCTAGCTTGGGAAAGTTTGTTTCTTCTAGGGTGTGTTTTATCTGCTCTTTTAGCTGTTGTTTTGGTATCATGATATTAAGAAGATAGCTTTTATTTATATTATTTTCTAATAAGTCTCAATTTTTATATCTTTTATTCTATCGAAATGGCCAATATTTTTTGTGATTATAGTATCGCATCCATTTGCCAGCATTATCCCTGCTATCAGGCAATCTGTATCCTCTATATTTTTCCCTCTTAATATAAGGTTGCTTTTTATTTTGGCTGCATGGACACACCCAATCTCATTTAATTCAAATATCTTTATTTTATCCATGAACGCCTTCACTCTTTCAGAAAATTTCTGGTGATCAACCCCCTTTTTAATAAACGCGCCAAACAAAACTTCATAAATGTTTATTCGTGTAGTTGATATAGCGCCATTTTCTATTGCCTCTAATCTTTCAATAGCCTTTTTATTATCTTTCAAGAGGTCTATAATCACAGAGGAATCAAGGCATCTCATAAATTCCCTACCTTTTCCAGTAATTTTTTAGTGCTTCCTTTCCTGTACTTTAGAATATTCCTTTTTATATCTTCTGCATCTTCATCCGTTATAACATCATTCAATATCCCAGCGCATTTTAACACTTCCTTAACATTGCCTTTTCTCTGCATAGCAAGCTCTCTAATAACATCTGAAAAGCTTTCGTCCTTTTTCTTCAGGCTGGCGAGCATATTGTATGCGTCTTTCATTATACTTATTGTTTTGGTTGCCATCTGTGTATGTGTATGTGTACACATATTTAAATGTTTTGGTTTTTTGTAGAAAAAGTGATTATTTCTTCCTAACTTCATTTAGTTTACTGCTGTATTTCCCATCCTTATTCAAAATCTCCACAGCAGCCAATGCAGCATTTTTTCCATTGTTCAAGCCAACCCACAAGCCATGATTAGAGTGTTTTAATAAATTAATTGCTGCTTCTGCCTTGTCATCATCTTCCATGAGCAAAGGGCAGTAAATTACTAACTCATCTTTTTCCTCTAGAGGCTCGTCAAAGTAAACAAATTCAAGGTTAATTGTTTTAGGGTCTGCCTTTAGCTCTTTCTTATAGTCAATCTTGAATTCTTTTAAGATGTCTTCTGCTTTTTCTACAGCTTTAGTCTCTTTGTCGGCTATTATAGTCACGCCCTCATATTCTTTTAGCATTTTTTTAGCATTTTCTACTACCACAGCTGTTTGCTCAACACCAACTGCTAAAACAGGGATTCCAGAAGGCATTTGGACTATTGACAATAAGGCATCCAACCCTTCATAATTTGATTTGACTGGAACACCAATTACTGGCTTAACTGTTTTAGAACCAATAACGCCTGGCAAGGCTGCACTTAATCCAGCTCCTGCTATTATTAAGTCAGCATCTGTTTCATTAGCTATTTTTTCTACTTCCTCTGGTGTTCTATGAGCAGAAGCAACTTTTAGCTCAACTTTTATTTTTTCTTTTTTTAAGCCTTTCACTATCTTGTTATAAACAGCTGAATCTGATTTTGAACCGAAAACAACCAAGACTTTTGGCATTATCCCACCTGCATTATTTTTCTTTCCTGATAATTTTCATTAAACAATAATTTCCATGATATGTCTTTTGCCATTATTTTGGCAAGCTCTTCGCTTGGAGCTGATATATAAAGCGTCCATAATGCGCCTTTCTCTAATTTCTTTATCTTTTTAAGCCCAAGCCTTTCCTGCAGTGTTTTTAGCAAAGCTTTAGCGCCGTCTTCCCTGTCTTTAACCAATATCTTTGTTATGAATAACCTTCCTTGTTTTTCCTCTTCAAATGGCTCTTTTGCCGATTTTACAATAAACTTATTTTTGTTAGCATTAACTAATATATCAACTTTGCCTATTTTCTTTGAGAATTTTGGGATGGGTTCTGCAGTGCTAAACTTATAATAATCCTCTCTTTTTAATTTAATCAGCCTGTTATAACCAAGTTTTTCTAGTGTATGGAATGCAGTTATAGCTGTTGTATCTGGAATTTTAAGGCCAACTATCAATTCTATTTCGTTCATTTCTTTTCCTCAACATGTCAGAAATTTTCTAAAAATTTCTGAGCATGCTCAAAAACCTTTTTGGTTTTTGACATATTTTTTAATTGATTCAAATATCTTTCTTCCAGGAGCTGCCTTATCCCCATAACTCTGCATAGAGGGAACTTGATGTTGCCAAGATGCTCTCTCAGGATGGGGCATCATTGCCAATACATTCCCTTCTTTATTACAGATTCCTGCAATATTATACAAGCTGCCATTCGGATTTATTGGAAATTTATCCTCTATTACGCCTTCTTTGTCGCAATATCTAAACAATATCTGGTCATTTTTTATTAACTCTCCCAACAAATGCTTGTCTATTGTTGTAAAACGGCCTTCTGCGTGCGCAATTGGTATAGGCAAAACTTCATTATCTTTTAATGTCAAATTGAAAGCTGTTTTTTTATTTTCATTACTTTTTATATTAACCCAAGTGCAATAAAAACCATTTACAAAGGGATTTATATTTGGCGCCAGGGCCATCTGTATAACATTTTGTAGGCCAGGGATCATTTTGCTCTCAACTAATATTTGAGCTCCATTGCATATCCCTAAAACAACCTTTCCGTTATTGGCCTGCTCTTTTATTTGCTCCATTAATGGATCTTTTGCAGAGATAACACCGGCCCTTATCCTGTCTTCATAAGACCAGCCGCCCGGCAAAATAAATCCGTCATATTGCTCAAGGTTCTCATTAGAGTTCCATCTAATCATTTTTCCTTCCATTCCCGCTGCCTTTACAGCCCTTAATGTCTCATTCTCGCAGTTTGTTCCTGGGAACAGGATAACTGCTATGCCTGTTGTCATTTCATTGCCTCTATAAAGCCGGTTGTCCAAGCTTTTCTTAAATCTGCAATCTTCAAATTGATCATTTTTTTATTTTCATTATTGATTATTAATTTATCATCATTGGTTGTTTTTCCAACAATAAAATAATCTTTGTTTTCTTTTAATTGGTATTTTTTTAGTACTGGTTTTATTTTATTGATGTTTTTTTTATTAATTTCAAATAAAAAACCAGAAGACTCTGAAAATAATAATTTATCTGCTCGTGAATTCCCCATATTACTGATGCCAATTTCGGCACCTATTTTGCCATCTGCTTCTCCGCCAAGAACCATTTCGCTGATTGCGGTTATGAAACCGCCATCTGAGATGTCATGGCAGCTTAACAATAATTTTTTATCAATCAAATCTATTACTGAATAGATCATATCCCTCTCTAATCTGTAATCTATTTTTGGAACATTTGCCCCCAACTGCTTATTGATTAGATAATAAACAGAGCCCCCAAGCTCGTCTTTTCTGGGGCCTAACAAAAATAAGAGAGAATCTTTTTCTTTAAGCTGCATTGTTATTGCTTTGGTGTAATCTTTTAAATTGCCAACACAGGCTATAATTGCAGAAGGATCAACTGCCTTTCCCGAAACACTTTCGTTGTAGAAAGACACATTCCCGGAAACAAAAGGAACTGGCTTTTTTGTTCCTTTTAAAAATAAATTTTTAGCTGCATCACTAACCCCTTTAACGCTTTCGACAAATTCATTAAATTGCTCTGGTTTTTCAGGATTTCCGAAATTTAAGCAATCAGTCATTCCATAAGGAATAGCTCCAACTGCAGCAACATTTCTCATTGCTTCTGCAACTGCAGCAACACCACCCAAATAAGGGTCTATCCTGCAGTAATTAGGATTAGAATCAACAGTTAATGCATAGCCAACTTTGTCTCCTGGTATAGGCGCTTGGACACCTGCATCTGCTTCTCCCGACCTTATAACAGCCAAGCCTTGAACCTCTCTGTCATAGTGTTTATAGAGTTGTGCTTTTGAAGCAACATTTGGATGTGATAAAATCTGCAGAGTTGTTTTATTATAATCCTTTGGCTCTCTTAATTTTGGCTCTCTTATTTTTCTTTTTAATTGTTTAACTTTCCTGTCATAACTAATCCCCTTTGTAACAACTTCTATTGGCGCGTTACAAACAACATCTCCTTTAAATCTTAGGATATAGTCTTTATTTTTTGTAACCTTGCCTATTACAGATGCTTTAGCCCCTTCAGCAACATTCGGCAATTCAAAATCCTTATTATAAATTTTTAGTATTGTTGGAGTGAATTGCGGCGGGGAAATCCAGGTAAATCTTTCTTGTGTTTCTCCGCAAGCTATTATGTAAGGAGGCAAATTTTCCATTGAAACATGCACCTTATCCAAGTTGATATCTGCTCCAAAACCACCGCTTTCACAAAGCTCTGAAGAAGAGCACATAATGCCGCCAGCGCCCATATCTTTAAAGCCAAGCTCAATGCTTTGCTCTCTAGCTACCCTAAACACATCTTCTGTTGCCCTGATTAAAATATTTTTTAGGAAAGGGTCTGGCACTTGTACAGCGCCTTTGTTAAATTCTTCCTCTTCCTCATCCAAGACCAAAGAAGCGAATGCAGCTCCTCCAAATCCGCTATTGTCTGTTGCTTTTCCTACAATAATAATATCATATCCCTCTGAATTTTTTGGCGCTTTAGAGTGTATTATCTCAGATTCCTTGACTAAACCTGTGTTTACAACATTGACTAAACAGTTTTCATCAAAGCTTTCTGAGAAATAAACATCTCCTGCAATAACCGGCACTCCAAGAGGGTTTCCATAGCCAGCTATGCCATCAACAACAGCATTAGCAACATATTTTACATAATTCTTTTTCCTGCCGAAAGGATTGCCAAATCTTAAAGGATCTGCTGAAGCAATTACCCTTGCTCCCATGCAAAGCACATCCCTTACATTACCGCCTATGCCAGTAGCTGCGCCTTCATAAGGAACAACTTGCGATGGATGATTATGGCTTTCATGGCTTATGACAATGCCGTACCTATCTTTGCCTCTTTTGCAGAGCTCTATAATTCCAGCATCCTCTTTCGGGCCTAAAATAACAGTTGGCCCTTCTGTTGGCAGGTATTTTTTTAATATCTTTCTGCTGGATTTATAAGAACAATGCTCAGACCACTCTATATTAAAAATATGCAATTCTGTTAGAGTTGGGTCTCTGCCAAGCAATTTAACGATTAATTTAGCTTCAGAAGCCTTCAAAGCAAGCGCATTTTTCCTGATAAATCCATTTAGAGTCTTGTCTGACATAGAACTTACTGGAATGGTTTCTATGCTCACTTCCCCCATTTTTATCGTAATTTACAGAATAAAGGTTATTAATAAAGTTTATGATTAATTGTATAGTGCTATAATTTTGAGGTGATTACTAAAAGTGGCTGAAATGGCTAAATTATGCCTTTACAGGCCCTATAAAGGCATTTTAGAAACGAAAGTTTTATATACTCTTTAGCCTTATTCTTTACTATATAGATTGCCTAAATCTGATTAAAAAATTGGTTAAGCTTTAATCAACAAACTAGTGAAAATGGCAGAAGAAAATCAAGATATAAATCCGTTAAATGAAAGCGAAAATGATTCAGATAAGCAGGAAATCCCTCAAAAAGAAGACCCCGATAGTTATGAAGCAAAGGATATACAGGTATTAGGCGGATTAAGCGCTGTTAGGAAAAGGCCAGCGATGTATATAGGGGATACCGGTCTTAGGGGCCTACACCATCTTGTTTATGAAGCAGTTGACAATTCAATAGATGAAGCTATGGCTGGTTTCTGCAAAAATATTAGGGTTATAGTCCATAAAAATAATTATGTTACAGTGATTGATGATGGAAGAGGCATCCCGGTTGATACACACCCAAAGTATGGGAAATCAGGTGTGGAGATAGTAATGACTAAGCTGCATGCTGGTGGAAAATTTGACAAAAAAATTTACAAAGTCAGTGGGGGTTTGCATGGTGTTGGCATTTCTGTTACAAATGCTTTGTCAAAAGAGCTCATTGTAGAGGTAATGAGAAATGGCAAAATTTATAGGCAGAAATATGAGCAAGGGAAGCCAGTTACGCCGTTAGAGGAAGTCGGGGCTGTTAGCGGTACAGGAACAAAAATAACCTTCATGCCAGATGTGGAAATTTTCCAGGATATTGAATTTCATTTTGATACCTTGTCTTCAAGATTGAGGGAATTGGCTTTTCTGAATAATGGGCTTAAGATAAGTTTAGAAGACGAGAGGATTGATAAAAAAAGCGAGTTCTATTATGACGGAGGCATTGTAAGCTTTGTTGAATTTTTGAATGAAAACAAAACAGCTTTGCATAATGTAATCTATTTTGAAAAAGAAAAAGACGGCATAAAAACAGAGATAGCAATGCAGTATAATGACGGGTATCAGGAAAATATGTTCTCTTTTGCCAATAACATAAACACAGTTGAAGGCGGAACACATTTAACTGGTTTTAAAACAGCCTTAACAAGGACATTAAACAATTATGCTGAAAAAAATAATATGAAGGATGTTAAGCTGAGTTCAGATGATGTAAGGGAGGGCTTAGCAGCTGTTATTTCAGTTAAACTGCCAGAGCCGCAATTTGAAGGGCAGACAAAAACAAAATTAGGCAATATGATTGTTAAAGGCATTGTTGATTCTGTGGTTACATCAAAGTTGGGCAGTTTTTTGGAAGAGAATCCAGCTATGGCCAGATTGATAATACAAAAGTCAATAACAGCAGCTAACGCAAGGGAAGCAGCGAGAAAAGCAAAAGAGCTTACAAGAAGGAAAGGGGTATTGAATCATGGCTCTTTGCCTGGAAAATTGGCAGACTGCTCTAACAGGGATCCAGCTAAATGTGAGATTTATATTGTGGAAGGCGATTCAGCCGGGGGCTCAGCCAAGCAAGGCAGAAACAGGGAGTTCCAAGCAATATTGCCCTTAAGGGGCAAGATATTGAATGTGGAGAAAGCAAGACTGAATAAAATATTCCATAATGAGGAAATAATTACAATGATAACTGCACTTGGCACAGGGATTGGCGAAGAATTCAATATTGAGGGAGCAAGGTATCATAAAATAATTATTATGACTGATGCCGATGTTGATGGCGCTCATATAAGAACTTTATTGCTGACTTTCTTTTACAGGTATATGAAACCCCTGATAGAGGCAAATTATGTTTATATTGCGCAGCCGCCATTATACAAGGTTAAGAAGGGAAAAAACGCTTATTATGTTTACTCTGATGAAAGATTAAAGGAGTTATTGGCCAAAATTGGGAGAGATGGTATCACCATACAGCGTTATAAGGGCTTAGGAGAGATGAATCCCAAGCAGTTGTGGGAAACAACAATGGATCCCAGCCAGAGAACCTTGTTAAAGGTGACTCTAGAAGATGCTGTTGAGGCTGATAAGATATTCACTATACTGATGGGCGACCAGGTAGAGCCCAGAAGGCAGTTTATACAAGAACATGCTAAAGAGGTAGCTAACTTGGATATATAAATTTGCTTGCAAATTTATGCTGCGAGTGATAAATGAGTATGTATAATCAATAAATTTTTAAATAAACATCTTTTTCTCTAATTAAAATGCCTACAGATGAGAAATTAGTCAAAGTGAAGAAGAAGAGATGGTGCCAGATTATAGGCCCAAAAATATTTAGGGATACCATTCTAGGCGAAACAGCAGTAATCGATCCAAACATGCTAATCAATAGGGCTTTGACAGTTAATTTAATGACTTTAACAAATGACATAAAAAAACAGAACATTAATGTGAGTTTTTTAATAAATAAGGTTGAAGGGGATAATGCTTTTGCTGATATAACAGGATATGAAATTTCTTCTTCTTACATAAAAAGAATGGTGAGGAAAGGGCGTGGAAAAATTGATATGTCTTTCGTGTGCTCTGATATGGGAAATAAGAAGATTAGAATAAAAATGCTGGTCATATCAAAGGCCATTTTAAAGAGTTCTGTGTTATCCTTAATGAGGAGAACCATAATAGAATATTTAAGCGATTTTATAAAAAAGACAAATTTTGACAACCTAATCATGGAAGCAATCTCAACTAAATTACAACATAGCCTAAAGGATAGTTTGAAAAAAATATACCCCTTAAGGGTTGTTGAGATAAGGGAAATAAGGATAGAAACCGAAAAGAAGCCAAAAGAAAAATCGAAGAAGAAAGGGAAGAAACAAAAAGAAGAGCCAAAGGAAGAGAAAAAAGAAGTTAAAGAAAAAGCGGAAAAGGAAGAGAAAGTTGAGGGGGAAGAGGTTAAGGAAGAGAGGAAAGAAAAGCCCAAAAAGAAGGAGAAGAGAGAGGAAGTTAAAAAGGGGGCTTTAAAAACAGAAGAGGAAGAAGAGAGCGAGGAACAAGAGGCTGGCGAAAATGCCAAATAGTCCAAATAAATCTTTAAAGAATCTTGTAGTTGATATTTGTGCAGATGCTTCTAGACGGCCAAATCCCCTTGGGGATGGCGGCATATTGGTTACAGGGATTTTACATGAAGCAAACAGTAGAAGTTTGGGTCATGATGTTACTATGGGGGATGTTGAGGTAGAAGTTGCAGAATTAAAAAAAGAAGGAGTTTTAGCTGCTGCAGCACAAATAGAGGGTGTCGTATACGAGAGGGTTCGTGCTGTAGGGAAGTACGCTGCTTCTAGATAAAATAATAGCCCCGGGCAGACTTTCGTTGAATTTTTTCAGATTCGAACTGCCGTCAGAGCCTTTCTTTGATGTTATCTCCAGAGGGCCCTATCCTTAGTCTCCCTAAATAGAGGGACTTGACCGCTAGACTACGGGGCTTTAGCTGTGGGAAAACAAAAAGGATTATATATAATTATCTGTTTTCTAAAGGAAGTATTATCAATAAAAAATAGGGATAATTAAACCAGCTGTTCGCCTTGCTATGCAAGGCTCACAGGGCGTTTATCAGCCGCCAAAGGAACTTTGGCGACAGGCAGACAACCAAAATTCGGGGTAAATAACGGCAGAGCCGATAAACACAATAATCCGGATTTTGGTGAATAAAATTATTGGTAAATATTGGTTAAAATGCTTAATAAAAAAATAATCGGCTCAGGAGCGGAAGCTGTTATTTATTTAGATGACAATGTAATTAAAGACAGGATTAAAAAATCCTATAGGATTAAAGAGATTGACGAAAGGTTAAGGAAATCTAGGATCAGGAGGGAAGCTAAAATATTTGATAAATTAGCGGCTATTGGTTTCCCTGCCCCAAGACTGATTAAGAGTGATGGCAAAGAGATTTTAGAGATGGGTTTTATTAAAGGCTATAAAGTGAGGGACATTCTTGAGAAAAAAGATTATGTTGCGCTTTGTGGAGAGGTCGGCAGGAAGATTGCTGTTTTGCACAATAATACAATAATACACGGCGATTTAACAACATCAAACATGATTTTGAAGGATGAGGTTTATTTTATTGATTTTGGGCTTAGCTTTTTTTCCCATAAGATAGAGGACATGGCAGTTGATTTGCACCTGTTAAAACAGGCTTTAGAATCAAAGCATTATACTATCTGGGAAGAATGTTTTAAGGCCGCTTTAGATGCTTATAGAAAGGAAAGCAAAGATGGTGAGCTAGTTCTAAAAAGATTAGATGTTGTTGAGAAAAGGGGAAGGTATAAGGGGAAGAGGAAATAGTAAACTATTGTAAATAAATTTCCAATCCTTCATGTTTTTTGCTGTACTCAAAACATAAAGTATATAAACCATTACCGCTATAATACGGCTTATGTGGGTTGCTAAATTAAGGCTAAAGCATGATGATTGCGTTATTGGGACCAGATGCAAAAGGTTTAATGTAACCTCTATTGGAGTCCCTTTTAACACCTACACAAGCGGAAATTTCCAGTATTTCTCTCATTTTGAGACATTGCAGGGCAAGCAAGAGGATATAAACAAGTTTGTTGATAACCTGAAAGAAGACCTGTCAATAGAAAACCTTGAAGTGCAGGGCAATAGCCTGTTTTTCTTGGTAAAAGTTCCTTCTGAAAAGACAATTCCAACAACGCATTATGACCCAAGAATATTTTTCTTAAAGCCTGTTTTTGTTGACAACAAAGGATATGAGCATTGGGAGATTGGTACATGGAAAAAGGAAATTTTGAATGAGTTTATAATGAATCTACAAAAAGAGCCTTATGAGTTAAAGATATTAAAGATACAAGACGAGAAATTAACTGATATCTATTTCCCGCAGGTAATGCCTTTCCTTACAAAGCAGCAAAAAAAAGCATTGGAAATAGCTGTTGAAAATGGATATTACAATTATCCTAGAAAAGCCGAGCTGAAGGACTTGGCAAAGATAGCCGGGATATCTCTTTCTACATTCAGGGAGCACCTAAGAAGGGCAGAGAAAAGGATAATGCCGGATTTAATAAGGAATGTAAGGGATGAGGAATAAAATCAAGAAACGACAACTACCTCTTTCTTGGCCTCTTTTTCAATAGCTTCATTTATCAAAGCTTTTTCTAGCTCCAATATCTTCTTTGTTACCAGATTCCTTGAATTTAATGTATAAAGTTTTGTTTTTCCAAATCTTCTTGTAATTTTTACTATCCCATATTTTTCTAGCTGTGACCAGTAGTTAAACAAAGATGCTCTTGATATATCTGCTTCCTCAATTATATCTTTTTTAGTGAAATCCATTCCTTTATTGTCTACTAAGAAATCGATTATTTTAAATAAGGGCATTTCTCCAGTTAGCTGCAGTAATAGCGATCTTTCTTTCATATAGCTATTGCAGAATAGAAAAGTATATAAATCTTTTGTTTCAAAGTATGTTTTGGTAGACTTTTATGTGGGCAGATGATGAAATAAAAGGCAAGATACTGCACAAATTAATCAGGCTTGGAAAATTTAGGCATAGCCATACGGCTGTAGATAACCTACCTAAAGGTTTTCCTAAAGAGATTAGAGGAAAAGTTAAAGAAATGGTTGATGAATTGAAAAAAGAACAAATCTTATTTATTAAACCTACTAGCTATGGAGAAGAGGTTTCTATTAACACCGAGAAGAGAGAAAGGATAATGCACTATATTGATGTATTCATCAATAAAAATTGAACAAGAAATGCATTATGCCTGATTTGGTGAGGAATGTAATTGATGAGGAATAAGCCACTATATTGCGACTTTCTATTTGTATACCCTATTCTAATACGCTCTATTGCGGGTAAAAATAGTTATATAACCCTATTTCACTAGTTCTTGCAATGGTAAAACTAAACTTTGGAAAGCTGAATGGCTTGCTGCCGGTAATAATCCAGGACTATGAAACAGACAAGGTTTTGATGCTTGGGTTTATGAATAGGGAAGCATGGCAGAGGACATTAAAGACAGGAAAGGCAACCTATTACAGCAGGACAAGAAAAGCCATTTGGCAAAAAGGAGAAACATCCGGTAATATCCAGATAGTTAAAGAAATTTTAATTGACTGCGATAATGATACAATCCTGTTAAAAGTAAAACAAGTGGGAAATGCGGCCTGCCATACGGGCTATAGGAGTTGCTTTTACAGAAAATTAGAAAATGGAAAGTTAAAAACCATAGGAAAAAAAATATTTGAGCCAAAGGAAGTTTATAAGTGATTAAAATGTTTGTCTGCGGAACTAAAGAAGAAAAATTAGTATGCTGGTTAAACAAAAGGAGAAAACAAGTGGAGTTTTCATTAGAGCCATATACAAGGGAAAATAGATATAGGCTGGAGTTTTTGAAAGGGGATATTTACAGGCTTTTGTTTTCATCTTTTATCAAAGAGGATGTTGTAGTTGAGTTTGTGTGTGAAGGCAGAAAAAAATTGATAGATTATTTGAGAAAATTTAAGGTAAATAATATTAACACTTATAAGAAGAAAAAGTTGGATTATGTCAAATGTGTTTTTTCAAAAGATATTGCAGTTATGTTTTTTTATTTCATGTTTTTTGATTATGCTATGCCTACTTTTTTGAGTTTTACAGTCAGGAAAAATAAAGGGGCTGATGATATAATCTACATAAGCAGGAATGGAAGGCTTTATTGCGATTCTTTTGTCTTGAATAATAAGAATTTGGAGAGAAGATTTGTTGATATTTTAAGAAAATTTGCCAAAACACGAGTGTTGGGGTTTGAGGTTAAAAAGTTAAAATGAAACTTAAACTTGGAATTCCAAAAGGCTCCTTGCAGGAATCAACAATAAAAATGCTGGAAAAGGCAGGATTTAAGATCAAGGCAGAGGAGAGAAGCTATTTTCCAAGCATAGATGATCCAGAGATAGAGTGCATGTTGATAAGGGCGCAGGAAATGTCAAGGTATGTGGAGGATGGCGCTTTGGATGTAGGAATTACAGGCAAGGACTGGATAATGGAAAATAAAAGCGAAATTGTCGAGGTTGCTGACTTAATTTACGCAAAAAGGGGTCTGGGAAAAGTAAAATGGGTTTTGGCTGTCCCTAACGAGAGCAAGATAAAATCTGTTAAGGATTTAGAGGGAAAAAGAATTGCAACAGAGGCTGTTAATTTGACTAAGGATTATTTAAAAATGAATGATGTAAATGCCATTGTGGAGTTTTCATGGGGCGCAACAGAGGTAAAGCCGCCAAGGCTAGCAGATGCAATTGTCGAAATCACAGAAACAGGCTCCAGCTTAAGGGCAAATAATTTAAGGATTGTTGAGACAATAATTGAGTCAACAACAAAGCTAATAGCAAACAAAAGCTCCTGGGCAGACAAATGGAAAAAGGAAAAAATCAAGCAGATAGCAATGCTATTGCAGGGAGCAATCAATGCAGAAGAAAAAGTAGGAATAATGATGAATGTAAGGAAAAACAAGCTGCAGGAAATATTGAAGGTATTGCCTGCATTGCAGAAACCTACAATAGCAGAGCTTAGCGACAAAAACTGGGTTGATATAACCACAATAATAGATGAAAGGCTGGTAAGAGAGCTGATACCCAAGCTAAAAGAAGCAGGGGCCCAGGGAATTGTAGAGTTTCCATTGAATAAGATAATAGTATAAGAAAAGGCATACAAAAAATGATAAGAACAATTGATATAAAAAACAAGGAAGAGATTGAAAAAATAAAAAACAGAAAAGAGGCTAATCTAGATTTAGCCCTATTAAGGGTAAAACCGGTAATCGAATCAGTAAAAAAATTTGGCGATAAATCCTTGATTGAATACACCAAAAAATATGATTGTTTTGATGTAACAAAAAACACAATTGAAATAAAGAGTAATGAAATAAAGGAAGCCTATAAGAAGGTTGATAAAGGATTAGTCAAAGCAATAAAAGAAGCAGCAGAGATAATAAAAAAATTCTCTAAAGAGCAACTGCCAAAGGAGTGGAATAAAGAGATAAGAAAGGGCATTAAAATAGGGCAGATAGTGAGGCCCTTGGAAAAGGTTGGCTGTTATATTCCAGGTGGAAAATATTCTTTAGTTTCTACTGTTTTGATGACTGTAATTCCTGCTAAAGTTGCAGGCGTTAAAGAGGTTATTATTGCAAGCCCGCCAAAACCAAAAAATTATGCCTTGTTTGTTGCTGCCGACATTGCAGGCGCTGATAAAATATTTAGGATTGGGGGGGCGCAGGCAATAGCTGCCTTGGCTTACGGCACAGAAACAATCCCCAAAGTAGACAAAATAGTTGGCCCAGGAAATATCTTTGTAACAGCAGCCAAAAAGCTTGTTTATGGCGATGTTGGAATTGATTTTTTGGCTGGCCCGACAGAGGTTGTGGTTTTGGCAGAGAAAGGGAATGCAAAATTTATTGCAGCTGATCTATTAGCGCAGGCAGAGCATGACAGAATGGCTTCTGCTGTTTTGGTTACAACAAACAAAGGATTAGCAGAAAAAATTAAAGAGGAAATTAATATCCAGCTAAAAGGCTTAAAAACAGAATCAATTGCCTCTGAATCAATAATAAAGAATTCAGCAATTATACTGGCTGGCAATATGGATGAAGCAATAGGCCTTGTAAATGATTTTGCACCAGAACATTTAATTATTGAGGATAAAAAAATATTGGATAAAATAAATAATGCAGGAGCAATATTTGTAGGGGAATATAGTTGTGAAGCGGCCGGTGATTATTGCATTGGCAATCATGTCTTGCCAACAAGCGGAATTGCAAAATTCAGAGCTGGGTTGAGCGTTTTGGATTTTGTTAAGATGCCGACTGTACAGGAACTCAGTAGAAATGGTTTAAACTCAATAAAAGATATTATAACAACTTTAGCGAATATAGAAGGATTAGATGGACATAAAAAAAGTGTTGAGGTAAGATTTAAATGATCAAACCAAGAAAAACAGTCCAAAAAATGCAGCCTTATAACCCTCCCTTAGAGGGCAGGAGGGGCCTGATTAGACTGGATTTTAATGAGAACACAATAGGCTGCTCTCCAAAAGTACTAGCTGCGATAAGGAGAATCCCGGCAGAAGAGATTGCAAGCTATCCCGAGTACAGCAGATTTAAGAAAAAACTTGCAAATTACCTTAAAGTCATGGAAGACGAGCTTATGGTAAATAACGCTACTGACGAGTCCATTATGGTGATTATGCAAACATATGTTGAAAAGGGAGATGAAGTAATATTACCAGTGCCGACATTTGCTATGTTCAGGTTTTATGCCCAGCTAATGGAAGCAAAATTAAATGAAATTTTATACAACAAGGATTTAAGCTTCCCAACTGACAAAGTTTTAAGCTCAATCAGCAAAAAAACAAAATTAGTTGTTTTGTGCAGCCCAAACAACCCAACAGGGACCCCAATAAAAAGAGAGGATATAATAAAAATTGTAAAAAAGGCCAAGGATTCCTTGGTTTTGGTGGATGAAGCTTATATCCAATACAATAAAATAACGGTTAAGGATTTAATCAATAAATATAACAACCTAATAATAATCCAAACATTCTCAAAAGCCTATGGCATGGCTGGCTTAAGGTTGGGCTATGCAATAGCAAACAAAGAAATAACAAAAAATTTACAAAAAGCTGCTTCTCCTTACAGCACAAATACAATTGCTATAATTGCTGGCTCTGCAGCAATTGATGACCAAGAATATGTTAAAAGATATGTGGAAGAAGTTGAAAAAAGCAAAAAAATAATTTACAGGGAACTAAAAAAATTAAAAATCAAAACTTATCCAACAGCTGCAAATTTTTTAATTGCTTATTTTGGCAAAAATAGCAAAAAAATTGCCAATGAGTTAAGAAAGAAAGGAATTTTGGTAAGGGATAGAAGCAACTATCCTTTACTGAAAGGCTGCTTAAGAATTGGAATTGGTACTGTAAAACAAACTAAAAAGCTTATTGCTTCCTTAAAGGTGGTATTATGAGCGATTTATTACTGCTTATATTGTCAATAATTGGGTTTTTTGCTTTGTATTGGGTTTTAATAGGCCAATGGAGATGGAATAAGCAAATGAGAGAAGTGGAGATGAGAAAAATAGCTAAGGAAATTAAAGAGAAAGCAAAAAAAGGAAAGAAAAAATGATTCAAATAAACAACCATATACATACAAATTTTTCAAAGGATGGAAAATCACCCATGCAGAAGGTAATAGCTGAAGCAAAAAAAGCAGGGTTAAAGATAATCACAATCACAGACCATTTTCCTTTGCCCCAAGGCTTCACTTACCAAGCAGGAGACAGCTATATGGCAAGAGAACAGCTGAATGAATATATCCAACTGATCTTAGTAGAAAAGGAAAGGAATAAAAGGATTGACATAAGGTTGGGAGCTGAAATAGACTTCAGGCCCGGCTTTGAAAAATTGATTCCTGCCCAGATAAAAGATATTAATTTTGACTATATAATTGGCGGCGTCCATACAATTGCCGGCTGGAACACAAAAGCTGGCTGGGATTTTGATTATTCAAAGGAAGTGTGGGAAAAAGGTTTAGAAAAAATAAATGCAAAAAAAGCTTACAAGGAATATTATAATCAACTAAGGCAGCTAATAAGCTCAAAACTTTTTGATGCAGTAGCTCATTTAGACATAATAAAAAAATTCAATACAGATTCAAAATATTTTGATGAAAATGAAGAAGATTACAGAAAAGAAGTTATGGAGTGCCTGGACTTGATAGAAAAAAATGGCATTATTTTAGAAATAAACACGAGCGGGTTATTCAGGCCATGCAGAGCTTTATTCCCAAGCGAATGGGTTTTGAAAGAGGCACTCAACCGAAAAATTGAAATTACAATTGGCTCTGACTGCCATAAAGCCGGAGATATAGTGAGGGGTTTTGATTATGCTGAAAAAGTGCTGAAAAAAATTGGCTATAAAAGGTTGGTTGCATTCAAAAAAAGAAAAAAGGAGTATGTGGTGGTGTAAATGGCAAGAAAATCATCAATAAAAAGGAAAACAAAAGAAACAGACATTAAGGTAGATTTAACTATAGAAGGAAAAGGAAAATCAAACAATAAAACAACAATAAAATTCCTGGATCATATGCTGGATTTATTGGCAAAACATGGATTATTCGACCTAAAAGTAAAAACAAGAAGCTTGGATAAAGACCAGCATCATTTGGTGGAGGATATTGGCATTGCACTAGGCCAGGCTTTTAACAAGGCTTTAGGCAACAAAAAGGGAATCAACAGGGCTGGCTATTTTGTGATGCCAATGGATGAAAGCCTTGCAATTGCAGCTGTTGATATAGGCGGAAGGCCATACCTGAAATTTGATGCTGAGTTTAAGGATAAAGCAGTTGGCGGTTTAGAGACAGAGTTGGTGGAAGATTTTTTTCAGGGCTTTGTAAATAACTTGCAATGCAATTTACACATACAACTGCCTTATGGAAGGACGACACACCACAGGATAGAGGCAATTTTTAAGTCATTTTCAAGGGCATTGTCAATGGCTTGCGAAATAGGAAGGATAAAAGATAAGATTCCATCTACCAAGGGGAAAATATAATCAATAAAATAGGAAATGTCAGAAACTTTCCACCAGTTTTAAACTGGTGGCTGAAAGCCAATTTCATTTCAGATGATGGAAAGTTTCTGAGCATGCTCAAAAACCACCAAAATGAATGGGATGGTTTTTGACATATTAATTAAAAATTATTAAGATGATAGCAATAATTGATTACGGAGCTGGAAATTTGCAAAGTGTGAAGAATGCATTAGATTCTCTTAAAGCTGAGTCTATCATAACATCTGATGCAAAAGAAATAATAAAAGCAGAAAAGGCAATCTTTCCTGGTGTTGGCAGCTTTGGGGATGTTATCAGGGCCCTAAATGACAAGGATTTGATCGAACCTATAATAAAATTTTTGGAAGATGGCAAACCTTTTTTAGGCATATGCCTGGGAATGCAGGTTTTGTTTGAAGAGAGCGAGGAAAGCCCGGGTGTAGAAGGATTATCAATATTTGAAGGGAAATGCAAGAAGCTCAAGGCCGCTTTAAAGGTTCCTCAAATAGGCTGGAACCAGCTAAAAACCCAGAAGGAATCAAAACTTCTGGAGGGCATTAAAGACAAATCCTTTTTTTATTTTGTGCACAGCTATTATGCAGATCCTGAGGACAAAAATATTGTATTGGCAACAACAGATTACGGCAATGAATTTGTTTCAGCTGTTGAAAAGGATAATGTTTTTGGCTTGCAGTTCCACCCTGAAAGATCTGGAGAGGTTGGATTGAAAATATTAAAAAATTTTGTTGAGCTAAGATGATAAAGGGGCTTATATTTGACATGGATGGTGTCTTATTTGAAAGCCTTGAAGCTTGGTTTAAGCTATTCAACAAAACATTAAATAATTTTGGCTTTAAAAAAATAACAAAAAAGGAATTTTTGAGGAACTGCTGGTCCGTGGATTCGTCAATAATAGTTCCGATGTATTTCCCCGGAAGAAGCATTGAAAGCGTTACCGGCTACTACCAAAAACATTTTTTGGATTATGCAAGATATGTAAAACTGATACCTGATGTTAAGGAAACATTAAAAAGATTAAAAAAAAGGAACATTAAATTAGCAATAGCAACAAACACCTACAAAAAACAAACTGTGAAGATATTGAAAAAACTAGGGTTGTATAACCATTTTGATGTTGTTGTAGGGGCAGATGAAGTAAAAAGAGGAAAGCCAGCCCCGGATATGATATTAAAAGCACTCAAAAAGTTAAAGTTAAAGAAAAATGAGGTTTATTTTATTGGCGACACGCCTATTGATGTAAAGACCTGCAAAAACGCAAAATGCAAGGTAATTGGATTTAAAATTAAAGGCGATAAGAAAATAAATAGCCTAAAAGAATTGCTGAAGCTAGCAAAATGAAAATCAAAATAAAAAAATTCCCGGAAGGGGCAAAACAGGCTAAAGGACTGGCTGTTGTTATAGATGTTATCAGGGCTAACACTACAATAACCGGCTTGCTTGATAAAGGAGCCAAGAAAATTATTGCAGTTAGCGAACTTGATGATGCCCGCAAACTAAAAAAGAAAAATCCCAGCTTTCTTTTAATAGGAGAAAGGCGTTGTTTAAAGCCAATGGGTTTTGACTATGGGAACTCACCAGTTGAACTTAAAAATGTTGATTTTAAAGGCAAGACTGTTGTGATGACTACAACCAATGGTACAAGAGGCATAGCTAATGCTAAAAACGCAGATGAAATAATATTGGGCAGTTTTGTAAATTTTAATGCCATATTCAATTATATTAAAAACAAAAAGCCCGGGATTGTAAGCTTAATAGCTTTAGGTTCAAATAATATTGAAGCTCCTGAAGATGAAATTTTTGCTGGATATCTCAAGGCAAAACTTGAGAACAAAGACTATAAGCTCTCCGATTTAAGGGAAAAGGTCATGAAAAGCAGAAGCGTAAGGATAGCTACAAGGGCAGGCTACGGCAAGGATGTTGACTATTGCCTGAAATCTAATATTTTTGGCATAGTCCCAAAAGTTTTCAAAGAAGATGGTTTATTGGTGATCAGGAATGCTAGCTAAAAGAATTATACCTTGTTTGGATGTGAAAGAAGGTAAAGTAGTCAAAGGAGTGCATTTTGTTAATTTAAAAGATGCAGGCGATCCCGTAGAGTTAGCTAAGGAATACAATAAGCAAGGAGCAGACGAACTTGTTTTCTTGGATATAACCGCATCACATGAGAAAAGAAAGATAATGATTGATGTTGTCAAGCAGGTAGCTAAAGAGATTTTTATTCCATTTACTGTAGGCGGCGGGATAAAAACAATAGAGGACATAAGGGATATATTAAATGCTGGGGCTGACAAGGTAAGCATTAACACGGCTGTTGTTGAAGACCCATCTTTAATCAAAAGAGCAAGTGAAAAATTTGGAAGCCAGTGCATTGTTTTAGCAATTGACGCGAAGAGCAACGACAAAATGAAGAATGGATTTGAGGTTTATACTTATGGCGGCAGAAAGGCAACTGGAAAAGATGCCATAGAATGGGCCAAGAAAGGTGAAAAATTGGGAGCAGGAGAGATTTTATTGACTTCAATGGACAGGGACGGGACAAAACTTGGCTTTGATTTAGTTCTAACTAAAAAAATATCAGAAGCAGTAAACATACCTGTAATAGCTTCTGGTGGCGGAGGCCTATTGCCTCACTTTGCAGATGTCTTTAAGGAAGGGAAGGCGGATGCTGCATTAGCTGCTTCAATATTCCACTATGGGGAATACACAGTTGAGGACATTAAGAATTATTTGAAAGAGAATAGAATTGTTGTGAGAGAATGATATACCCATCAATAGACCTGATGAACGGCAAGGTTGTGCAGCTAGTGCAGGGCAAAAGAGAGCAGAAAAAGATTGAGATAGATGATGTGCTAGGAACAGCAAGGATATTTGCTGGCTTAGGCTTTGAAATCCAATTAATTGACCTTGATGCTGCCATGGACAATGGTTCTAATATAGGGATTATTGAAACTATCTGCAGAAAATTTAACTGTAGGGTTGGCGGTGGCATTAGGACAATAGCAAAGGCTAAGGAGATTATTAAAGCCGGCGCTAAGAAAATTATTGTTGGCAGCAAGGTTTTTGAAAACGGGAAAATAAATATTTTATTTTTAAAGCAATTGGGCAAGTATATCGGAAAAGATAATGTTATAATAGCCATTGACAGCAAAGAAGGCAAAATAGTTGTTAAAGGATGGAAAAAATCAACTGGCTTAGACCCTGTAAAAACAGCTAAAGAGCTAGAGCCTTACTGCTCTGAATTTTTATACACTTATGTAGACAAGGAAGGCATGATGCAGGGAACTGACTATGAAACTTTAAGGAAATTAAAAACAATAACAAAGAATGAGATAACAGCAGCAGGCGGTATTGCTTCTATAGAAGAGATTAAAAAATTGGAAAGATTGGGGGTTAATAGTGTTTTAGGAATGGCTGTTTATACCGGCAGGATAAAGCTGGAGGAGTTAAAGGGGTTTAAAAAAGAAAAACATGTTTTTATATGCCCAAAATGCGGCTCAACAGATATTAAAGTTGATTTCTCAAATCCTGTAGTTTGGATTTATGGAACACGAACAATGAGGCAATGTGCTTCTTGTGGGCGCATTGGAGCATTTTTTCCTGAGGTTTTAGAAAGTGAAGTCAACCACTATAGGGAAGAACTTAATATTGAAAAAAAGCAAGGGCGCATTAAAAAATCAAAGGAAGAGCAGATTGACTCAACAACGGGGGTTTTTGCGATAGGAGCTTGGTTTTTAGGGTTAATGTTTATTATGGGTTTTATTTTATCCATTGTTGGCCTAACGATGCTTACAAAAGATAAAAAAACATCTCTAATTTTTATTGCTATAGGCATATTTCTATTATTCTCTCTTTTCTTGATGTTTAGACAACCAAAAAAGGAGAAAATGCAAAAGTAGCTATCTTTAAATGTATACTTTTTCTTTTTAATTAATTCAAGATTGATTTTAGACATGTCAGAAATCTTCGATGTCTGAGCATGCTCAAAAACCACTAAAGGTGGTTTTTGACAGAAAACCAATCAAATACCTATACATTTCTAACAGAAACCGGCACTACACCAACTGGGGATGAACGTTTGACTGCTAAACGAATGCACCTATCTAAAAGGATTCAAAGTTTACCGACGACAGAAGGCAGTAAGAAAATTTTGGCTAACATATGGCATTAACAGAAGTTTTTGATTTTTCCTCGTGAAGCGTAGGCTGTCCACGAAGCGTTTATTATAGATTTCAGAGCCCCAGAAAATCGATATATTTATATACAAGTACCACTTTAGGTAGTATTCAGGTGGTAAAAATGGAATTTAAGAAAGTAACAATATCTTTGCCAAAAAATTTGTATGAAGAAGGAAAAGGATTGATAAATAAAGGCCTATTTTCCAAT
>JAGVXP010000046.1 GCA_018303725.1 Candidatus Woesearchaeota archaeon | reverse complement strand
ATAGCTGCCATTAAGCTTTATCTCTTTCCTCTCAAATGAATGGGTTATTATGCTATTGTCATCTATTGGTTTAATCTCTGCTTTAAAGGAATCAAACACGCCCTTAACATGTCCTATATCCGAATTCACTTCTCCCTCAAATATATTTGGGGACAAAATGCCTCCTTCCTCAACATACATCTTTAAAGAGGATATGTCGCTTTGCGCGATCTCGCTTTTTCCCAATATGACAAGATCAAATCTTTTTAAATCTTTTAAATCCTTCCCCCTTATTATTGCGCTGTGCTTTGGGTCAAAAAAATCTTGGCCTATAATTTCAATCATAAAATTTGTTATTTGGTCATAATCTTCCCCAAAAACCAAAACAGCATTGCCGCTGAAATAGGCTCTTGGCAAAAACAGCTCATTCTCATAAAGGTAGGGGCCGTATGCCTTTTTAAAATCCTCTGTTTCTGGCCAACAGGCATTGCATTCTTCAAATTTATCTATAAATTTAAACCCAGGAAGGTTAATCTCATTCCTTGCTGTCAGGTATTCAACATTTAATATGCCCCAAAATTTGGCATGGTTGTTATTTCGTAATGCGACGTTCAAATAACCATTAATATATGGCTGGTACCACGCTGTTTCATAGCCATATATATGCTCCAATCCAAGTGGAATATTATAGGCTTCTGTTCCCCAATCTATACCTATTGTTTCGTAAGTCTCTATCCTAAAAATTCCATCAGTTTTACTCAGATTTTGCAGGACATGGTTGTTTTTAATAGCCTCATTTACATTTGCTTGGTCAGCTGCAATGGGGGAAGGACCAAAAACAGCTAAATTTAGTAAAATTGCTGTTATAATGGAAAAATAAGCAATATTCTTTTTCCTCTTGCTGAAATTTCTTTTATCCAGCTCTGAAAAAATGGCATTAGCCCCAATACCAGCTAAAATAGAACCGGAAAATACGTACAATATCAAAGCCCTATTAGCATACCTAAAACCGCCAAATCCAGGTAAATATTTCCAAAGAAGATAAAAAACAAACGAACCAGTTGCAATCAATATAGCTAATAAGGCTGCTGTCAAAAGAAAGAGGACAAATTTATTCTTTCTTTTTTTGTATAGGGCAAAACCAATCAGCAAAAACGAAACTATCCCCACATGCCTTGCTCTGCCCGTTCTCTGTATTTCTGGCATTCCTTCATAAATAGGCTCTATCAGCTCATTAAACATCTTTTCTGCAGCTAATTTTCTGCTAGAAGCCTGTTCCCATGGTGTACGGCCCCTGCTGCTGATATCAGTATATTCCTTAACAGGCAATATTTTCTGCGCAGATAGCCCAAAAAAGACAATAAAGACAATAAAGCTTACAATGGCCGCTTTAACAAACCCGTTTAATAAGTTTTTTCCAATCAAGCTGAACAAAAAATACAAGAAAAACATCAAAACAGTAAATAAAACTACCTTTAAATCAGGGCCGCCTCTTAGCTGTATAGCAAATATTATTCCGGTGATTATTGAATATATTAACCAACTCTTGCTTTTAAAAGCCTTAATAGTGAACAACAAAACCAAAGGCATGAGGGCATAGGCATTTAATGATGTTAGCCAGCCATCCCTAAACATCATCAGGGCATAACCATTAAACATAAAAACCAAAGCAGCAATAAATGCAAATCTTTTATCTACCTTGATATTTGTCATTAGGATATACATAAAAATTCCAGCCAACATTATACTAAGAAGATAGCTCAATCTTAGAGCAGCAACAGTTGGCATAACCAAAACAAGAATTCCTAATAGATTGTCAGTGCCAAGTGTGCTAGGATACGCAAAAAAGGGGGTTCCGCTCATAATATAGGGATTCCACAATGGAATAAAATCATTATATCTTGCTATAGACTGTTTGATTAACTCCCCCCTAGGAAAATAGAATGTTATCCTGTCATCAGCTGGTAGCTCGTTTAAGTTAAATGGCCTATGAAAAAACACCAATGCTAATAAAACTATAGCAATAATGTAAGGAAGGTGTTCTTTTAATTTAGTCATTTGCATTTTTATACCATCCCACAAACATTCTAATGCCTTCTTCTATTTTAACTTTAGGGTTATAATTAAGCAATTTTTTTGCTTTGGAGATATCTGCAAATGTTATGGGGACATCACCAGGCTGCATTGGCTCTTGTTTAATTTTAGCTTTTTTTCCTAAATTTTTTTCAATTAGGGAGATAAAATATCTTAGCTCAATGGGATTGGAATCGCCTAAATTGATTATCTCAAAAGCAAAATTCTTATCCAAAGCAGCTATAATTCCGTCTACGATATCTGTTATGTAGGTGTAATCCCTTTTTGTTTTTCCATCTCCATACACTGGAATAGCTTTTCCCTCATCAATCAGCTTAGTGAATTTATAAGGAGCCATATCCGGCCTGCCATTTGGCCCGTAAACAGTAAAGAACCTTAAGCAAGTTACATTAAGCCCGTATTTTTTATTATATTCTTTACAAAGTTTTTCTCCTTCCTTTTTTGTGTTAGCGTAAGGGCTTATTTGTATCCCTCCATCATTTTCATTAAAAGGAATCTTTTTGCTAATGCCATAAATACTGGAGCTGGACCCAAAAACAAAATTCTTTATTTTATGCTCTACACCCAACTTCAACAAATTTTTAGTTCCTTTTACATTTACATCACTGTAAATTGAAGGGTTCTCAATTGAATATCTAACACCGACCATTGCAGCCAAATGAACCACTTTACCAATTTTATTTTCCTTAAACACACCATCTAATTTATCAAAATTTCTTATATCCCCCTTATACAATTTGAAATTAGGATTCTTCAAAAAACCTTTGATATTCCCATCCTTCTTGATGGGGTCATAATAATCATTAAAATTATCAACGCAAATCACATTTTCATTTCTAGCTAAAAGTTTCCCGCAAACATGAGAACCAATAAATCCAGCTCCACCAGTTACTAAAATGCTCATTTTATTTTTAAAAATTTTTTGAGTATTTCAGGATACTGCTTGAAATTATAGATGAGGCTGTTCTGAATAGCGCATTCAAATGTGCAATAGCATTTTGTTTTTTTGATCCATTGCACAATTTTTTTGGAATTTTTTGAATTAAGGATATTTTTGATATTATAATCCGCTTCCCTTAGACTGCCCATTTTCATATTCAGGAGTTCGCAAGGGTAAACATCTCCTTCTTCAGTCAATACAACCATCCTTTTCCCAGCAGTGCATGGGATGATCATCCTATTACACTTTAATGTATTGATTATAATCTCCCTCATAACCAGTTTTAATGCTATCAGTAATTTCAGCCTGATGTCTTTTCTTCTCCTGCCTTTCTTTGCTGTTAGCCCCTCTACAAATTTTGCTGCTTCCTCAAACTTTTTTATTGATATATTTTTTGCTATCTTTTCTTTTGTATTTCCTCTAACCAACCCCAAAATATGGTTATCCACCTTCAAATTAGCATTAACCCATTTGAAAACATCAACAACCCTATCTTGGTTATAATACGAGAAAACAGTGCTCGTATCTAAATTAAAGTGGTTATATTTCTTTCTTAGTGGGTCTAATTTTTTGTAACTCTCTAAAACCTTCTTAAAATTCCCCTTTACACCCCTTATTTTATCATGATGTTCCCCAATGCCGTCAATTGACAAACTAACCCTGAATGATGTTTTAGGGCAGCTTTTCAATAGTCTCTCGGTAAACTCCCTTATTTTGCCTGGCATCAAAGCATTGGTTGGTATGCTTACAAACTGGACATTGTTGTTTTTTACAAATAATTGGATTATTTCAACTAAATCGTCCCTTAAAAATGGTTCGCCTCCCGATATTGTCAAATATTGGAAATTATCAAAATTCCTCGATATCTTCTTAATTTCTTCCAAACTTAATTCCTTTTTCTTGCTGCTTTCTTCTATATTTTTCCAATTAAAGCACATTTTGCATCTGGAATTGCATTTTGCTGTCACGAAGAAAATAACATAGCTTGGCTTTCTGCTGAGAACCATTTTCAATAGATTGTAATATTTGCTGCTCATTTTAGGCTTTCTTAAAGGGGTAAACAACTATTGAATATAAAACACCAAAGCTTATACTCATGAACAATATAAAATTCACAAAAATTGATGGGATAAGAAACCCAAAGCCTTTTTTCTTTATTACCATTAAATAAAAATTTCTATTTGTATAAAAGAAAATTGATATGAAAAATAATAAAAACCATATAAAAACATTGTAGAATAGGGACAAAATCAAAGATAACAGGGCCAATAGTGTGGAAATGCTGCTAATTCCTCTTGCAGCTGTTGCAGCTCCGGTATCAAATCTCCTTCTTCTCAAAAAAACCATGAACCACATTGAGGCTCTTTTAAAATAATTCTTAAGGCACGATTTAAAAGTTGGCATATAGTGTTTTCCCCTTAATTTAGGATTGAATAATATCCTATACCTGCTCCCAATATTGTAACCTAGAACATAATCCTCAATATCAGCGCCCCTGTATTTTTCCGGGAAGCCTCCAAATTCAAAAAACACCTCTTTTTTTACTGCACTGCAAGCACCGCCTATAAAACTAAAGTACTTCTTTTTTGAATCCATGAAATCGCTGAACTTCCTTAGCGCCATATAATCTGCGAAAAACCCCCCGTTGGCAGGCTCCTTATCATATATCCCAACAACAGCCGCAATAGATGGCTCTTTCTTGAAAGAGCCGATTACCTCATTTAAGGCATTAGGCAGCAATAACACATCAGAATCAACAAAAAATAAGATATCTCCTCTTGCATTGGATGCACCAAAATTCCTTGCTTTCGCTGGTCCACTGTTTTTTTCTAGTCTTAAAACTCTAGATGGAAACTGCTTTGCAATTTCAACAGAATCATCCTTGCTGCAATCATCTATTACAATGCATTCAAAATTCTTGTAACTATTATTATAAAGCGCTTCCAAACACCCCTTTATAGTCTTTGCGCCATTATACACCGGTATAATGACCGATATAAATCCTTTCTTTACCATAGCAGTCCAATAATAGCGGTTTATTTATATAATTTATCACTTATGTAGTTGAGGGATTATTTTTTCTGATAGATGACCAAAGTGGGGGACAATAACCCAACTAGCTTATTTATCTTAAATTTGAAGATGTAGTAGGGGAAATATCCATACAGCTTTGCTTTTGGAAACAACCTGACTATATCCTTCTCGCTGAAGAAATATTTATGGTCTTCTCTCTGCATTTTTTCCGGGGTTAACCCAAATATGCTAAGAAATCTAAAAATCAAACAATATGAATTGGGTGTTGTTAATATAATTTCCCCCCCTGGTTTTAATATCCTCTTAAACTCTTGAATTGTTTTAGATGGGTCATCCAAATGCTCTATTACCTCACTGCACCATATCAAATCAAATGACGCATCTTTAAAAGGAAGTTTTTTGTTCACATCAACAATTATGCAATCTTTGTACTTTTTCTCTATGTCTATAGGCACAACTGAGTAACCCTTCTTCTTCAAAAACTCTGATTGAATCCCTTCTCTGCAACCAACATCTAGCGCTCTTTTATCTTTTCCTTGTTTAACCAGGCCCAATGCTATTAACTTCCCCTTAGTCTTATACCTTAAATTTCCTTGTCCCAAATCAATAGGCAGTTTTTTGGCAATATCTAAAAGTTTCATCCTAATTTTTTTTCTATGGAATAAACATCTCTTCCTTCTTTATAGTACACCTTGATCATTATATCAGCCAATACGCCAAAAACAACAAGCTGCACGCCAAGAATTATCAATAATAAAGCCAGAAGCAATAACGGCCTGTTAGAGAGGGGCTGATTGAAAAATATCCTGATGATTGTTAGATACAATCCGATAACAAAACCAACAGAAGAAAACAAAATGCCAAAACCGCCAAACAAATGTATTGGCCTTGCAGAATATTGCATCCAAAATTTGATGATTAATAAATCTAAAAAACCCTTTAATAATCTCGCCACACCGTATTTTGATTGGCCATATCTCCTTGGGTGGTGTTTTACTTTTATCTCTCCAATTTTGAATCCTTTCCACTTCAACAAACCAGGTATAAACCTATGCATCTCCCCATACAAATCTAAGCCATTAAAGCATTCTTTTTTATATGCTTTTAATGTGCATCCCGAATCGTGTATACTCACTTTTGTAAACTTTCTAACAAACAAGTTTGAAAATTTTGAAGGTATTTTTTTTAGTAAAGAGTCCTTTCTTTTAATCCTCCATCCACTCACAACATCATATCCTTCCTCCATCTTTTCCAATAATCGGGGTATATCATCTGGATCATTCTGCAAATCCGCGTCTATGGTTATTATTATCATGCCTTTAGAATTTTTGAAACCAGCGTCCAAAGCAGCCGTCTGCCCAAAATTTTTTCTGAATTTAATGATTTTTACTCTTTTATCTTTTTCATGAATCCTCCTGAGAACATAAAAGCTTCTATCATTGCTGCCATCATCCACAAAAATGATTTCATATGCCTTTTTAATTCTTCTTAGCACATCAGTCAATCTACTGTATAATATTCCAACATTTTTTTCTTCATTAAAGACAGGAACAACTATGCTTATATCAACCATTCATAAACCACCCTTGCATAGCGAGAAGAAATAACCTCCATATAAAAACCTTACGAAAAAGCATGTTTATAACTATCTGTTATTTTTGGCTGGTTTTCTTATAAAATCCCTAAAATCATTCACTGACATTAGCCGTTTTTCTGTTTTTTTTAAGTATGTGGAATAAAAAATAAACCACCAAACCCAGTATTGTAATAATAGTTATTATTGAGCCAACCCTATAAGAGCTTGGCTTATACTCAAAGATAATGCTATTATACGCTT
>JAGVXP010000045.1 GCA_018303725.1 Candidatus Woesearchaeota archaeon | reverse complement strand
TTCCGCTATTTTTGCCATCTCCCAGCATATTCTGCCAAGAGCCAGCATCTATCCTTGCCTCGCAGCTTACATTGTTAAAGTCAGAATAAGAAGCTGTTGCAATAACATCTGCTGTGGCAATAGTAGAGCCTCCTAAAGGAGCTAAAATATCCATAGTAGGGGCAGTTGTATCTAAATTAATAGTCCTATTTGCAGTCATAGTACAATTGCCATCAATATCACATGCCTCTATTGACCATAGATAGCTGCCATCATCTAATGTTTTGCTGAAAATATAGCTAATATTTTTATCTCCTGAACTATTAGTCTCATTTATAGTATAAGTGCCACTAAAATTAGCATACAAGCTTACATTAGCTATGCTCTGGTTGGAGTCAATAGTTATGTTAAAAGTTATGGTTTCATTCGAAACATTATAATTATTTATAGGGGCATTTATTGTTATAGATGGAGCTTGATCCGAGCTTATTGTAAAGGCTGTATCCAGATACCATGGCTTATAGTCAACTATGCCCAGGCTGGAATCCTCATAATAGTCATAGACCAGGCTGCCTATAGCAGCAGATGTGGAAGCATTGAAGTAATTAAGCTCTGCTGTTATGTTAAGGTTTTGGTTATTGTAAATAGTGTAATTAGAGTTGTTATACAGCCAGTTATAGGCAATAGAGTTATTGCTTCCTGCTGTTAAATAAATAGCTGCTGCTTCTCCTTCAGCACCTGCTGATGCCCCTGATCCTGAAGCACCTGCTGGCCCTTTATAAGTTTTAGTTATGTTGTTATAAGTTATATTATTACCAGAAGAATTTTTTAAATAAATGCCAATGCCTATACCGCCAGTCCCTCCTCCTGTAGAACTTTGTCCAGCAGTGCCTCCTCTTCCTCCAGTTATCTCTTTTATTGTATTGTTTGTTATATTATTATTTGCTGAAAGTTCCAGATAAATTCCTTGAGCATTGCCTCCTGTGCCTCCTAACCCGCCATCATCCCCAGATGTGCCACCAATGCCACCATATATCTGCATTATTGTATTTAAGGTTATATTATTACCAGAAGAATTAAGCAAATATATGCCTTGGCTTATTTGTCCTTGGTTACCTGCAGCAGCATAACTTCCACTAGTTCCAGCTTCTCCTGTGAAATTGGCAATTGTATTGTTTGTTATTGTAAATCCAGAAGAATTAATTAAAACAATCTTGCCTAAGTTAGTTGGGCTGTTGTTCTTAGTTAAAATATTATCCTTGACTGTAATGCCTGTTTTGTTATAATAATAAATTATTTTATTCCCCTCTACTAGATTTGTTGTATCTATTTCATTGTTGTAGCTATCTGAATTTATATAAATACCAAAACCTATTTGGTTTGATCCAGCCGAACCTGTACCAGCACCACCATCGCCTCCTAGTCCACCATTTAATTGAGAAATATTATTTAATGAAATATTATTGCTTGTTGATGCTATCAAATAAATGCCTGCACCAATACCACCTATTCCTCCTGAGCCTCTGAATGAGCCAGTACCTCCTTTGCTGCCGTTAATTTCTGTTATATTATTATGTGTAATATTGTTGTTTGTTGAGCTAGTTAGATAGACGCCAACTCCAATTCCGCCAGTGCCTCCTGAACCATCACCATATCCACCTGCTCCTCCTTGGCCACCAATTATCTTTGAAATTATATTATCTGATATATATATATTCAAAGAATTATTTAAATAAACTGAAGCAGATATACCACCTATTCCACCATCTTCACTATTCCCTCCAGAACCACCGTTTCCTCCGTAAATCAAAGAGACAGTATTAAAAGATATGTTTGTACCAGAACTATTTAAAAGATAAATTCCGACCCCTATATTACCCTTTTTCCCAGTTACATCCATTGCACCAGAATTTCCAGATTCTCCTGTGAAATTGGCAATTGTATTATTGACTATTGTAAAATTAGAAGAATTAATTAATACAATTTTACCTAGATTAGTAGAACTTACATTTTTGTTTAACACAAGATTGCTAATAGTTATTCCGTTTTTTTTGTAGTAGTAATAAACAGCTTCTCCACTTACCATATTTGTGGTATCTATCTCATTATTATAACTATCAGAACTGATATAAACACCAAAACCTTTTTGGTACGCTCCTTTGTAACTTCCAGTTCCTCCAAAATTTCCACCAATTATTTTAGTAAAATTATTGGATGTTATATTATTGCCAGTTGAATTGCTTAAATAAATTCCTGCTGCTAAACCACCTGTTCCTCCAGGACCAGGAGCACCACTGCCACCTGCCCCTCCTTGACCACCATAAATATTTGAAATGTTATTTAATGAAATATTATTGTTTATGGAGTTAGTTAAGTAAATCCCACTACTAAGCCCACCATCCCCACCAGTACCTGCAGTTGCTCCAGCCCCACCAGTCCCACCATATATTTGAGTTATTGTATTATTCGTAATATTATTATTTGATGATATAGAAAGATAAATACCCATACCAATCCCACCAATACCTCCCGTTATACCAGTTGTAAAACTATCACCACTATTCTTCCCAGTTATATTGAAAATATAATTATCTTTGATGTTATTATTATTGCTAGTTACATAAATCCCAATACCATAATTCCCATTCAATCCACTTTGAACTAAGGTTATACCTTGCGTAATATTAAACCCATTTATTGTTACATTATCCACACTAACATTAAATCCTCCTATCACAGATATATATGGGGTGGCATTCAGTGTAACACTGATATTAACTGTAATATCCTCTGTATAAGTTCCATTAAGGATATTGATTATGTCTCCGTTAGAAGCATTATAAATTGCATTTTGGATTACTGTAGTGTTACAGCCAGAGGTACAGACAGTTAAGGTAACAGCTGTTGCCGGATATAGCTTAATAAAAAACACCGATACCATTATTATCAGTAAAATTATTTTATTTCTCATTTTCAAATAATCTTTTAAAATGTTTTTTAATATAATCTTCAAGAATTTTGTTTAATTCGTCACCTACTTTAACATTTTTTAATTTACAGTAAGCTACAAATTTTCTCCATACCTCTTTATCTAAATCTCTAATGGAATGCATTTTCATTTTGGTGATACCAGTAATACTAGAAATACCAGTAATACTTTTATTTAAAGCTTTCTATTTTTATGTAAATATAGAACAGGATCAAACTAAAATAAATAGAAAAATTCTTCAAACCTTCTTCAAGCTCTTTAAATACTCATAGTACTTCCTTACAGCATACCTTATCACTGCCGTCCTGTTCTTAAAATCTGGGTTTTTCTTGACTATCTCATCAATCATTTCCATAAAAGGCTTTGGTAAACTCGTTCCTATGCTCATTTCGTATTTTTTTGGCATTTTTTATCACCTTGGTTTGCGATAGCATAGTACTATGCCATCTATTATTTTAAAACTCAAGAAAAAATATCTTGAGGTTCTCCACCTCTTTTTGGATGATGTAACTACCTGCCTTTTAAATAATTTGTGTTTTTTTACTTTTAATCAAATAATTATCAATATATTCTCAAATTTAACTGAAATAGAAAGATATTTATACTAGCTATACCTCCTTATCATAATTGTGGGGTGAAAATGTTATTTAAAAAGAGGCTACTATTACTTCTCTTAACTATACTTCCATCTATAATCCTCTCTGCTTCTGTTTCCGCAATCCAGATAACATCCCTCTCAGAGCTGTATGGCAGTGACACTCTTAGGATATTTGAGTTTAATATTAAGAATAACAATACCGCAGCACTTGATAGCGTGAACTGGTCCTTTGATACCAGAAATAATAATATTATAAACAACACTCAGAATGTTAGTTTAGCTGTTGATGAAAATTTAACAGTTTTCGTGGCATATAATTTTTCAGGTAGAGGCACATTTGTCCTAAATGCAACTGCTTTTAACGGAACATTAACAGATTCAGAGTTCCTTACAGTAATTGTCAGCGATATAGTAATAACAGACCTCAATTATCTTTATCTTAACCAAACAGAGTTCATATTTGAATTTGTAGTTAATAATACCGCTGCAACTACTTTAACAGGAATTAACTGGAGCATATCTATGGGTGATAGTACTACTATCAATAGTATTACACCTTTTAATTTAAGCTCTGGTGAGAATATTCGTGTTTATATACACCACAATTATACAACAATTGGAAGATATATAGTTACAGCAAGTGCTTATGATAGTATTAACAATTATTCCACAACATTATCAGTTAAGACAAATACAACTCCCGTTATTTCTCCATTGTCCGATGTTACATTTTTTGAAGATCAATATAACGATACCGTTAACTTAAGTAAATACGTGACTGATGAAGATTCTCCAGCAGAGTTAACATGGACGGTTACTGGAAATAGTAGCAGTACTGTAAGAGTTAATATCTTGTCAAACAGTAGAATTAATCTTACTTCTGCTCCAAATTACAATAATGAATTAGCTGGTGGAATAAATATCACATTTACAGTTACTGATACTGACGGATTAATTGATAATGATACTGTTCTAGTTATTGTTAAAAAGCTGAATGACCCACCAAACATAACTTGGTACACACCAGAAAATCTTGTAGTATTTGTTCCTGTAAATGATGAACTGCAATTTAACCACACATCAGAGGATATAGACAGCCCTACTTTGTATTATAATTGGAGCCTAGATGGAACGACCCAATCAACTTCCCAAGCATGGCTTTACCAGCCAACAATGGCTGATACTGGGGACCATATTGTTAACTTAACCGTTACAGATGGTGAGCTAACAGATTCAATCCAATGGAACATTACAGTCTACATAACCTACTGCAATGGCAACTATAACGCTACAATGACTCAGTGGATAATTAACTCAAATGTATTGTGCCAGAATGAAACAATACCATTTGCAGCAAATCTAATAGTTCAAAACAATGGAAACCTCACATTCAGGAACATTACCTTGCAGGTTAACAACTCTGTTAATGGGCAATATGGCATAACAATCCAGTCAGGAGGAAAAATGTATATCCTGGATAAAGACAACGATAAATCAACAGCCAACGACAGAAGCGTTATTGAAAGAGGAGGAACCAGCGGCTATTCTATCCTTGCCAATCCTGGAGCAGTATTTGAGATGAAAAACTCAAAATTAACTGGCGCTGGCTGGAATGCAGTTATAAACAACAGGGGCTTGGAAATAAGCGCAGATAATGTTATTATAGAAAACAGCGAAATAACAACTAACTATAATGGCTTAACAATTCTTTCAAACAGCAATTTAATAGAAAACAATGACTTTGTCAGCAACACAAATTACGGCATTTATGTAACGGGCTTAAACAATAAAATAAGCAACAATATAATCAACACAAGCCTAGGGTCAACAGGGATTTTAGCTGAGAATATTCCTTCAAACTTACTGATAGACAACAATATAATTACAAGTCCGGTTAATAAGGCATGTATAGAGTTTGATAATGTGGATCAAAGCAATATAACCAACAATAATATCACCCTCTGTAGCTATGGAATATTCTTTGAGAGCACACAACTAATAGACTCGTCCACTAATAACTTTATAAAAGGTAATATGATAACCCAAAGCTCTAAGGGTATATACTTCAAAACAGCCTTAAATAATAAAATACTAAACACTTTAATTTCTGGCAACACAAGAGGTATAGAATTCCAAAACGGCACACAAACAGAGCCAGGTTCTGACAATAATATAATACAAGACAGCGTTATTTCAAGCTCATCTGAATATGATATTTATTACAGCCAAAAAAGCGGCAATAACACATTAATTAATACGACATTTACTATTTCAAAGGTTGACTCAGATGGAGGTAACCTTACAGTTAAATGGCATTTAGATGTTTATGTAAATGACAGCAACGGAAATAATGCCAATAATGCAATGGTAAACGGTTATGATAGGAATAATAATCTGGAATTTAGTGAATCTACAAACAGCTCAGGCTGGATAAGAAGGCAGATAATGGAAGAGCTGTCATTCCTGCCAGACCAACCCCCACCAAAGAAATTCAAACACGTATATAAAACCAACTACACAATAACAGCATCAAACTCATCATACAAAGCTACAGCAGCTGTTAACTTAACAGAAAGCAAATCAATTACCTTAACAATAGAGCCCGTACCTTTATACATACATAATTTATCTGTTTTAAATGCAAGCGAAAAAAACAGAACTTTTGAATTTTTAATAACAAACCAGCTAACTGCAAATATAACTGATATTTCATGGCAATTTGACACTAAAGACAACAACATAATTAATTCAATAAATAATATTATCTTAATTCCTGGTGAAACTATCTTTACTTATATTAAATATAATTTTTCAACTACTGGAACTTATAACGTTAATGCTACTGCTATTAACGGCAGCTTAAAAGATTCAATCAATTTAAACGTTACAATCAGTTAAATAAAAAACAAAAAGGTGAGTAAAAAATGAGAATAAAAAATTCAACAAAATTTTTGAAAAAAATTTTGAGTATGTTTTTTTCCAAAAAACATATGTTGATAATAGTTTTTGTATTGGCAGCGCTGTCATTAGCTGCTTATGGTGTAAGCAAAATAACCCAGGTTACAGATGATATAAGCTTAAATGAAATTAAAGACTGCAAAACTAGCTACTGGGAGGAAACAGAAGATGTTTATGGAACATGCACACAAACAAACATCGTCACAATATGCGATGACGAGCCGTTAAACACAACGTGCCACACAGAAGATAGAAGTTATGATTATAGATGTAAAACAGGAACAAATACAATACAAAAAAGCAGAGAGGAATGCAAAGATAAAGAAATGCAAGTTATAATAGACAAGCTGACAGGATTGGAAAAATACGACCTAAATTATGGAGAATGGGGAAAATGCTCCTACACAACAGAGCAAGACACCTTAATCATAACCT
>JAGVXP010000034.1 GCA_018303725.1 Candidatus Woesearchaeota archaeon | reverse complement strand
CCTGGTGCTATTGTTCCTGCTGGTGAAGGGGAAGGGGAAGGTGGAGTTGTTGGAGAAGGGGAAGGAGAAGGTGGAGTTGTTGGAGAAGGGGAAGGAGAAGGTGGAGTTGTTGGAGAAGGGGAAGGGGAAGGTGGTGGTGAAGAGAAAAGGAGTTGGTTGTGGTGGTTATTGCCTCTTCTTTTCATTATCATATTAATTTTATATCTAAGAAGACAAAAAAAGCCTAAACCGGTAATACCACCAGAACCTCCAGAAGTGATAGAAACAATAAAAGAGAAAAAAGAGGCTGTAATAAGGATATTAGAGCTTATTAAAGAGAAGAGAAAATTAATTCCAAAGATAGCCGATATTGGAAAAAAGAAACCAACAGAAGGCGGGATATATGTTGATGATAGCAATTCTGATGAGTCAGCTTACCTGGGTGATAAAAAAGAAGAAGCCAGTAAAAAGATAAGAGAATTGAAAAAGGATTTGAAAGAGTTAGCTAATATCAATAAAAGAGAAGAGAGTTATTTAAAAGATATAGTTGATATTGAAAAGAAGGTTATAGAAAAGTATACAAAAAAAGGAATGCAAGGAGAGTATGGTGGTTATGAGGGGGGTTATCAGGGTTATGTTTATGAAGGTGGTTATGATGCATATGGCCCTGAGGGCAATAAAAAAATACAAGAGCTAATTAAAATATGTAATGAGATCATCCTTATTATTAATGAAAAGTTAAAAGGAGTTTTAGACGAAGAAAATAAAAATATGGTAAATGAATCTGAACTTGAAGAAACAGAACAGAAATTAGCAGAAAGACGTAAAAATTTGGTATGGATAACAAAGGTGTTAACAGCAATTGACAATATTGGAAAATTATGGTGGAATAAAGATAAAACAGCCGTAAATAAAACTGAATATTATTGGATATCTATATTGTATGGAAGGATTAAGAAGCAACTTAGGCTTATGAAAGAGATAGAGATTCCAGTTACCCCTCCTCCTGCTCATATACCTATACACAATAAAGAAGATGCTATTAAAGCATTTACAGAGTATTTTAAAACAAAGGATGGAATAATAACCGAATTAAATAGAGTTCCGCCTAAGCATCCTTATGAGGTTATGTTTGGTAGATTAGCGGAAGAGAACGAGAAAGCGAAAGGCTATATTAAAGAATTGGAAAGGATTGAGAAGGAATATATTGCTAAGTATAGTGCTCCTGAGAAAAAACCTCATGGAGAATATACTGGTAGTAAAGAAATCAGGAATTTGTGAAATATAGCGGGATGTTGTTAAATGCCAGAAAATAAAAAGCCAAAAATGATTGAAGAAAATGTTAAGGGAGAATATCCTTATAATGATTCATATCAAGACCCTTATAATGGGGAAGATGACCTTGAATATTGGCGGAAGAAGATAAAAGAGGATAAAGAATTGCTTATAAACACATGCAACGCAGTATTAAGTAACAATAGTTTATTAGGTGTAAGATTAACAAACCAAGATGAAACAATCCTAAAAAAAGATATTAATAAACTGATAAATGTTAATTATGCTAATGAAGTGCCTGTTCTTGAGCAATTATTAAAAGAATTAAATGACCAATTGGAAGTGTTGAAAAGATTAGTAACTGTCTATCCTGAATTGCTGAAGCTATTGAAAAACGAGATTGAATCTTTAAAGAAAGTAAGTGATACACTCAAAAAGATGGAGGGAGATGAGAAATTTGAAAAGTACAAAGTAAAAGGTGAAAAAACTTTAAAAGATTTTATAGAAGGAATGAGAAAAAACCTAGAAATTATCCTAAAAAATTGTGAGATAATATTTGAAATTATTCAAAAACCTAAGGATGAAAGAAAGAAGCAAATAGAAGAAGAGATGAAAAAATGGGGACCAGACCAGACATATGGTTATGTGTATGATTTGGGCACTAAAGAGACTATAGAGATTAAACCTTATACTATTTGGTATGAATTTTATAATAGAAATGATGACATTAACAGCATTGTTATTGAGCTGATAGAACAGTTAAGAAAGTTAAGAGAATTGTATGAAAAAGATATTGCATTGATTTTGCATGTTTGTAATATTCCTTATGGAAAGTATTTGCCTAAAGGCAATAAAGCAATAGCTCCTCCCTCAGAAGATAGACTTTTGCTCCAAAAACTTATAAATGCGATGGGTTCTTCAAAAGTTGAAAAGATAAAAGGAGATCTAATCAAAAAGAGGAATTTAGAAAAAGATTTAAAACAAGCTATCAAGGGATTAGAGAAAGATGCAAACAATGCCTTCTTAGAGTTGATTAAAGAGAGGTTTATTACTGCAGGGGGGGATGGGGACAGTAAGATTGTTAGATTTAAGAAGGAGTATACTCCTGAGATTAAAGCAAAGGTTTTAGGTTCAATAAAAGAATATATAAAGGGAAGGGACAAAGGTGAATACAAAAAGGATAAAACAAGTATTAATGAGGGGATAAGGAAGTTGGTTGGAGAAGTGTGGTGGGAACGAATTGATAAGATTTTTGATGGGATTGGATATGAGCCATTCGTAAAAAGACTGCATGAAGAATTAGCAAAGATAGGGGCTATTAATGAAGAGATAAAAGCGATACAATGGCGAATGAAAAACATAATAAACCCCCTGAAAGAAAGGATCAAAAGAATAAAAGATGTGTGGGCAAGATTAAAAGAGAGAGAAGGGTTTGAAGAAGCTATTTATAATGTGGAGATATTAGAAGCATATTTGGATAATTTTATTGGAGAAGTTAAAAAAAGTGCTGATAGTGCTTTGAGGGGGGAAATAGAGCTTACAAAAAAAGGCATGATTGATGAGGTTGAGAGATTAATAAGTGAAAAGGTACCGGCTTTCAATTGGGAACATGCTGACAAGTGCCTATTGGGTGTCTTTGAGGCTGAGCAAGAAATCGCAATTGAGAAAGTTAGCAAGGATATTAATGTGATGGTAGACCATATAAATTTACTGTTAAAAGAGATTAGGGTGGGTGTGGTTTAATAATAAACATATAGAAGAGCAATTAAGAGGATACTAAATTCTTAATATTTTTCACTTGTAAGTAGTTACAAAATAGAAAGATTTATATATAAGTTATTTGTGATAAATATAAATGTGAGGTGTAACCTGAAGATAAAATGCTGGACCTTGTAGGTGCTGTAAAAAGAGGATTAAGAAAGAAATTGGGAGAAGATGCTAGTTGGCTTCCTGGTTTAGGTAGGATTTCTACTGAAGAGGAGATAACTACCACCCAAGACAAGCCAACAGATATTTCCAATTTAGGGTTAACAGAAACTACAGATCAAGCTACAATTTTTCCAAGGAATAACGCCAACGATTATTCTTTAATAGAGGCCCTTGTAGAAGAAGATTATATCCCTACAAAAGATGTTAGTATTATTGTTCCTACTTATAATAGGAAAGATACATTAATAAAAAATTTAGCTGCTTTATGCCAGCAAAATTATCCGCATAATTTGATGGAAGTTGTTATAGCTGATGATGGTTCTAGTGACGGAACAAAGGAAATGATAAAGAATATGAGCTTGCCTTTCAATGTCAAATATGTTTGGCAAAGAGATAAAGGTTACAGATTGTCAAAGATTAGAAATGAGGGTATAAGAAAGACAACACATGATACAATAATAATCCTAGATGTAGATATGATTCCTACACCTGGTTTTGTAAGACAACATATGAAATGGCACCATATAGCCAAAAATATAGGGGTTATTGGACATAGAAGATATGTTAAACCGGATGATATAACTTTAGATATGATTAAAGAGCATGCAGAGCAGTTGTATATTACACCAGACACTGTACATGCAAGATTAGGCATAAAAGAAGATTGGAGAATCCAAAGATATAAAAAAAGCAGAAATTTAAAGGATGATAGCCAACCATATAGATGTTTTTGTGGAGGGAATATAAGTTTTAATAAACGAGATGCGTTCCTAGTCGGACTTTTTGATGAAGAGTTTCAATTCTGGGGAGGAGAAGATGCAGACTTTGGTAATAGACTATACAAAAATAGAATATTTATGATTCCAGAATTGAAAGCTGAAGCATTACACCTAGAGCATGATGTTGCTGACTCTTCCAAGAGAACAGATGAGAAAAGAAAGTCTGCAAGCCTCCTTGAAAAGAAAATAAAGGAGTATGTGCCTTGTAGTTTTGATCCCCCAAAAGTTTCTATTTTTATACCAACATATAACAGGGAGAGGTATGTAAAGGAATCTATTGAAAGTGCGTTAGCACAAACTCTAAAGGACCTAGAGATAGTGGTATGCGATGATGGAAGCACCGATAGAACACCACAAATACTAAAAGAGTTACAAGAAAAGTATAATAAAGTTGGGGAAAGGCCTTTGATAAGGGTGGTTAGACATCAACATAACAAAGGAATAAGTGCTGCCTGGAATACAGCTATAACTAACACCAGGGGGAAATATATACTACAGCTAGACAGTGATGATATTATTAAGTCTGATACTGCAGAAAAATTAGCGAAAATTCTTGATACAAATTTTAATGTTGTATGCGCATATGGTAACTTAAACTACTTTGATGAGAAAGGACAACGTGACCATCCAGGATGGAACAGACATGGATTTGATAGAGAATATCTGTTCAATGTTTGTATGTGTATAGCTCATCCAAGAATGTTCAGGGCTTCTGCGTGGTTTAAGACAGAAGGTGCTGATGAGGATATAACAAATGCTGTTGACTATGATGCTATGATCAAATTAGCTGAACAAGGTGATTTTTATCATCTTGAAGAGTTATTATACTATTACAGGTGGCATGGTAAACAAACTTCAGTTGAGAAAAGAAAAGAACAGCGAATGAATGCTCGTAGGGTTATGGATGAAGGCAGGAAAAGGAGAGGTGAAGTGCCACAGAAGAAATTCTATGTTGTAAATGAAAATGATAAAGCAGAAGAGAACCTTTTCAGATTAGGTATAAAACAAAGAGAGAAAAGAGAATATAAGTCTGCACTTGATACATTTAGTCAAATAATCAACCAAAATCCATACAATATAGAAGCTTATGTAAACATTGGAATGACATTTAGAGATATGGGCCAGAAAGGACTAGCCTCAAACTATTTTGAAAAGGCCTTACAGTTAAACTCAAATCACCAATTTGCCAAGAGAAATTTGGAGGCTTTATCAAGATGATAGCAGGGATATTTACAGGAAATTATGGAACAGTTAAGGGCAGTGGAAAAGCAAGTGGTCCTGCTATTGTTGCTTTTAATCTAGCTAAGGCATTAAACAAAAGTGGTGATTTAGAGTTTAAAATGCATGTTAATTCAGAGATTGATCCAAGATGTGAGCAACCAAATGTAGAAAGACTACAAAGGCAACATTTTGATAAAGGATATTTAGATCAATTTGATGTGATTCATGTTGTATCTAGTAAAGATATTGCTTTAGGTCTCTCTGATTTGGGATACAAACCAATAATCGGAACTAATGTTGTATTTGATGTGCCTAACCCGGAAGGCGTTAAGTTGAAAGATAGAAAAAGACTTCAAAGTATTATAAACCAAGAAGTAGAAATTGGAGAAAGAGGGTGGGGTTTGGCTTTAGTCCCAAATGTTAATTTGGTCGGGTTACATGCGAAAAGACTTGGCTTACCATTAGAAAAAGTTTTAGTTTTTCCTTGTGGTATTGATACGGACTATTTTTCTCCAAGTGATGTAAAAAGAGACTCAATTGTGTGGGTTGGTCCTGGTGAAAAAAAGGGGGAAGAAATAGTAACAAAACTTGCTGCTTATTATCCAGATGAAAAATGGATTTTTAAAGGGAAGGATGGACCATATGATTATTTTGATCATGTAAAAGACCTCCAGAGAGCAAAAGTTTACATAAGCGCCTCAAAAGCTGAAACGCAAGGTATTGCCACAATGGAGGCTTTAGCTGCTGGAGCTCCTTTAATTCTGGCAAGACACAAATATGATTCTTCTGATGGAAAGGGTTATGTTGAGAAAGATCCCCCGTATTGCACTGAAGCAGGGTTTGTTGTTGGTAGAAATATAAATGATTTTAAGGTTGCCTTAGATTTGTTATTAAGCGACCAATCATTAAGAGAAGAAATGAGTAAAACAGGCAGAAAGTATATTTTAGATAATTTTGGGCTAGGACAGATGGCCGAAAATTATAAAAAATTACTACTTTATTTCACAAGAGATCTTCGTCAAAATTGATAGCGTGGACTTCTTCTATTTTTATTCCACAAAATCAGTAACATGTAACAATTCAACCAAATTTAAACTTTTAATGCATAACTCGCAACAACCCCTAATCAGAACAGATAAATTATAAAGTCAATTAGAATAAAAAAACAGATTAACCACTCAGATTATTGTCTTCCTGGTATTTTTTGCGGTGAGTATACAGCATTTGCTGGATGAGCTGGTTGATGTTTAAGTCTTGACTCTAAAGGATCTGACTTAACAACTTCATATACTATTGGATCTTTTTTAATGTCAAAAGAAGCAGTGCCTTTACCACCTACCCCGTTCATTGCTTCAACAATAATTTTTTCAGTTATAGCAGTTCTCATATCTACAATCTGATTATCATCTGGAACACCATTATTATTAGCATCTGCGTTTGCTGCAAATACAGCTATATAATACCCACCAGGGCTATTCTTATCTTCTATCTTCCTCAACTCGTATGTTTTTCCATTATAGTCTGTTGTAATAACCCATCCGTTTTGAGTTGCAAAATCGTCAACTACTTTCTTAAGTATTGGATCTAAACTATCATAAGCTAATTGGCAGGCTTTATTTTCTGCATCTGCAAGCGCAGCTGATATATCTGTTGAAGAAGTTGTTTGAGCAGCACTAGGCTTACCCTGTTTAAATATATTTGAAATAGGATATATATGATTTGCCAATATCCCTGTTCCAATAATTAGAACGCCTAACCCTGGAATTATGATATATGGCTTATTAAGGTGGCTAAGAAAATTCCCTCTATGTGGTTGTGGTCCACCATATTCACTACCACTATACTCCCCATGTTGAGCTCTCATTTTTTATCAACCTCTAAAATCTAAAAAATATTTAATTACCCTCATAGGAAATATATAACTATTTATAAATCTTTCGATTTTGATACTATTCTAGAGTGGTTACTAACCTATTTACTAGTTGAGAAACTGACCACCAAACAAAAACCACTAACCAAAAACCCTATTTTTATCTTACGCCTAACCAATCATTATTTTTAATTAAGCTCCAGCAGCCATTTCAATAATGGCAAAAATCTTACTTTTCTGCCTTTAATTGTTTCTTCTCCTTCTTTGTCTTCTGTTATGATAAGAAGATTTTATCGCTTTTTTATATTAAAATAGTAAAATTTATATATTAGTTCGTTTACATCACTAAAAATAATAAAAAAAGTGATGTAAATGGAATTAAATGAAATAGCAAAAACATTGGAAGGGCTGCAAACAGCAGACACAGCAGCTAAGAAGCTAAACATCTCAAAAAGGACTGCTATAAATGTTATATGGAAGCTTAGAAAAAAAGGCTTGGTTGAAACAGGCTATGGGAAAAGAAAGATACGGATGTACAGGATAAGCATACTAAAAAAGCCAGATATAGGCTTTAAGGGGCTATATGACATAATAAATGAAAACTCTAAAGTTAAATTATTCACAAAACAACAGCATAGAATTCATGACCATAAGCTGACAATTGAAGAGGCAATAGTAATAGCAGTTAAAGGCTGTGATTTTAGGACCATCTTAGCTGCTTTAGGCTTGTTTAATAAAATAAAGAGCTGGCCAAGGCTATTAAAATTCGCAAAAAGAGAAGGAATAACAAGAAAAATTGGCGCTTTGTATAATGTTGCTAGAACTGCAATTAGGGTAAAAAGGATGGACCAAAGAACACGAAAAGCCCTGCTCAAAGGAGGGATTAAAGATAAGTATATTATAAAAAAGATAAGGTCCAATGATTTTAAGTATATTGAAAGGGAATGGAATGTTTTTATCCCTTTCAATAAAGCGGATTTAGAGGCGTATAAAGAATGATTAATATAACTGACCAAAATGAGCTGTTTAATTTAATAGGGGCTAAGCTGGATGAAAAAGTGGAATGTTTAGCTATTGGCGGCTCTGCGATGATGTTTTATGGAGCAAAGACAGAAACAAAGGATGTTGATTTAGTTTTTTTGGATAAAAAATCATTTAATTTAGCCAAAAAAGCCCTGTATGATATAGGTTTTAATGAAAAAAAGAACATAAAACCAATATTTGCACATTATGATATAGCCAAAGACAAGCCAGTAATGATGGAAGGAAGAGACACAAGATTTGACTTATTCTTGAACGAGGTTATAGGCTTTAAAATTTCTTCTTCAATAGTTGACAGGGTTAAAGAGGTGCATGAGTTTGGAAATTTGATAATTAAAACAATATCCCCTGAAGACATTATTTCACTTAAATGCGCTACTGAAAGGGAAAAGGACAGGAATGATGCTGCTTCGCTAATTGAAAAATTTAATATTGACTGGGAGGTTATTATCAAAGAAAGCATACTCCAAACAGAGATAGGTGGGGATGTTTTTCCTGTGTTTCTATTTGATTTTTTATCCGAACTAAAAGAAGAGTTTAAAGCTGAAATTCCGAATGACATTATTAAAAAAATCAGGAAAATTGGAGAAAAGATGATGATAGAAAAGCTAAAATCAGGAAAAACCGTCAAGGTTAAAAGGCTTTAGGGTTTTACTCCGCAAAAATCAAAACATTTATATATCTGTGTAATCAGGATTGATTATTATCAAAAAAGGTGGTAAATATGGCTGTTGAATTTCATGCCGGGATGTTTAGCGCAAAAAAAGCTAGAACTTTGGTTGAGGACATACACTGGAATGCAAAGAAGCTGATGCACCAGTCTGATATTTCTTATCATTTGGCAAATAAGATTAAAAAAGATTTTGCTAAGCTGATGGATAATAAGACCAAAACAGAAGAAAAGGCAAGAATAAGAGCAGAACTGGATGGCTTATTAAAACAGCTTGAGCAATTGTCTGTTTTGGAGGAGAGAGAGGAATTTTTAGTTGCAAGAGAATCAGCAGAAACCCAAAAAAAGACATTGGAAGATATGAAATTGCATATAAGATTGGAGCTAGAAAAATTGATAAGCTCACATTCTATTCCCAAATCTGTTGAAGGCATTGTACGCACCAAAGTGGGAGAGGATTTTAAAAAAATAAATGAAGATATCAGAAAGCAGGCTGAGATCGCTTTAGAGGTAAAAAGAGGAAGCGCTTCTGCTACACTGCAAACAATAAGAATAATGGCTCCTAGTGAAAAAGCATCAGCAAGGAGGCAAAAAATAAAGGCGTATAGGGCGGAGCATGAGTTTAATGTTATTAAAGCAATAAAAGCCAGATTAATGGAAGATGAGGAATCACACGAGATAAATAAAATAAAAAGGGATTTAATTCATGAAGCGCATGATAGTGAAAAAGAGATTCATTATGTTTATGTTAATTTGCTCTATTGCTTATTGTTTATGTCATATATAGAGAAGAAATTTAAAGAGATAGGGAAAGAGATAAAAAATGGAGAAAGACATCCTGAATTAAAACAACTTATGGGGAACTTTGAAAAGACCATAAAAAGGATACAAGATGAATGGTATACATATATGACAAAACTTGTAAGGGTGTTGCAGCAATTGAGATTTTCTGTTGCGCCTGCAGAACAAGCTGAAATTCTTTCAAAAGCAGCTTAAAACATAAAAGCCCCAATTACAAGCAAAAAGCCAACTATTGTGAAGAATACGTTTATTCCTAAGCCTGAAACCAAGACTAAAAGGCCTGCTGTTTTTCCGAATAATTTTAAGATAGCCAGTAAAGAGACTATTATTCCTGTTGCTATGCTTATCCAGCCCATTGAGGGTATCATAGGGACTTCCATAAAGCCATCTATGACAAGGTAAACGCCTCCTGCTGCTAACAGAAGAAGCATTAAAATTTCAGGTATATCGGGAATTGTCCAGGCTATCATATTAACCTTGTGCATTAGAGGAACTATTCCCAGAATAAAGAGAAGCAATCCAAGACCAAGACTTATTGTGGACTTTAGCCCTTCCCATCCCATAACCTATCGCACCTCTTTTTAGTTTACTATTAGCTGAAATATATATAAACTTTTCTGTTTTGTTTAGGTAAGTTTATTTTAAATTAAATCTTTAGTTTTGAAAATCTTGATCTTATTTTGGGATTCAAAATCCCTATCATCACTCCAAATTCCATCAGCCTTTTTTGCTAATGCTAAAGCCAAGAATGGAATATCTTTTATGTCCCTTTCTTTCATCAAATCTCTTGCTTCTTTTATATGCTCTTTATATTCAGAATACGGAACTATTTCAATATTATAAAATAACAATGCAATAAGCAAATCAAATGATGGTTCATCCATTCCCGATTTGTCTAAGATTTCCTTTTTGTGTTTATTTATTTCCTCAATTGAAAAATCAGTAGTAATAAAAGTATGATTCTTTGTGATTACCTCTCTAGAAGAACCATCTCTAACTAAGGCTGCAATGATTCTATTTGTGTCTACCACAAGCTTCATCCTGCAAGACCATGTCTCTTGGCAATCTCTTTTTTTAGCTTGTTTCCAATTTCTTCGGCTTGCTTTTCTGTAAGCTTGCTTTTAGAGACTAACTTGTCCATTATGTCCAGTCTTTTTGCGTGTTCCCACATAGCTTTCCTAGCTACTTCGCTCCATTTTACTTCATTATGCCTCCTAATTAATTTATGCAAATCTTCAGGTATTGCTAAAGTCATATTTACCATTTTTCATCACCAACGTGTTGGATAAGTAATATAAGTATACACACATATTTAAATCTTTTGGTTTTTAGGTATTGGAATTACTCTTTGTCAATAAATTTTTAATTTTTATATTGGTTATTGTCTTATGCAAAAAGCTGGGATTATTTTTTTATTTTTATTGAATAATAATTTTAGAAAGTTTTATATAGAAGTAAAAAAGTTGACAATTTAGAAAGAGGTGTTTTAATGTCCATATTCAACAGAATTTTCAGAACAAAGTCACATATCTCTAGGGTTGAAATCTGCAAATATAAACTAAGGTATGGTTTAGCTCCAGAAGAGGGCGTTGAGATCCAAATTCATCATGTTGTCAGAGGGAGAAACATATCTATAATTTTGCCATTAAGTGTTATGAAACAATTGCCTCAATTCTGGGATGAAAGCAATAGGTTTTCAAGGGATTTATTATCAGGATGCAATATCTTATTAGAGGTGCAAAAAACAAGCCTTTATACCAAGAAAAAGGCTGATATCGAGAAAAAGAAGAAAGAATTAGCAGAGATTGGCGTTAAAGGCCGCGTTGGAGAGGCAGAATTAGCAAAAGCTCAAAAGCTTTTAAAAGAAAGGATAGGAAAAGAAGAGAAGTTAAAAAGAGAGTTAGCACTAAAACAAATGGAAATCAAAAAAAAGAGGTATAAATGAGAACAAAGTTCTCGAGACCATCTTTTTTACAGCTAAAAAAGAGGTAAGATGGAAATAAAATTATGGAAAAAACCTAAAAACCCCATAGTTATAGAGGGTTTTCCTGGTTTTGGGCTTGTAGGAACAATTGCTTCTGAATTTTTGATATATCATTTGAAGACAGAGCAGATTGGCAAGATAGTTTTTGAAGATATGCCTGCAATGGTAGCTATACATGAAAACAAGGTTGTTGAGCCATTAGGCATTTTTTATGATAAGAAGTATAATGTTATAATTTTGCATGCCATAACCGCTTCTACTGGTTATGAATGGCAAATTGCAGATATATTGGTGAAATTGGTAAAGCAGTTAAATGCTAAGGAAGTTATCAGCTTAGAGGGCGTTGGTTCATCTTCAACTATAGAGGGCAAGACACAGGCTTTTTATTATTCCAATGATAAGACAAAAGCAAATAAATTAGAGGCTATAGGAATAAAGCCGTTAAAGGAAGGCATTATCATGGGTGTTACAGGCGCTTTATTGTTAAAAAAAGACCAACTCAAGATTTCTGCTATATTCTCGGAAACACACTCCAATCTGCCTGACAGCAAGGCTGCTGCTGAGATTATAAAGGTATTGGACCAGTATCTTGGCCTAGAGGTTGATTACAAGCCTTTGTTAGAGCAGGCTGAGAAATTTGAGGATAAGTTAAGGGGTTTATTATCAAAAACGGCAGAAGCTGAAGAGATCAGCGAGAAAAAGAAATTGAGTTATGTTGGTTGAGATTTTTCTTCTTATTTTTATTAATATTTTTAATAATAATCGCCAAAATTTTCTTCGAAAATTTTGTCGGGAGGTCGGCCAGCCCGCCTAAATCCTGTTTATTTTCCAGATTATAGCGGGCATACAGACCTTACTGTGAGTTTTGTGTAGCAAAGCGAACAGCCCAGTAATATTTTTCTAGAATTCAACTGTTTTTTTCTTTTTCTCATCGAGAATTTTTAATTCTCTTTGTTCCTTCTTCTGCTCTACAACAAGGCTTTTCCCTGTTTTCAATGGGACTACCATAAGGTGTTCTTTTGAACTATCATTCTTCAAAATCAGGCTGTATTTGGTTGTTTTCTTTCCTGTTTCTAGATTTAGGTAATTATATTTAACGTATTGGCCTTTTTCCTGTAGAACTCTCACTTCTTTTTTTCCCTGCTTGTTTATGGCTATTGTTTCTTCGGGATAATCCATATAAATTTTATTGTTAAACTTGTATATAAACTTTTAGAAAAGCTTTGCTTTTCTAAACGGTTTAGAAATTTTCAATTTCTAAAACTTTATTATTGATAGTTATAAAACGCTAAAATGGATAAATTTTGCCTTTATAGAGCTTATAAAATAAAAATTATTCCTAAATTAATGGTGCCTAATCTGTTTTTAGCTCTCACTTTTTGGTGTTTATATTTTCTAAGATATGTTTAATAAAGATTATTTTATAATATGTTTTATTTAATCTATTTTATTAAATAGTTATTCTAAAACATATATTTTTGATTATATTAGTTGTATTCTTTTAGGAATTTTTTAAGTTAATTTTTATTATTTTAAGAATTAAAATTTAGGTACTACTTTTGATAGTTCGTTAGGGACTACGAGATTCGTTTTATTGACAATAATTACTCACTTTTACCTGTAAAATCAGTCAGCTTGGCATTGCTTTTGTTCTTTGATTTTTCTTGGAACTTATCCACTAACTTTTCATCATATAACTGCTGCGTATCTGTTATAGAAGGAACACCATACATCTGTAGGGTTGTCCTAGCATCAGCATGGCCAGCTATTCTTTGGACCATATTAAATGGAATTCCAGCTGCTAGGCTGAGCCTTGAGAAGCTATGGCGAAATATGTGGGGGTTCATGTTCTTGAGCTTAGGATTGGGGTTCTTGACATTGGCTCTTTTAGCGCAATTAGACACTATCCTATTGATCTGGCTTAAGGATATGCCATCATGGCTCTTTTTATTGCTTTGTACGAGAAAGCCTGTTTTACGGCTTCCTAAGTAGAATTTGATGGTCTGTAGGGTATCATCATCTATTGGAACTGCCCTGGATTTTGGGTCTTTTTCAGTTGCTCCCTTACCTTTTTTTATGAAAAGCCTTTTTCTTTCAAAATCAACATCTTTAGCTTCAAGCTTAGAAAGCTCAAATCTACGCATGCCTGTTCTTGCTAATATCTTCAGAACAAGGCTTTCTTTCAGATTTTTAGCAGCTGCTATGATTTGGTTTATTTCATCCCAGTTGAGATAATATTCATTGAATTTTTTAGCCATTAACAAAACCTCTTTTTCTGATGGAAAATATCTAAAATAAACGCAACACTTGTATTTAAATGTTGTGTTTTAGCTGAAAAATAGGCTAAAAATGATATAGAAGTAGTAGAAATGTTGCGTTTTATAGTTGTATGAAATTTTTGTATGAAGAATGAGAAAAATCCTTAGTTCTAGGATTGTTTTTGAGGTGTGATTGAGTGAGTTATGTAGAGTTCCTTTTGTGCAGGGTGTTCCTTTAATTGTTGAGTTGGGTTCAAATCAATTGGTGATCTGCCCCTTCCTAGGCCATTAAGATCATATGGAACAATTTCAATATCTGAATAATGTCGTGTTCCTAAGCTACCCCTTCTCTGTTTTTCTTGTTCCATTTTAATAAAGTAATCAAAATCAAAATAAAAACCTTTCTTTTTTAATTATTTTCAATATTGTAATTAATTAAATAAAACTTTTAATCATTGATTATAGATTATGATAAATCAAAGAAATAAAACTTTTAAGCAAAGTTTAAAAGTTTTAAAATGAAGTTATTATTGTTCTTTGCTCTATCTGCAGGATGTTTTCCTTTGCCTGCAATGTTTTAAAAGCAGCATTAAGCCTTAAATGGGCCTTTCCATTTATGTATTTTTTTAGTATAGGAATATCTTTATCTATCAAACTTTTTATATAGCTAGATACTAAGTCTTCTGTCAGGCCTGTTCTCTTTGCTATATCGAGGTAGGTAACATAGTCCTTTGTTTCTTCTAATGTGTAAAGTATCAAGAAAACCTCTTTTTCCCTTTTTGTTAGGGGCTCTATACTAAATTCCTGCTTTTCTTCCAGGTTAAAATTGGCTTTTTCATGCAAAAATAGCTCAATCTTTTCCAATCTTTCGCTTATTTTGTCTATTTTGTTGTTTAAGTCTGATAAAAGCTCGTAATTGGACTCTATTTCATTTGTATTTTCGTTAATTGCCTGCAAATGATCCTCAAATTGCTCGTTAACCTCGTCAATAAACCTCTTAATCCTGTATATAGAGTTATCGTTAGAAGATAGCTCCCTCTTTTGTGTGATCATAACATTACACCCCCATAAAAAATAGAAATGAGGTTATTTAAATAGTTTGTTGTTTTGAAAAGGTTATATCTTTTTAGCGATGTCAAAGACAAAAAACTTTGTCTCTGAGCATCATCAAAAACCACTATGTGGTTTTTGAGATTTTTGAAATATAATGTTTCTCTTTGCCTTTTTTTATTACAGCTATATCCCCTAAAGATTCGATCTCTTCCAAGAGCCTGTAAAATGAGCTCTTTGAGCATAAAGCCTGCTCATCAACCAGCATTTCTTTTAGCTGCAAAGCTGATATTTTTTCGTATTTTTTGATGTAGGAAAGTATGATGGTTTTGGCATATTCTTTTGAATTTCTTGTTATCTTTTTCATTAATTTTTCCTTTATTGTCTGCTTCTTTTCTTCCAGTTTTTCAAGCCTATTATGGAGCTCTTCTAAGCGCTTATGGGTAGCTGGCAGAGTCCCAGTCTCAGTCCCAGCTGGGACTATATCTCGTCGAGAAAGTTGGTCTAGTCTCATGTTGAGACTGTCTATCCTGGATGAGATGTCCTCAAAGGAGTAGATATCATCTATGATCCTTTTGAAGTCTTCCTTGTCTTTTGGTATTTTTGATAGCTCGCTATCCAGATTGGCTATTGTCTGCTGCTGCTCCATGTTTTGCTGGTATAGGAAGTTAAGCCATTGGAATATTGTGTTTGTGTCCCTTCTAACATTAGCAAAAGAAGCTGCTAATATATTCCTAAGACTGGCTAACTGTAATTCTGTTTTTTGTTTTTTTCTTAAGAAAAATATCATTTTAGTGTTATTGTTAGTCCCAACCTATATAAATATTTCGTTTTTTGGGACTATTTTGGGAATGTTATAGGACTATATTGGGACTATTGTTGGAAGAGAAAAGTTTAAATAGTAGGACTATTGTGGGATAGTATTGGGAATATGATGGGAATGTTACGAGAATGGGGAAAATTTTAAGAAAAACAATAAAAATATGATTATTTGATATGGTTAAAAATTTTAGGAAGATTATAAAACTAATTGACCAAAAATTAGAAGAATAAATAAATAAGAGATAAGTAAGATTGATCAATAAAACTAAAAAGAATAAAAAACTAACTTGTTTATAAGCAGCTTTTCTTTTTGGAAAGAAAAGCTGCGCAAAAGAAAAAGGTTAATAAAAAGTAAGATATTAGCTGTAAAAATAAGGTGAGATTTCGGGTTTAATAAGCCGCAATATTGTGGTATTTTAATCTAAATGTCAGAAATCCGCAGGATTTCTGAGCATGCTCAAAAACCGAAGGTTTTTGACAAGTGAGGGTTAAAAATGGCTAAAAAGATAGGGTTTTTATCAAAATCAGGGCTTGCTATTTTGCTTTCTAAGCTCAAAGTCTTTGATCAGCCAAAAGTGAGAGTTGAGCAGTATAGTATGGATAGTGAGGTTGGTGCTAGTGTATTATATAATGCCGCACTATTAGGGGATATAAAAGGAAAAGTGAGTGTTGACCTAGGGTGTGGTACAGGCATAGTTGGTATAGGTGCCTTGCTTTTAGGGGCAAAAAGAGTGTATTTTGTGGATTCTGATCAGGTGGCTTTGGAAACAGCTAAGGAAAATTGGCAAAAAATTAAAAGTGAGAGTTCAGAGTTAGGGGATGGGGTTTTCTTATGCCAGGATATAACTAATTTTAACGAGAAAGTTGATGTTGTTTTGGAAAATCCACCTTTTGGGGTAAAAGTGAGACATGCGGACAGGGGTTTCTTGGAAAAGGCTGTTAGCTTAGCGCCTGTAATTTACAGTTTCCATAAAAGTGAGAGCAAAAAGTTTATTGAAAGCTTCGCAAAGGACAAAAATTACAAAGTGAGCCATATCTGGAAGTTTGATTTTCCTTTGAAGGCCAGTTTAAAGTTCCACAAAAGAAGAATTTATAGGATAGATGTCAGCTGTTTTAGGCTGGAAAAGCTATAGTCCCACCCATTCCCATTGGGACTATGCTGGGAATGAAGGGTTTACCGACGGGAAAACAGAATGTCAGAAACGCAAAGCGTTTCTGAGCATGCTCAAAAACCACGATGCAGTGTTGCGTTCAGCAACATGCCACCAGTCAATTGAAAATCAAAGAAACTGAAAAATGCTTTGCATTTTTGGTATCTGTTACAAATCTTTGATTTGAAACAGATTTTCAATTTGCTCAGAAATGCTACGCATTTCTGACATGTGACTGGTGGTTTTTGACAAAACGAAAAGAATATAAATAAAGGGGAAATTCTTTAATTAAAATGGAAATCAAAGTTATTGAAGATAAAAAAAATAGGATTATAATTGAATTCGGCGATAGAGACCATACCTTCTGCAATGTTTTAAAGAACGAATTAGTCAATGATAGCCACGTTAAGATAGCAGGTTATAATGTAAAGCATCCTTTAGTAGGCAAGCCACAAATTATTGTTGAAACAGATGGCGCTGATCCTAGAAGGGCACTTACAGATGCTGCAGAAAGATTAAAAAAATTGGTTGAAAGGTTTGAAAAGGAGTTTGTAAAAGAGGTTAAATAAAGCAAAAAATGCTGACCTTAGGACAAGGTAAAAGGCTCATAAATCTAGCTAGGGAGGCTATTTCTTCTCATTTTGATAAGAAAAAACTAAATGTTGACCGTGCCATAAAAGAGGGGTTTTCCTCAAATATGGGTGCTTTTGTAACATTAAATAAAGGCAAGGAGCTAAGAGGCTGTATAGGTTTTCCAGAACCGATATATCCATTATACGATGCTGTTATAAAGGCTGCTACAGGCGCTGCTTTTTCTGACCCAAGATTCATGCAATTAGAAAAAGAGGAACTAGATAAGATAACTGTAGAGGTTTCTGTGCTAACCCCACCAGCCATAATAGAAGTAAGAAACCCCGAAGATATTATTAAGAAGATTAAGGTAGGGAGAGATGGGCTATTAGTAAGGGGTATTTTTAATAGCGGTTTGTTATTACCCCAGGTAGCTGTTGAGTATAAGTGGAATGCCATAACATTCTTACAACAAACTTGTGTAAAGGCTGGTTTAGAGCCAAACATATGGCGTGATTTTGATAAGTGCAGAGTGTATAAGTTTGAAGGACAGGTTTTTTCTGAGCAAAGCCCTAATGGTGAAGTTAAACAGATCATGTAGATTAGTATATATTTTTGTATATTGAGCTCTAAAATTTTGGCTTTATAGAGCCTATAATGGCATTTTAGAAAGGAAAGGTTTATATATTTTATGGTGCCTAATATCAAAATAAGATATTAATAGAAAATGTATTGGGATGTTTAGATTGGTATTTATAAGGAAGAAAAAGATACAAAATAAAGAGTATGCTTATATAGTTGAGAATAGGTGGAAGAAGAGAGTAAGCAAGGGCAGTAAGAAAGGGGCTAGGCAAAAGGTTAAGGGTTATCTCGGAAGAGTCCACAGGCCAGAAGCCAGGCAAGACGTTAATTTCTTCTCTCACTTTTCTATTGCTAATGTTGAAGATTATATTGCTAATAATGAAAAAATTACAATAATAAAGGATTTGGTAAGGTTTGAGTTGATAAGACATGGTTTTGAGGAAGCGGGTAAATTGTTAAGTAATGAGGATATATTCTTTGATTTAGATAGCAATGAGTTCTTTGCTAAGGACAACAAAGCTAAGAAGATAGTTTTAGAGCTTAATGAGGGGTTTATGTGTAAGGAGACTATCGAGAATTTATTGAATCTTAAGGTAAGGGGAGGGGAAGATGCTGGTTATAAATTGGCTAATGCCTTTGTTGAGGCTGGCATAGCTGTTCCAAAAGAGGTCTTTGTTGGTTTTTTTAGTAAGGTATTTAAATAAAGTTAAGTTTGCTTTTTCTATGAAAAACCCCAAGCATATAGCTATTATTCTTGATGGTAATAGAAGATTTGCAAGAAAGAAAAAGCTCAATAAATGGCAAGGCCATGAGGCAGGCGGCAGGAAGATTAAGGATTTGCTTAAGTGGTGCCAAGAGGTGGGTGTTAAAGAGCTTACGTTATATACATTTTCTACTGAAAACTTTAATAGAGACAAGAAAGAAGTTGGTTTCCTTATGAATTTGTTTAGAAAGCAGATAAAAAAGCTTAAAGATGACCCTAGGATTGATAAGAACAAGATAAAGGTAAGGTTTATCGGAAGGCTTAGCTTATTCCCAAAAGATCTGCAAAAGGAAATGGAAGAGGTTATGAAAAAAACAAGCAGATATGGAAGATTTAAACTAAATTTTGCAATGGGCTACGGCGGCAGACAGGAGATTGTTGATGCTGTTAATAAGCTGTTAAGAAAAGGTGTAAGAAAGGCTAATGAAAAAACCTTGGGTGGCAATCTTTATATGGCTGATGAGCCTGATTTATTGATAAGGCCAGGTGGGGAGTTAAGGATCAGTAATTTCTTATTATGGCAGATGGCTTATAGTGAATTCTATTTTACTGATAAGCTATGGCCTGAGTTCACAAAGAAAGATTTGGTTAAGGCTATTGAGGAGTATAAGAGAAGGAAAAGAAGGTTTGGGAAATAAAATAATGATTGGCATTTTATAGCTTAATTCGATATATTTATTAATGAGTTGGGTGATTAAAGGGCTATGTTGGGCGTTATCTTAACTATGGTATCCCTTATAATAGGAACCCTCCTCCTTACCAAAGGCTCTGATTGGATGACAGATTCCTTGGTTCCTGTTGCAGAAAGGCTTGGAACAACTTATATAGCTGTTGCATCTATACTAGTTTCAGTAATGCTCAGCATTCCAGAGGTATTTGTTGCAATATATGCTTTTTTTATGGGGCATCCAGGAATAAGCTTGGGGGTTATTATTGGCTCTATCATCTGCAATATTGGTTTGATGACCGGGTTAAGCGCAATGATCAAGCCATTATCAGTAGACGGAAGGGTTGTTATTAGGGATGGCGTATTTGCTTTGATAATATCCCTTATTGTTTTTGTGTTTGGATTTGACTTGAGCTATGACAGAAAAGAGGGGTTAACCTTGTTGCTGTTATTTATACCATATATCCTTAATGTATGGTTTTTCGAAAAATGGACAACTAAAAAAGCCAGAAAAGAGGAATTAAAAGAGATAAAAGAGGAATTGAATGTTATTGGCCTTGCTGGATTTGAACTAAAACCAGGAATGGTTGTGTTTGTTATAGGATCTGTTTCACTTTTGTTTGGTTCATACCTATTCTCAGATTCATTGATAGATATTGCCAGATTAACTGGTCTTTCAGAGGTCCTTATAGGGCTCACGATTGGCGCTATAGGCCCCTCAATCCCTAATATTGTTTCTGCTGTTCGCGGCACAGTAAAAAACTATACAAAGATAGCAATCACAGAAACATTTGGATCAGACATATTCACATTGCTTGTTAGTTTGGGGCTTCTTGCTGTGATAATGCCCTTTACAATAGACAGCAAGTGGCTGTATTTTGATATTCCAATAATGCTGTTTATGACCTTTTTGATGATGTTCTTCATTTTCAAAGGGCATATAAAGAAGGAGAAGGCCATATTAAGGCATGAGGGCGCAGCACTTGTTATCTTTTATATAATATTTATTATTTTAAATGTTTTATACTTTAGTTAGGTACAACAATTTATTTTCCAATGTTTTTATATGTTTTATAATACAAAAGGTTTATAAACAAGTTCTATCAGAATTCTTATAATTAAAAGTTCTGTTGGGAATAGCGGGTGTTTGGATGGATAAGTATGAACAATTTAAGGAATATGTCGAGATAACTCTTGAAAAATTTAAGGATATTGACAAAAAAGAAACGATAAGGCTGGTTAGCCACCTGGATGCTGATGGTATAGCTGCTATATCTATAATGATTAGAGCCTTGAATCTGGACAACAGGAAGTATTCTATTTCTATTGTACAGCAGTTGAATAAGAACGTTATTGAGGAATTATCAAAGGAAGCATATAATTATTTTGTTTTTACTGATTTGGGAAGCGGACAGTTAAGTTTCATTAAAAAGATATTGAATGACAGGAAGGTGTTTATCCTTGACCACCACCAGCCAGAGGAAGTGAAGTTAACGAGCAATATGGTTCATGTAAACCCCCACTTATTCGGGATAGATGGGAGCAAAGAGGTTTCTGGGGCTGGTGTTGTTTATTTATTTGCAAAAAATATAAATAAAAAAATTGAGGATATGGCACATATTGCCATTATTGGCGCAATAGGCGATATACAAGAGGATAATGGCTTTCTAAGGCTTAATGATGAAATATTAGAAACAGCTATAAAAAAAGAGAATATAAAGGTGATAAGGGGGTTAAGGATTTTCGGGGCCCAAACAAAGCCCTTGCACAAGGTTTTGGAGTATTGCACAGATCCATACATACCCGGCGTTTCTGGTTCCGAGTCTGGAGCAATACAGTTCCTGCATCAGATTGGCATTGACCCTAAAAATGGAGCTGGCTGGAAAAAAATAGTCCATTTAGAGAAAGAAGATGTTAAAAATCTTGTTACTGGCATAATAATGAGAAGGTTTAATGAGGAAAAGCCTGAAGATGTTTTGGGTAATGTTTATATCCTATCTAATGAGGAAAAGGAAAGCCCGACAAGGGATGCGAAAGAGTTCTCTACTTTACTTAATGCCTGCGGAAGAATGGGCAAGGCTTCTTTGGGTATAGGCGCTTGCTTAGGCGATAAAAAGGCGAAGCTAAGGGCCATACAAAATACTGCAACATACAAAAAGGAGATTGTTAATGCAATAAACTGGTACAATGAAAATAAAGATTCTAAAAGCATAGTTAAAAGTGAGGGGGTTATTATAATAAATACAGAGGACAATATAATGCCTACTATTGTTGGAACATTGGCTTCTATTATCTCAAAATCAAATGAGACTAAAGAAGGAACTTTTATAATGGGTTTAGCCCAGTTGCTGGATGGCACAACAAAGGTTTCTTTAAGGATATCTGGTTATAAAAATAAAGATGTAGATTTAAGGGATGTTATCAAAGCAGTCACAGATAAAGTTGGCGGCGAGGCAGGCGGCCATAAGCAGGCAGCTGGCGCTTTAATAGCTACTGAAAAAGAAAAAGAGTTTATTAAAGCAGCAAAAGAGATATTAACCCAAAGGGCCATAGAAGAAAAAGTTGTTTAAAGATTAATTTTTATAGAGTCTATATGCTCTGCTATTTCTGAACCTTTTTTTGTTAATGTTAGAAGCTTTAATCTGCCTTGCTTCTCAAAATTAATCAGACCTTCTTTTTCCATTTCCTGCAAAATTTTAACAACGTGGGAATATGTACAGTCAATTTGTTTTGCCAAAGAGCTTGCATACATGGTTCCTTTTGCATTTTTTAGATTAACAAGCATCATAGCTGGTTTTTCTCTGAAAAAAACATTAAAAATTTCTTTGTTATTCATCAACATCCCCCAAAGTATCGTTTCGAATATATATTTTGTAATCTGGGTCAGTATTTAAATGTTTCGAAAATCTGTTTGAAATCGAAGATTCCTAACAGACCCAAAAACCCCTTGGATGTTTTATGTCCTAAGAAATTTCTTCGAAATTTCTGGGACACCAAAAATAGCTTTGCTATTTTTCAGTGTTTTGGTTTTTGATTGCCACCAAAAAATGGTTCTTAGTGACAAACAATACAGCATAAAGTATATAAATAAACAAGATATCCGAAAACAGGATGATAGAAAAAGAAAAAATTTTGTTTCCATATTCTAAAATAAGGAAAATTCAAGATGAGATGATAGAAGAGATAGATGATGCTATAAAAAACAGGAGAGATTTGATTGTGCATGCTCCCACAGGCATAGGGAAGACAATCGCTGTTTTAAGCCCGGCTTTAACTCTTGCTTTAGAGAAGGATTTGACAATATTTTTTCTCACTTCCAGGCATACACAGCACCACATTGTTGTTAATACATTAAGGCAGATCAAGGAAAAATACGGCAAGGAGATAATAAGCTGTGATATCATTGGAAAGCAATGGATGTGCGCACAGCCTGGAGTTGATAATTTGTATTCAAATGAGTTCAATGAATATTGCAAAGCAATAAGGGAAGAGAACAAGTGTGAATTTTACCTTAACACAAAGAACAAAAGCGGAAAAGTAACTGTCAATGCCAAGGCTGTTCTAGGTGATTTGAAAAAATTAAGCCCCTCACATACCGAAGATGTGATTGGGGTTTGTTTAAATGAAAAGTTATGCCCTTATGAGATTTCTACTTTAATTGGAAAAGAGGCTAAAGTTGTTATAGCAGATTACTATTATATTTTTCATCCTTCAATCAGGGATACATTCTTTCAAAAGATTGGCAAGGATTTAGAGAAAAGCATTTTGATAATTGATGAAGGGCATAACTTACCAAAAAGATGCAGGGATTTGTTAACTGCCAAGATTAGTAATTTTATGCTGGATAGGGCAATTAATGAAGCTAAGAAATTTGGTTTTAAGGAAACAAAGGAATATTTGGAGGGGATAAAAAGCATCTTAATTGAGTTTTATAATGTTTTAGGAGAAAATGAAGAAGAAAGGTTAATCAAAAAAGAAGGGTTCATTGCAAAAATTAATGAGATAAAGGATTATGATGAGCTGATTGCTGATTTGGAGTTTATTGCAGATGAGATAAGAGAAAAACAAAAACAAAGCTATATAGGCACTGTTGCTGGTTTTTTAGACAGTTGGCAAGGCGGTGATAGGGGTTATGCGAGGATTTTTAGTGTTAAAGAAGGAAGGCAGCCTTTATTGGGTTTGTCTTACAGATGCTTAGACCCTTCTTTGGTCACCAAAGAAGTTATTGAAAGAGCTTATTCAACCATTATAATGTCTGGTACTTTAACGCCTACTTCAATGTATAAGGATATTTTAGGCTTTGATGAAGCTGTTGAAAGGAAGTTTGCAAGCCCGTTTCCCAAGGATAATAAGCTAAGTTTAATAGTTCCTGAAACAACAACAAAATTTACAAGAAGAAGCGAAGATGAGTATGGCAGGATAGCGAAGAAATGTGCTGAAATAGTTAGTTTGGTTCCTGGGAATTGTGCTTTGTTTTTTCCCAGCTATCAATTAAGGGATTCTATTTACAAGTATTTTAATACAATTTGCAAGAAAACAATATTTTTAGAAAAGCCAAGGCTTACAAAGACAGAAAAACAGGATATGCTGGAGAGATTCAAGAAGCATAAGGACCAGGGCGCTGTTTTGATGGGAGTTGCTACTGGCAGCTTTGGGGAGGGCATTGATTTGCCTGGCGATTTGCTTAAAGCTGTTGTTGTTGTTGGGCTGCCTTTGGAGAAGCCTAATTTGGAAACTAAGGAACTGATTGATTATTATGATGTTAAGTTTGGCAAGGGATGGGATTATGGGTATATATTCCCAGCCATAACTAAGACTTTACAGAATGCCGGGAGATGTATCAGGTCAGAGGAGGATAAAGGCGTTATTGTTTTCTTGGATGAAAGGTACGCCTGGCCTGATTACAAAAGGTGCTTTCCTCCTGATATGGATGTTAAGGTAACTAAGTTGTATGAGGATAAGATTAGAGAGTTTTTCAATTAGTATGAAGCTTCTATTTCCTTATTCCATGGCTCTTTAGCCAGTTTTCTGACTGCTTTTTCCTCCCCTATTACTGTTCTTTTCTTGTTGCCTAGAACCATAGCTATTGCTATATGCAACAGTTCGTGGGCATGTGTTTTTGCGAATTCTCTTATGAATTTGGATTCGGAGCTAGCTTCGAGCCACAAACGCTCGATGTTGATTCCAATTATTCCATTTTTTACGAAACCATAAGTCCTGGTCGTGGATTTTTTTTAGCATTGTAGAAGCCCCTCTTAAGCCTTACAGGGATTTAAAAACCAAATAGTTTTTGACAGAAAACTGCAGGCTTATTGAGCCATAAGTTTATAGCAAATGCTAGCCAAAAGAATTCTCTTCATCCTAAACTGATTAGCTAGTTGCATTTTAACGAGTAGGGTAGTATATAGGGAGTATATAAAAGTTTCGTTTTTTTAGTAACTTAGTGGTGGTTAAGAAATGATATTAACACTCTGCTTTAGTTTGTTGTATTATCAGCCAAATAAGCTGTTAAACCATTCCACTAGTTTCTGGAAAACGCTGTCTTCTCCCCCCACTTCCTGGGGAGCAGCAGCCAATTCACTGCATTCTAAACCAGCATTAGCTATATTTCCTGTGTTTAGATAATAATTGAAAGCCTTTGTACCATCATCCTGATCAACATCGCCGTCATTATCAACATCAACGCAGCATTTATTTGTTGGCACTTCCTCAATTCCTTGCGCAATGTTTGTTATAATCAGAGCATCTCCTGGCGTAATTATTCCATCGCCATTCGCATCTCCTATAATAGAAGAACTGCTGCAGCTTACTACAACTACATCAGAACATATTTCCCCAACATTGCCTGTTTCCCCGCTTTGGGCGTTATAATTAGATACAAGCTGAGAATCTGTTTCATTTAATTCCCCATCATTGTTGACATCAATGCAGCATTTGTTTTCAGGTATAAACAAATAATTGGTTTCTATTCCTGAGGCTAAATCATTAATTACATCAGCATCTATGTAGGTTATATTTTCGTCATCATTAGCATCCCCAACAATAGAATTATTATCACAATAAACTACTGGATACTCTATCAAGCGTTTGCAATCATAAGCTTCTCCATCTCCTGAGCCTAATTCTATAATGCCTGTGATGCCTCCTGCATTCCACTCTATTCTTCCGCTGCCATCATTTGTGTCCAAAGGAGCAAGCGCCCTGCATAACTCCCTTACTCCGGCATAATTATTAAAGTTTGTTTGTCTTGCTGCACCTTCTACATCAAAATAAAGGCCTCTGCCTTCTTCAGTAACATGTATAATCTTCATATGCCCGTTATCACCATAGCTGAATAATGTGCAGAATAACCCGTTCTTGTCTGTTGTAGAGCTTTCCATATATAAGGTTTCTTGATAGCCAAGCGGAGTGGAGGTTGGCGGGCAGTAAGGTAAAGGAGCGCAAAATCCATTTCTGCATCCATATTGGCATGTATAAGCATCAGCGCTAGAATCTCCATTGGAAGCGCAATAATATTCTCTTAAATATGCTGTTCCGTATACTCTTCCAGTTATATTATAATTATACCTGCTCTGGTCTGTGTCTGTGCATTCGCCGACTAAGCATTTGCCTTCCCTGCAGCCATAGGTGCAGGTAGATTGGTCAGCTCCTGCCTCTCCTGTGGAAGCGCAATAATATTCTCTCAGTAAGTTCTCTCCTACACATGTGTCTGTATAATCAAATTCATTGCCCCATTCTATACCATATGTTCTGCCTGCCGTATTATAATCATACCTTCCATCAGTATCAGTGCATTGATTGCTGCTGCCAGGACTTGCTGCTAAACAAGCTCCGCCACTACACCCATAAGGGCATGTATATGCATCAGCGCTAACATCCCCGTTGGAAGCGCAATAATATTCTCTAAGTGTATCATTAGTACCGACCACACATTCGTCTGTGTAGTCAAAAGCAGCTCCATATGATGTTCCTTGTACTCTTCCAGCTGAGTTATAGTCGTATCTGCTTTGGTCTGTGTCTGTGCATTCACCAACTACACATTTTCCGCTCCTGCATCCATAAGGGCATGTATAAGCATCAGCACTGGCTTCTCCTGTGCTTGCGCAATAATATTCCCTCAATATATTGCTTGTTACACACTCATCTGTGTGGTCAAATAAATTTTCATTTTCAAACCCATATGACCTGCCAGTAGATTCATAATCCTTTCCCTGGTCTGTGTCGATGCATGCATTTGTACCGGTATAAACAAGACCAATGCATTTTCCATTTCTGCAGCCGTAAGGGCATGTATATGCATCAGCGCTAGCTTCTCCTGTGGAAGCGCAATAATATTCCCGCAATATATTGCTTGTTACACACTCATCTGTGTGGTCAAAGTCATTACCCCATTCTGTGCCGTATACCCTGCCAGTAATATTGTAATTATTCCTGCTTTGGTCTGTGTCTGTGCATTTGTTACAAGCACCGTTATTACATGTGAAAGGGCAAGTATATTGGTCAGCTCCTGCTTCTCCTGTGCTTGAGCAATAATATTCTCTCAATAAGTTCTCTCCTACGCATGTGTCTGTATAATCAAATTCATTACCAAACTCTATACCATAAACTCTTCCCATAACACTATAATTATACCTGCTTCTGTCTGTGTCTGTGCATTCATTAGCTGACAAACAGACACCATTTCTGCAGCCATAAGGGCATGTATAAGCATCAGCGCTAGAATCTCCATTGGAAGCGCAGTAATATTCCCGCAATATATTGCTTGTTACACACTCATCTGTTTTATCAAAAGCAGCTCCATATGCTGTTCCCTGCACTCTTCCAGCTGCATTATAGTCGTATCTGCTTTGGTCTGTGTCTGTGCATTCAGCAACCACGCATCTTCCATTTCTGCATAAGTATGGGCAATTATATTGATCAGCACCTCCTTCTCCTGTGGAAGCGCAATAATATTCCCGCAATATATTATCTGTTAAACATAGGTCTGTGTAGTTAATCAGATTTCCATTCTCAATGCCATAAATTCTTCCAGAAACATCATAATTATACCTGCTTTGGTCTGTGTCTGTGCATACATTTCCAGTTGGAGGTAGTGTTGTGGTCGGGCATTCACTAACGCAGCGGCCGTTAACATCTATCTTATCATCTGCAGAATTGCAACAAGCTGTTTTTCCGGTTGCGCCTGGGCAGTTCTTGTCGACATCAATATAGTATTCCCCATAATCATCCCCGCAACATTCCAGCTCATCTATCCCGCTATACTCCCCAAATGCTGCTGTTTCCCCGCTTGATACCCAGCTATGGCCGCATGAGCCGCAAGTTGTAATATCCGGGTCACAATCATTTTGGCATTTCCCATTGTTGCATCCATATTGGCATGTATATGCATCAGCGCTAGAATCTCCATTGGAAGCGCAATAATATTCTCTCAATATATTGCTGCTTACACATTCATCTGTGTGATCAAAAGCAGCTCCATATGCTGTTCCGTATACTCTTCCAGTTATATGCTGTTCCGTATACTCTTCCAGTTATATTATAATTATACCTGCTCTGGTCTGTGTCTGTGCATTCGCCGACTAAGCATTTGCCTTCCCTGCAGCCGTAAGCACAGGTATATTGACTAGCGCCAACTTCTCCGGTACTAGCGCAGTAATATTCCCGCAATATATTGCTTGTTACACATTCATCTGTTTTATCAAAGGCATTTCCCCATTCTGTACCATATGTTCTTCCCATTACGTTTTCCTGCAGCTCATCAGGATAATCTATCCTGTCTGTGTCTGTGCATTCATTTCCGGTTTGGTAAGTGGCTTTTCCTGTTGGCCTAATTTTTTCAATGATGTTACTCCAAAAACCAGCATAAACAGTAGGAATAAGGAAGAGTAATAAAATTAGCGCAAGAAGATATATTTGTGCTCTTTTTTTCATTTTGTGTGTTCTTTGGGGGTACTACTATTTAAAGATTTCTAATAGTTTTTATTTTTTTATCACTATAATTAATATACTTTTTAGTATACTAGTCTACAGAATAGAAACATTTATATACTAGTTATAACATATACAGTAATATTAGCATATGAGGTGAAAATCAAAAAAATTCATACTTCCTTTGGCTCCCTATTATGCTTTCTTCTAAACCACCCCCACACAAAACATGTAGGGAGCCTTTATTTTCATGTTTCCTCGCGGAAAAAGAGGTGAGGAAGGGTAACACAAATTACCCTAAATCATAAAAGAGGTGGACCAATGGAAGCGGTAAGCGCTGGTTCATCTCATCACTATCAAAATGGATATAAAGAAAACAAAGATAATGTTGAGAATGGGTATGTTGATTCTGATGGTGGTTTTAGCTAATTTTCATTCTAAATATAGTATAAATCTTTCGGGTATAGGCATTATTAAGGGCATTATGGAGTATGTGAGGGAGGTTTTGTAGGCCTATATACTATTTCTTCTAATGGCTTTCTTGGTCTCTGTTGTGGGAGATAAGCAATAGAAAGTAATGTTTTATTTATAAAACAAACAACTAAATAAAGTCATTTTGTTTTATTTATTAAACAGAATTATACATAAAACAGAAAGATTTAATTCAAAAAAGAATTAGCCTTTTTCAATATTTCTTTAGCATTTTTATAGGTTAGTTCTTTAAATGCTTCATCATAGTTCAGCCATTTATATCCAATATGCTCAAAGGATAGTTTAACATTGCTTTCTTCTGTTTCAGCAAGATAAAAGAAAACCTCTTTATAGACGGTTTCTCCTTTCATTTTATAGAAATAGCTTATTTTTTCCATAAAACTTTCAATGAAATTTATTTTTGTAATTCCAGTTTCTTCTTTTATTTCCCTTTTTACTGTTTCTTTCTCTTCCTCGCCTTCATCAATATTGCCTTTTGGGAAATCCCAATGTCCTTCTTCGTAATGTAATAATAAGTAAAATATTTTCCCTTTTTCTTCCCTAAAAACAATTGCTCCTGCGCTAATCTCTCTCATTTTTTTGATGGAACCTTGTAGAGTATTAGTAATCCTAAAATAAAAAATCCTAAAAGCACTATCAAAGCTGGCTGGTAGCCCGATTTAACCACAACATAGCCAAAGATGACAGGACCAAAAACACCTGAGAACTTTTCTGTTAATCCTTGAAATCCAAATAGCTCTGCGATTTTTTGTTTGGGGGATAATTGTACCAGCATAGGTCTTGTTGCTGTCCAGATGGCTCCTAATGCTACGCCTCCTAATGAGCCTGCGATAAGGAAACTTTTTAAATTGTTTACATTGATTAAGAGGGTTATTATCAAAATCCATATCCCTAGTGATATTGATAATGTTTTCTTTGGCCCTATTTTGTCTGTTATTCTACCAAAAACTAAAGAGCCAATCATAGCAGCCACTGCCATTACAGCATAAACATAGAAAAAACTAACCAGTGTAAGTTTAATTTGTTCTCTTCCATAAAGATAGAGGAATAAGATAGCTGTATTCATCCCATCTGTATAGATAAAAGAAGCAATTAAGAAAGGCAATAAACCTTTATGATTATGCATATTGGTTAAGGTGTCTTTTAATTGAGAAAATGATTTTTTTATAGCTGTTTTTAATGGTATTTTTGCTTTTTTTATTTTGTCTTTAACAAGAACAAATGTTATAGTGGAAAAAGCCAGGAAAAATAAGGCTGTAGCAGGAAATATTGCTTGGATTCCTGTTTTTGTGTTAAAACCAAAAATGATTAATATAATGTAAGCCATTATTAAGCTAAGTATTGTGCCCAGATAGCCAGTTGCAACACCATAACCAGAGATAGTACCTATATTTTGTTTGGTTGAGATATCAACTAACAGTGCATCATAAACATCAATAGCAGAATGGTAAGCTAGATTAGCTAATAAAGCAAATAATAAAGCTAGATATAAACCAAGATAAGGCGTGATTATTGTGAATACAACACAGGTTATTGTAAAAAAGATCACAAATGGAATTTTTCTTCCAGTGGAATCAGATACAGCCCCAATTAAAGGGACCAAAATACCTGCTAGAAGCATGGATAAACCCATCACCAGGCCAAGCTGAAATTCATTCCCACCTAAATAAACCTTGATTAATAGAGGAAAAAAGAAGGTAATAAACAAAGCCGAGAATGCTGTGTTTGCTAAATCATAGATTACCCAGCCAAAAATTGCTTTTTTATCAGACATAGGTTAGTATTTTAATTTACTCCTATTTATGTTTTTCCAAAAACTATTTAAAATACAGAGTTTATAAGGGTTAATATGCACTGGAAAAAGCTATCATATTTAAGTGAAGAAAGGATAAAAAGATTACAAGATAAGAAAACCAGGGCATTTATCAGACAACAGATTCCTTACAGCCCTTATTACAGGGAGCTGTTTAAGAAGATAGGGCTAAAATTTAGCGATATAAGAACAACAGATGATTTAGTCAAAATACCTATTATATCTAAAGAAGATATCGCACCCTACAAAAATGATCCTGAAAGGCATTTAAATTTTGTTTTGCAGCCTGATAAAGATTTGATAAAGAAGCATATGCCAAAATATAAATTATTAAGGTTTAATCTAAAGGAAAAGTTAGAACAAGAATACAAGCCAATTCATATACATTTTACAACTGGAAGAAGTTATGTTCCTACACCTTTTCTTTATACAAATTATGATTTAGGGAAATTAAAAGAAGCTGGAAGGAGGATGATGGAGGTTTTTGATGTTAGTAAAGATGCTGTAGCTATTAATGGGTTTCCTTATGCTCCTCATCTGGCCTTTTGGCAGAGCTATTATGCTCTATTGGCTTGTGATATAATTTCTTTGCAAACGGGCGGCGGGAAAATATTAGGAAGCGATAAGATAATTGATGCAATTGAAAGGATGAAAGCTACTACACTATTATTTACGCCTGGTTACTGCTATCATTTGTTAAAAGAAGCTAGAGAAAAGATGAAGGATTTTAGCAGTGTTAAGGAAGTTATCTTAGGAGGTGAGGGGATACCAGCTGGTTTAAGACTAAAGATGAAGGATTTGCTAGGAAGAATGGGAGCTAAAGATGTTAGGGTTTTATCAACTTATGCTTTTACTGAGGGAAAGGTAGCCTGGGCGCAGTGTTGTGAGGAAGCGGGTTATCATCTCTACCCTGATATGGAATTTATCGAAATTGTTAAAGATGGCGAGAGATGTGGCAGTGGGGAGAAAGGAGATATTGTTTATAGTGCTTTGGATTCTAGAGGAAGTGTTGTATTAAGATATAAAACAGGCGATATTGGCAGTTTAGAGGAGGATAAATGCTCTTTTTGTGGTAGAACTGTACCAAGGATTAATACAAATATTGAAAGAAGTTCTGAATTTAAGGAATTTAATTTAAGCAAGATAAAAGGCACATTAGTTAATTTGAATGAGTTTTTTAATATAATGATGGGTGATCCACAGATAGATGAATGGCAGGTGGAAATTAAGAAAAAAGGCAGAGACCCTTATGATTTAGACGAGTTAGTGGTTTATGTAGCTCCTAATGCTAAGGTGGATATTGCTCAATTAAAGGTTGGATTAAGGAAGAAGATACATTCCCAGATGGAGCTAACTCCTGAAATAATTGTTATGGATAAAAAGCAGTTATTGGAAAAATTAGGGATGGAAACTGAGTTGAAGGAGAAGAGAATTGTTGATAAAAGGTAAGCACTGGCCACTGGACATGTTTACGTAACAAATATAAATAAAAAATTATTTCTTAATAATATGCAAAAAACAGGTTTTGCTAATTTGCCCTTGCACAATGGAAGAACTCCACCTTGGCTGTTTAAGAGAATGATTAAGTTAGCTGATGGGATAACTTCTATACTGGTTTATGAGTTTGTTTGGATAATATTATGTATTTAGGTATCTTTAATCAATAAATTTAAATAGTTTTTATACACTACTCATCAGATGGGGGGTGAGTTTATGGCTGAAGCTGAGGTTAAGGAAGAAAAACAAGAAGGAGTAAAGGTAGGCAGGGTAACGCATTATTTTACAAATATAAGCGTGGCTATAATAAAGCTAAGCGGAACATTAAATTCGGGGGATAAAATAAGGATTAAAGGCGCTACATCTGATTTTGAGCAGACAGTTGATTCGATGCAGATGGAGCACAAGAATGTCAAGGAAGCAAAGAATGGGCAGAGCATTGGCTTAAAAGTAGAGGAGCATGCCAGGGAGCATGATGAGGTTTATAAGGTTTAATTTTTTCTTAACAATTTAGAAAAAAAGAAAGAGAGATGGAATGTTGAGGGGTTATCAACATTTTCATTCCATTCTCGTTTTCCCCTTAAAACAATATTGGGAGGTGTTTAGGGGGTTTAGATAATATTTAATATATTGGATAGGTGGGCCTTTATAAATACCTTATGAAAGGCGTGTAAAGAACAAAAATTCATAAGGTTTATAAAGGGAAAAACATAAAGTTTTTAAACAAATAATGGGATATTGGTGTATAGATGGTAACTTATGTCTATAGCGCTAACTGGTTCCATGGTATAGAGTCTGTGTTTGATATAATCTATATAGTTGTTGCCTTGCTGATAACATATTTCAGCTATAAGGGCTATAAGTATATCCCCAAGAAGAATTACCTTTATTTTGCTTTTTCTTTCTTTTTGATAGCAGCATCTTTTTTTATTAAGATGCTGTCAGACATTACTATATACTCAAGGGGTTTAGCTGAGAAGAGTGTCGAGGTAGATGTTGTAAAATCATATGTTATACAGAGAATTGATTGGGTATACAATATCCAATTTTATGGGTTTATATTTGCAAGATTTCTTGTGTTATTGGCATTTTTGATGCTGTTGGTTGTTGCCTTGAAGATAAGAGATAAAAAGATAATTGGCCTTTTGGTTTATCTTATGGTTGTGACTGCCCTCTATAGCGAGTTTTCTTTTGTTGCTTTCCATATAACCCTGGCTTTGATGCTGTTGTTTTTAGCTGCGCATTACTGGAAAAGCTATAAAAAACAAAAAAAGGGCAATTCAAAGTTTGTTTTTATGGCATTCTTTGCTATTTTTCTTAGCCAAGTGGTGTTTTCTTTTGTAGAATTGAGCCAGAGTGTATATGTAGTCGGAGCTGTGTTACAACTTATTGGGTATCTCCTTTTGTTTTATACTATAGTTCTGGTGCTTAAAAAATGATTTTAAGAAGAACAAAAATAGAGATAATTCATGATATTTTAAAAGCCATACAGAACAAGGGAGGCAAGATAAAGCCGACCCACCTGCTTTATAAATCAAATCTTTCACATAACAAGATGAAAGAGTATCTTAATGAATTAATAAAGAAAAACATGGTGGAAGAAAAAACTGATGGCAAGAACAAATTTTATTTGATAACTGAGAATGGGGTAAGATATATCAATGAGTTCAAGAAGATAAAAGAGTTTTCTGAGACTTTTGGGTTGTGATTATTCTAAAACAGCTTTAATCCTTCTAACACCAGCAGCAATACTTTCTTCTTTCTTTATTTTAAAATGCCCTAATTCAGAAGTATTTTCAATATGAGGACCGCCGCATATCTCAATTGATTTATTCCCAATAGTATAAACAAATACTTTTTCACCATATTTATACTCGAAAACCCCTTGAGCTCCTTTTTTCTTTGCTTCCTCTACTGTCATTTCATCTTTTTTTACTGATAATTCTTCCTTTATCCTTTCATTTACCCAGTCTTCTACTTTTTTTATTTCTTCTGGCGTTAATTTTCTGTCAAAATTGAAGTCAAATCTTAAACGCTCTGGAGTTATATTGGAGCCCTTTTGGAAAATGTCTTTTTTGCCAAGAACTTCCCTTAAAGCTTGATTAAGCAAGTGAGTGGCTGTATGCAGTTTAGTTGTTTCAGTTGAATGATCTCCTAAACCACCTTTGAATCTTTTTTCTGCGCCTATTCTGCTTAGTTCCTGATGTTTTTTAAACTCAGCTTCAAAACCCCTAACATCAACTTTAATGTTTTTTTCTCTAGCTAATTCTTCAGTCATTTCTATTGGAAAACCAAAGGACTGGAACAATAAGAAAGCCTCTTTTCCTGAGATCTTGTTATCTACAACCATTTTTTCAAATTTTCTTAGCCCAGTTTCCAGTGTCTTCCTGAATTTGTCATCCTCTTTTCTCAGCTCATCTAAAATAAAATTCCTGTTTTTTTCCAGTTCTTTATAGTCTTCTTTGTGTAAATCAATGACTATTTTAGCCAGTTCTGTTAGAAATTCTTTTTCTATGCCTAATAATTTACCATGCCTTATTGAACGCCTGATAAATCTCCTTAAAATATAACCCTGGTCTAAGTTGGAGGGAGCAATGCCCAAATCATCCCCCAGTATAAATGTTGCTGCTTTTACATGGTCTGTTATAATCCTGATTGAGAGCTCTTGTTTCTCATCTGGGTTTTTGATATTGGCTGATTCTTTTATTTTATTGCCTATTGGCAAAAATGTTTCAATTTCATAAACTGTTTTTTTGCCCTGCAATATGGCTGCTGTCCTTTCCAGGCCCATTCCGGTATCAACATTCTGCTGCTTTAGCTTTTCATATCCTCCATCTACTGTTTTATTGTACTGCATGAAAACATCATTCCAGACTTCAAAATATTTCCCGCAGCTGCATCCTGGCCTGCATTCTTTTGAGCAAGGCTCTTTTCCTGTGTCAATAAACATCTCTGTATCCGGACCGCAAGGACCTGTTTTCCCAGCTGGTCCCCACCAGTTGTCTTTTTTGGGAAAAAAGAAAATGCGGTCTTTTGGGATGCCTAAAGACTGCCATGATTTAGCTGATTCCTCATCCTTAGGGGCATCTCCATCCCCTTTAAAAACAGAAATATAGATTTTATTCTTGTCTACCCCAAGCCATTTTTTGTCTGTTAAAAATTCATAGCTCCATTCAATCGCTTCCTTTTTCCAGTAATCACCTAAAGACCAATTGCCTAACATTTCAAAAAATGTTAAATGAGAAGGATCACCAACTTCATCTATATCATCTGTTCTTATGCATTTCTGGCAGTCAGCCAATCTTTTACCCTGCGGATGAGGCTGCCCCATCAGGTAAGGCACTAAAGGGTGCATCCCGGCTGTTGTAAACAAAACAGTAGGGTCATGCTCCGGGATTAAAGATGAAGAACTAATAATAGAGTGCTTTTTTTCATTGAAAAATTTTAAATACAGCTGCTTTAGCTCTTTTGCTGTCAGGGGTTTCATTATGGTTAAGATTTAAAGTGTTTTATTTAAATGTTATTATTTTTTGACAATTTTCTCGAGAATATCAGCTCAAAATTTTAAGGCTCTCACGCCTGATGATTCTGCATGATACTCAACTTTTTTAAATCCAACTCCCCTTAATTGTTTTACTATTTTAGGATAGAATTTCCTCTCTTTTGTTTTTTGAGGGCAGGGGCAATAATGGTATAAAATACCACCTTTCTTTAAAACCCTGTACAACTCTGCATGGAATTCCCTTGAATAAAGTTCTGGAGAATATTTAAATGTCGGAGGGTCATGGATGATTCTATCAAAAAAGGAATCTTCAAACTGGCTTATTTCTTCAAAAATATTTTTTTGGCGAATCTCGATTTTTTCATTAGAAAAAAGCTCTTTTGAATATGGGTTAAATTCTGCAATGCGAAGAACGTTTTTATCTTTCTCAAAAGTATATACCTTTTCCGCATTTTTTGAGGATAAGATAGCAGTGTACCCCAAACCGCAACATGTGTCCAGCACTATACCCTTAACGGGGCTTATCTCTTTTATTTTCAATTCAGTGTCTTTTTTTGGCAGAATTGTTGAATACCTGTGCATAGGTGTTGAGGATAGTGTAATTGTTGGCCAGTTTTGCGTGGGGAGCAGCTTGTAGTAAAGGCTTGTTTCGTCTGAGAAAAAAGCTATTTGCTTAGGAATATTATCTTCTAAAATATAACAGGTTTTTTCTTTTATTTTTTGTAAAGCTGATAAAGGTATTTTTTGTTTTTGTATGTTAACAAAACCATCTTTTATCAGAACTGTTGCTGAAGATATGCCCAAATCTAATGATAAGCTAGCAGCGCCTTCTTTTTTGCTGATAATCCTATCCGCTTCCTTTTTGGTCAGTATCGGGGGCAACATTTTGTTCCTGCGGCGCTATTAACCCATTTTTTATCATTTCAATCACTTTATTTTTTTGTGCATTCAAATCAATAACGGTTTTTTCAGCAAGGTTTTTGGAAACATTTAATTTATCAAAAAGAGTGTTATTTAAAGACAGACATCTGTTTATTAGATTCAAGGTTGTTTCTCTCTTCCAGTCTAGCTTATTTTCATTTAGGAGATGCATCAACTCGTTTAGTTTTTCAAATGAATGAATTATACTGCTAAAAAGAAGTTCTGTATTCATGGGGTCGAGAATTTTCTTAAAAGGGAAGACCTTAGCCTGTTAATTTTTTCATTAAATGACAATTCATATAATTCGTTAAGTATCATATCCTGCTTTTTTGAAACCAGTTTGGATATCAGCAGTCCGAATATTATCAAACCTGAAACAGCTTCTATTACAGCAAATATCCTGGATATGCCATGAGGCATTATGTCCCCATAGCCTTGCGATGCGGATGCTGAAGTGATAAAGCTGAAATACTGCGCTGTGACAAAACCACCAATAGACTGGCTTAGCCTTTCCTGCTTGTACAAAACCCCGTCATTTTGTGTAAAAGATAACAAGAAAAAGATAACCCCAAAACTAAACATGTACAACATCCAATATAAAAAAATTTTTTTAAAAGTTATCCTGTCAATGATTCTAACAAAGTTAGGTCTCCTCTCTTTTATTTGCTCTACAATCTCGTTTATAGGGACAAATCTAGCCAATATAAACACCCTTTTGATTATTTGTTGGATGCCCTATTTTTAAAAAGGTCAGCCTATCAAGCCATGTATTAAAACCCTTACTCCTTAACTGACTAAACAATTGGTTTAAAGATATAAACTTTTTCATGGTGGATAGAAATCCTCTTAGTATTGGTTTAAAATGGTGTCTTTGCTTTCTTTGCTTTTTTTGATTAACCTTGTTGCGTAGCCTGCAATAGCATTCCTCAATTTTTTAGAAGAAATTGAAACAAATTTATTAACAATTCCTTTATTTTTATTAAAGTCATCAGTAAATTCATTGAAATGAAGCCTCATTAATTCATGTGTTACTCTCTTTATTAAGGTTGTTTTGATTCTTCCCATTTTACTCCACTATTTGCAATTTTTTTGTTTATTTAAAAAATAAAAAATAAAGCTATTTAAAATTAACATCAATAACTAATAGCCTTCTTCATCATTGTCCGAATCCCCTTCATCATCGTAAAGGTGTGGATATTCCCAATCTTCCATTCTTATTACCTCCTTATCCTTGAATTGTTTTTCCTTTTTTTAATAATTCTTGAAGTTATAAAAAGCTTCCCTTAGTGAATTCAAATACTTTTATTTTTTACCTCTTTCTTTCTTTTGTCCATTTGATCCACCTCATCTAGTTGCTTTAGTTCTTCTCCGCATATTGAGCAGTATCCGGTATATTGGTCCTCTTCTCCTAATGTATAATTGCATAAGGGACATTTAATAGTTTTTGACATATCAACCACCAGAAATAGTTTTGCCTGTAATTAGTATTTTATTATATTTTTTGTTTACAGAGCCTTTTATTTCCTCCTGGGCCGTCTATGTTCCATACCAACTTTATTAAACTACTTGTTGGCCCTCTTAGCTTTCTAACAGTAAATTGCCTCAATGGTTTTATCATATTTTTTGATTTGTGTTTAGTTACGGCTATTTAAATCTTTCTATTAAATAGGCTTTGGTGAAAATCTCATAGAAAAATTAATAACCCCCCAAGAGCCGTAAGGCTCTATGAGGGGTGGTTGGAGCATACCCAACCATGA